>JBIKNH010000153.1:0-11023 GCA_044358815.1 Pseudanabaenaceae cyanobacterium | reverse complement strand
ACTAACTCGAAATTGTGCAGCTATCTTGCGGAGTGAGGTATTTCCTGCTGTGTAGGCTTGCACCATTTTCTCTCTCAGGTCTAGGGAGTATGCTGTCATATTTTTATTTTATTCCTTCTCTCTATTACTGTCCCACTTAGTTGCGCAAAGTACTGTAATATTTTCATGGACCATACTGGGAGTACATTCCAGAAATACCAAAGTCATATTAACCTTAATAATTTTGGCTCGTTTTTCCATGAAACCCTATCAATCAGTTCCTATTGTTGAATGTCACGAACCCTTACATCTGATCCCTCAGGGAATCTTAGTGACTCAACCCCATCCCTATCAATCCCTTGGTGCGCCCTACGGTTTGGCTTCGCCTTTTTGCTTACGGCAGGGAGTTTTAGAAGCACTATTAAACGCACAAAAGGAATTACAAGAAAATTATCCCCATCTCCATTTGAAGGTATTTGATGCCTACCGCCCCATTGCGGTACAACAGTTTATGGTGGACTACACTTTTCAACAGTTACTGCAAGAGAAAGGCGATCCAGAAGAAAATATTTCTGCCACTGCCAAGGAATCAGTCATGGCAGAAGTTCTCAAGTTTTGGGCAATTCCGAGCCATAATCCTGCGACACCACCACCCCATAGCACCGGAGCCGCCATTGATTTGACTGTGGCGAACTATTACGGACAGGAATTAGATATGGGTTCCCCCATTGATGAAATTTCAGAACGTTCTTATCCAGATTACTTTCGCCATAGTGTCGCCAATTTGCAAGCCCATCAGCATCGGAGTTTACTCAAAACAGTGATGATTAACCAAGGTTTTGTGCAACATCCCCATGAATGGTGGCATTTTTCCTTAGGGGATCAGCTTTGGGCATGGCAAACTGGCGCACCACAGGCAAAATATGGCGGTGTTATTGCAGAATAAAATCTTTAAACTCTGCGATTTATAGTGCAATGCGGAACCCAGCGTGCTGATAGAAACTAGGACGGAACCAATTCCGATAAAATCGCAAGGCTTCCGTTCCATTGGTAATCCAGCAACCGCCTAACATCATTTTGTGACCACCATCAAAGAATGGTACGGAGTTATCTTCATAGAGATAATGGGGCGTAAAGCCAGACAAAGGCTCGAATGTATCGCTCAGCCATTCCCAAACATTACCACGAATGTCTTTCACAGTTTCTTTCAGGGTTCCTTGGGATTGATTACGTTCTGTATAACCCACAGGAGTTGGTGAACCGAATTGTAAATTTAAATTGTAATGGTGACTGTTATCATCGCCACAGGCAAGATGTTCCGCAGCATTACCATAAGCCAACCATTGCCATTCTGCCTCCGTCAACAAACGCACCCCACGCCAACGACAATAAGCCATTGCCTCATAGTGGTTCACTTCCACGGGCCAATCTAGGGGTAATTCGATTTCATCAAACATGGCACGATACCGATAATTTGACTCTGTGGGAATCCAGAATTTAGGCTGATGAATCCCAAATTCCGTCCGCCAGTGCCAGCTTGCCTCATCCCAATATTGGCGATTCTGATAACCACCGTCAGCAATAAATTCTTGAAATTCCCCGTTAGTAATCATGTACTGACTCACGGTAAAAGGGGCGACAGTCACCGATTTTGTACCGTATTCATTGTCCCAGCCATACAGCGGGAAATGCCAAGGTTTTCCTAGTTTGACCTCACCACCATCACAGGCAATCAAGGGATTGTCAGCGATCGCCCCAAAGCTGGGGGCATAATGCCAGTCACTGGGACGACGCAGGCGATCTGTGGGCAATTGCCGCAATAACATCGAAGAAGTTTCAATATGAATCCGTTGGTGCTCTATCGCCATCATCAATGCCCACAGAGGATCTTCGGGACGAATTGGTAAATCAATGGCAGTAGTTTCAATTACACTGGTGATCACGTCATAGGCAGTGGCGCGATATTCCCATACATCATCAACTGATGGCCATTGAATATGTGCCGTAGCAGCTTGCAATTCGGCAGCATTTGCAGGGTCAACACCCACTTCAAACAGATTTTCATACAATTCATGGAGTGGCGCTTGGAGAATACCCACCCGTTTTAATTTGTTGATATAAAATACCGCCGAGTGTCCTAAATAGAAAATCAGGGGATTGCGTAGGGGATCAGGATTCTGATAGAAAAAATTGGGATGGGCAATGGCATGTAATAAGACATTTTCCAATTGCCACGCATTGCGGAAATAATCTAAAATCTCGCGGCGATGACAACGATCCAGTTTGAGGGCTGGTTCTGAAATCAGGGCTAAAGTTGATGGCATAATCTGTTGAGGTTCCTGCCGCTATTGGCTTAATGAGATGTTAACTAAATATTAACTAGATATCAACTAGATGAATCTAAACTGTTGTTTTAACGATGTTTTGGCGGCATTTTAAATGGCATTTTAAATGGTGTTTTGAATGGCGTTTTGAATGGCGTTTTTAAGGATTGTTTTAATTGGTTGAACTGAATTGTGGGACCTAATGGCATTAATTAGGAATCAAATAGGTTCAATTTAAAACTGCTGAAATATAAATGGTGTCTTCGTAGCAATATGTTGGCACAGAATAACCGCAAACACCGCAAACACTGGATTGCAGGTTGTAAGACTTACCCCCGTTTTAGATAGTACCGCTACAACTGCTTTCTCCATCAAGATAACTATTCAAAATAACTATTCAAAACGACTGTATTCTCTCATTTAATGCTTCCGATTCAGCTAGTCTTAGTGCCTTGATTGAGCCGCCATAATTTGCGCCATAGACCATTGATTTTCTGCAAAAGACTGGGGGTAATCAAACCTTGGGGATAGAAAATACTTCCCAAAACGATCAGTCCACCCAATAAAATTAGGCGCATACTGCCATCTGCCAATAACTTAGCTAACCACAATGGCAGCCCCTGCACCCCAGACAAACCCCGCAATGCCTCCGGTAGTGCCGTCAAAAACATCCCCCCCGCCACCGGTCCCCACAGGGTGCGAGAACCACCAATCAAGACAAACGCCAGATAGGTAATACTGGCATCAAATGTGCCCTGCCGTGCATTCCAGGTATTGAGAAAATGAGCGCTTGCTGCCCCCACGACTCCCGCTAAAATTCCCCCCAGGGTAAAAGCCAAAACTTTGTAATATGTGGGGGAAATCCCCATCGAGTCAGCGGCTAATTCATCTTCACGAATCGCTAACAGTGCCCGACCAACGCGGATTTTTTCCAACCGATAGACAAACGCCATACTCAACAACAACAACGGCACCGCCACCCAGCTATATCCCAGGGGCGTATCAAACGGCTGCGGAATCCCGAAAATACCCACCGCTCCCCCAGTAATTTCCAGGTTTAATGCCAAAATGCGTAAAATTTCCACAAAGGCAATGGTGGCGATCGCCAGATAAATGCCCCGCAAACGTAAGACCGGAATCCCCAATAATACTGCCAATACCCCCGATACCACCCCTGCCATGAGCATTTCTAGGAGCAACCAATGCCAACCAAACTGGGGCGCGGGGGGGATCACCTTAGTAGCAAATATTGCCGCAATATAGCCCCCCAAGGCATAAAACCCAGGAGTTGCCAGAGACAACTGCCCCGCCATCAACGGCAAATACACCGAAATGCCCAAAGTTGCACCGAACAACATGGACACAAACAAAAAACCATAGGTATTAAAAAAATCTGTCATGGCGAGTTGATATACGGGGGGAATTTCTGGACAACCAACAGCATAAATCTATACCAAGAGCCAATTTAAGCCGCACAGAACTAATTCTAAGTTGGGTCTAAGCGGTGTTAAAGTGAACTAAACCGATCTGATCGGGACTGGTGGCGAACTAACTGCGTATAACTATCAATTTTCATGGACTTTTCATTCCCTAAATTCTATCCAGGACGAAAACTAGGACTAAAACTTAGTTAGAAACCTAGTTAGCAACCTAAGTTAATAACTGGTTAGAAACCTAATTAATCCCTATCACACAAAGCAAAAAGTAGGCAAATGATAAAGAAATTGTTAAGATAGTTTAAATTGCTACAATAGACACAGTTATCAACGCAGTTATATTGCCGCGGCAAATGATCAAGCCGCTAAATATAGTAGTAATAGTCGTAGGATGTAGTCATAGCAGTGTCGTAGCCATGACTGCCCCCTGTTTGATTAATGCCATCAAGTTATTTTTTGCATTACTTCATGGGTTCGCAAACTTAGCTGTAGGTAAGAATGCCTTAGCCCATAGAGTTTAGCTGCATTATTTGCCTATTTTTTGATCTATTGTCAACCCCTACCAAAATCATATAGAGAGCAAGCGAACGTGGACATTCAAATTGGTCGTGGGAAAACTGCCCGCCGCGCCTATGGTATTGATGAGATTGCCCTAGTACCGGGTTCTCGTACCGTTGACCCAAATGCGACTGACACCACTTGGGAAATCGGTGGTATTAAGCGCGAAATCCCGATCATTGGCAGCGCAATGGATGGCGTAATTGATGTCGGTATGGCAGTGCGCATGAGTCAATTAGGGGCACTGGGGGTAATTAACCTCGATGGGATTCAAACCCGCTATGAGGACCCCACACCTATTTTGGACAAAATTGCTTCGGTGGGCGTAACGGAATTTGTCCCATTGATGCAACAACTTTATGCTGAACCAGTTAAACCGGAACTGATCAAACGCCGCATTCAAGAAATCAAAGAACGGGGCGGGATTGCCTGTGCTAGTAGCATTCCAGTTAATGCTGAAAAATATGGTCTCATTGCCGCTGAAGCTGGTTGTGATTTATTTTTCCTACAATCGACGGTAGTTTCGACGACCCACATCACCCCCGAAGGCATTTTTGCCCTTGATCTGGCGGCTTTCTGTGCCAAGATGCCGATCCCTGTGATCATGGGTAATTGCGTCACCTATGAGGTCACCATCGAACTAATGCGAGCCGGAGCCGCTGGGGTATTGGTTGGGATTGGACCTGGTGCGGCTTGTACTTCTCGCGGGGTTTTAGGGGTGGGCATTCCCCAAGCTACGGCTGTAGCAGACTGTGCCGCCGCTAGAGATGATTTTGCTAAGGCTACTGGTAAATATATCCCTGTAATTGCCGATGGTGGTTTAATTACCGGTGGTGATATTTGTAAGTCCATTGCCTGCGGTGCTGATGCCGTGATGATTGGTTCACCCTTTGCCCGTGCCGCTGAAGCCCCTGGTCGTGGTTATCACTGGGGCATGGCAACCCCTAGCCCCGTATTACCTCGTGGTACACGGATCAGAGTTGGTACCACTGGCTCCATCGAACAAATTCTGCGGGGACCTGCTGGTTTAGACGATGGAACCCATAATTTCTTGGGGGCAATTAAAACCAGTATGGGAACCCTTGGGGCGCAAACCTTGCGGGAAATGCAGCAGGTGGAAGTGGTAATTGCTCCGTCTCTGTTGACTGAAGGTAAGGTTTACCAGAAGGCGCAACAGTTGGGTATGGGCAGTAAGTAAGTCAAAAGTAAGAAGTAAAAAGGCAAAATTCGGATTGGTTTTGCTGGATTACTGGGGATGGTAGATTCTTGATTTTGGGGCATTTCTTGGAATTGAGGATCTACTGTCCAATGGGATTTTGATCAGATTGCCTTGAACTAATTTCCTTGAACTAAAACAACATTAGCCAGAGTCTTGCTATAACTGCTCTCTATGACTGAACCTCAATCAGAATCACAGGAATCTTGGGCTGATGTAGCCGCTAAGTTGGAGTCGGAACTGGACGAAACCAATGGGATATTAGCGGACTTACGGGCTAGGTTGAATGCTGTCAATATCGCGATGATAGAGCAACCAACCCTAACTCAGGAATATCAGCAAAGGTCAGAGGCTCTGGCTAGTTCGTCTGTTGGGGCTGATGTTGAGGTTCATAGTCGTGAAGCACTGATCCATGATCTACAGACGGTGAAGGAGCGATTAGCCCAAATTCACGTCACCTTAGAGAGTCAGTTGTTTTCTGTAAAAGATTTAGGACCAATATTTTGGCAAGTGGCGCGGTTCGTGGGGTTGGGAATTGTAATTGGGGCGATTTTACGGGGTTTGGTACGCTAGTCTTCGGGTGTAGGGAATGTGATAAGAAGGACATGATAGAAAATATAATAGAGAATGGAAACTGTAAATAACTTCAAAACAGCATCAGAATAAATTTATATTTGTTTGAAAGGATTGGTAGATGTCACTTCGACTTCGTTCAGCCATTGTTGCAAGTTATCTGAGCCAAGTCGAAACTGTATTCTCTATTTGAGTTATCTATAATTAGCAATAACCGAATCTTCCTAAGTTCATTCAATATCCCGTCAACGAACTCAAGCTCTCCCCAAGGCTCCACCATTAACTTAGGCTTGCTATACTAAAGCCATTACGTTAAGTTTCTTGAAGTTTGCCATATTCCCCATCAGCACTATCAGCACCATAAAACCATGACAGAACCCATCACCCTAAAACCTGAACCTAAATCGAAAGCCGCCGCTGTAAATGATTCCCCTAAAGATGGCTTCGTTAAGTTAGCCATGCGTAACATGGTGCGTAAAGGCAGCACATCCCTAACTCACTTCGGCTTAACCATTTTTGGCGTGTTGGGTTTATTGGTGCTATTAGCCGCAGTATTTCATTAAATAGTTCATTAAATAAAGAAACAATTTAAAAAATTTGCCTCCCCGTCAGACTGTAAAGGCGGGGAGGCAAAACTTGTAACTTATTCCATATCTTGATGGTCGGTGGGGCGAAAGCGGTTTTGACTACGGCGCAGCGCTGCCCCATCACCAATGATCCCTAAATTCTGCATCGTCATTTGCTCTCTAGCCTCTTCCAGACGATTTAACTGATTGTAGTTAACCCAATGAATACAGTCTACAGGACAGGTATCAATGGCTTCTTGGATCGTCTCCTCGGCATCTCCATCCTGAGCCACCACCCGCGCCCGTCCATAACTAGGTTCTAGGTAAAACGTGCCCCGCGCCACATGGGAACAGTGCCCACAACCAATGCAGGTAGTTTCGTCCACATACACCGCATTTTGCCGCAGTGCGCCACCCAGTTCCGGCTCAAAACCAGAGCGTTCGGGATCATCTTGACGCAACAATCCCCCTAGCTCTGGCTCGTAGCCGCTTGGCTCTAGAGTATTGGTTTCTAGAGCACTAATTTGATCAAAGGATGGATTAACCATGCCAGCGCTGCAACACAAGGCGCACTGAACCATCAGCACGGTTTTCTTGGGCGGCAACAGCAAAACCTTGTTTAGCGGATTCAGTGGTTACCGTTGCTAAGGCGTATTGTTGGGTGATTTTATTCAGGAAACTTTCTAAAGACCAGGGCTGTTGCCAAAACTGCATGTCTGCCACTAGTTCGTAGCTAGTACCATTCCACTTAAAGCCAATGTCATAGCCGTTGTCTTGCTCGATGACCACATCAGCATCAGTGGCATTACCTTGGTAACCCCGTAAGGGAGCAGCACTTTTCCACGCTACGCCCATGGTGGTTAGGGCATCTTGCAAAGGTTCAAGGCTACGGATTTGAGTTTTGATTTGGCTAAAGTGGGACATAAATCAGTTTCCTTTATAGTGAGTGGTTCAAGTGAGTGATTCACATTTGGGGTATGGGCAAATGAGTTATGGGCTGTGTCAATAGGCTATCCCGATTTTATCGCTAGATTTTATCGCTAGATTTTACATCAAGTGCATGGTGAGTAATCACTAATCGGTTATGTAAAGGATAAGCCATGAATGAGCCATAAACATTTCAGCAAATATCCAGGGGAAATCCCATTAAGAGACCATTAAAAACGTTAAGTTGTGATGTAACTCACAGGCTATTAATGGTAGAAAATAACGGCAGAGCCACCTATGACCAAGGGCTGTAACTGGCATCAGATGTATAGCTGGCATCACTAAAGGCGCTATGGCTCAAACTATTGGACTGCACCGCTGACTGACTAGTAAACTGCTTTTGGGCAAAGTTTTCAGCCGTGAGTTCCCGATGGGCGACTATGCCTAGTTGGGCTTCGATTGCTTCGGTCACCGCAGCACAGCTAGAGCCAATAATGCCTGTGACCCGCTCTTCTACCCTGCCATCGGGATAAATGATAAATTCCAATGTTTCCATAGTTACCTGTGGTTACCTACATTGTGCCGAGAGTCTGCTTAGGTCGATTACTCAAGGGTTGAGCACATAATGTAACAGTTTGACTTACCTGCAAAGAGTGCGTCAATAACTTCAAAGAAAGATATTGAAATCTAAATAATAGAGATTTACCGATAGTCAAGCCTCAGCCAATGTTAAGCCGTCATGATCCCAAGTCTGACATCATCCCAAATCCGAAAGTTTAAACTTCCCCATGATTTGTAGAAAATTTAGGGTATTGGCGGTTTAATCTTGGGAGCACCTCTTATCACCACGTCTATCACCATGACTGCGACCAAGATGATCCCTCCCTCAGGCATCCCTGAATCAGGCAAAATTTACCACTGTTCGGCGAGTTTGGCGGTGGGTGGCGGTGGGGTCAAAACCTATGTGGATGGGCTATTAGGGGCGTTGCCGGATCTGTTTAGTACCCAAATGCTGCCAAGTTTGCAAGGGGTGGATCAAAGTGCTTTTCGGTTGGTGCATATCCATGAAGTGCAACGGCTGAGCGAAGTATCGGGGGCTTGTCCGGTGGTTTTCACTGCCCATAACCATGATGCCTATTGCCCCAGTGGTAATAAGTATTTGTCCCATACTAGACAAATCTGTGAACGGGCTTATGATCCTTGGGGATGTGGGGTGTCTCATATTGTGGCGGGTTGTGGCAGCAAGCGACCGGAACGGATTATCAATAATGTGCAGCGAACTGGGGCAAGTTTAGCCGCGTTGAAATCCAAGAAAATTGTTGTGATTGCTAACAGTGAGTATGTGCGCCAAGAGTTTATCCGCAATGGTTTACCGGAGTCGCAGGTGATCACGCTGAAATATGGTATTCGTGAGCCAGGGGTAACGCCCACGCCCCTCACAGCAGAAGTACATCAGGAGCGGCGGATCTTTTTCGGTGGTCGGATTGTGCCAGAAAAGGGTTTAGATTGGCTTTTGGAAACGATGCTTTTGTTAGATCGGCGGATTCGTCTGGATGTGGCGGGGGAAGGTTGGGATATGGCACGCATTCAACGCCGCGCTAAGGATTTAGGTTTAACGGATCGGGTGACTTGGCATGGTTGGTGTAGTGGAGCCAAGTTAGAGGAACTTTATCGCAGCGCATTTGTGGCGGTGTTTCCCAGTGTTTGGCCCGAACCTGCGGGGATTATTACCCTTGAAGCCTATGGGCGATATCGTCCGGTGGTGGCGAGTGCGGTGGGTGGCATTCCTGAACATGTGCGCGATGGACAAACGGGAATTTTAGTTGATTTAAATGATCGTCAGGGTTTAGCCGATGCCATCACCACGTTAGCGGATAATTTACCGATGGCGCAGGCAATGGGAGCCGCTGGGTATGATTGGTTTCATCAGGAGTTTACGATCCCTGATCATGTGGTTAGGCTGCAACAGATTTATGAGCAGGTGATTGCATCTCATGGTTTGCCATAGGTTTGCCATAATTTGATGGTGCCTTACGTGATGTTGTTACGTCATGGCTTTAGGTTATAGGTCCGTTATCGATTGAAGTAATTACCTGATCGCCATAGATTGGTAATTAGGCTGGTAAAGAGTAGATTTTTTTAGTTTTTTGCATTCCCAAGGATTTAACTCAAGTGCAACAGAAGCAATTACGGCAAAATCAGCAAGCGCAATTTCTGAAAGGCTATTCGCAACGGCTCAGTAAAATCAGAGTTTCACTGCTATCGGTTTTATGTGTGGTGATCTTTTTTGTGATTGGTTGTGGCACAGTGGGGCAGTCTGCCAATGCTCAGATGACTGATGCCCAAATAGAAGCGAAGGTTTTGGAAGTAATTCGCAAAAATCCCCAGGTAATTTTGGAGTCGGTGCAAAATTATCAACAGGAACAGCAGCGTAAACAGTCGGAAGCAAGGGAGAATGTGCGTCGTCAAGTTGCCCAAGAGCCAAGACTCTTACTGCGGGGGGCGGCGGTAACTGGGGCGACTTCCCAGAAGATTATCCTAGCAGAGTTCTCTGATTTTCAGTGTCCCTATTGCAAACGGGGAGCGGAAGTTTTGAAGGAATTCATGACGAAAAATCAGAATAAAGTTACTTTAGTGTTTAAACATTTTCCTTTAGAGCAAATCCATCCCCAAGCACGTCCAGCGGCACAGGCGGCATGGGCAGCCCAACAACAGAATAAGTTTTGGGAATATCACGATGGTTTATTCCAAGATCAAGACAAGTTGAATGATGGTTTTTATGAGGAGTTAGCGAAGAAGTTACAGCTTGATGTGACGAAATTCAATCAGGATCGGGCTAGTGATGCGGCTAAGGAAGCAGTTCAGAAAGATTTGGAACTAGGGATTTCTTTGGGTATTAATGGTACGCCGACTTTGTTACTCAATGGGAAAGTGCTTTCTGGTGTGCCTGATTTACAGGAATTACAGAAGACGGTGGATGAGTTGGCGGGTAAGGTTTAAATCTAGAGATAGGGCTAAAGTGCTTACTATAGAACCCATTTGATATCTTAGGAAGGTTTAGCAAGAGGCTTAAGAGGGTGTTTGGGAAGTCTGCATATTCGCTAAAAATAATGATTGATCCCCCCTAGCCCCCCTTAAAAAGGCAGGGTGGTTTCATTCTCGGGAGGCTTGTATCTCGGTGGTGCTAAATAGGGCAGGATGCTGAGTTCGTCCCGTAGCACTGTCTAGCCTTACTTCATCCTTTCCATTTTAGGACTACCTGTATCTCCAGACTACAGCCTGTCTCAGAAACGAAAAAACTAAAAAAATCTAAAATCAACCGAGATCTTACATTTTTTGGGTAGTGGTGCAAAGTAATGTTTAGGCTGTAAATTAGAATAGTCAATCGTTTGCAAAATTTTTATGAACTGTCCAAAATGTGAATCGGGTAAAATTATCAAATAT
>JBIKNH010000301.1:0-3114 GCA_044358815.1 Pseudanabaenaceae cyanobacterium | reverse complement strand
CTGGTAATAGGTCTTTGACTCGTTCCCATTGGTCATCACGCAATGCGTAGCGTCGTGTTGTCATTGTCTTTGATTTGTTGCAAAACTACTCTCCTTACTTTACCTATTTGATGACACTCCCTAGCAAACGCTACGTCCTCACAATAAATACCTGCACTAGTCCTAAAGTCAATATATTCCCAATCCCATCGTCTTTTAAATGCACTATCAAGATAATAAATTGACTCATCCGATGTGTTAATTGTGGCAATGATTGATAGATTCTTTGGAATTTTGACTTGACGATATTTTAGAAGACTGCAAACTCTCTTAGAACTGTCATTTGTACCATTCAATTTGCTTGCAGTGTCTTCAAAATACTTCTGATAAGATGGTTTCATTCCATCAGCATTAATATCAATGCTTCCATCAGAGCCAATTATTGGCTTCAGCCCCATTACCTCAAGCAATCCAAATAGTTCCATATCGGAAATATCCACCTCATAGCTAGACCATCCATCACTTTCCCGATCAAGCAGTTGAAACACAGTCCCAAAAATAGCAGCAGCATTCCCTCGATTCAACTCATCAACTACCAACAAAAAGTTTTCATCACTACCATCGATTAACGCCTTGTAAGCCATACCTAAAATGCGAAGAAAATGCCCTGGGTAAAACTTGTAGATAATTGAGCCACTTTGAGTTAATGGCAACAACTTCCCCATAAAATCAGCATAGGTATACTCTGGGTGAAATACAGTCTTAATTGTATTTCTCAGAGTTTTCGTACCTTCATCAAAGGGGATACGCAATTCATTCTTAGCTATTTCAAGCACTTGATAGCTTTTACCAGTCCCAGGGCTACCAAAGAGAATTTTTTGAATTGGCTTAACTTGTTCAGGCATTGAAGAAGGAGAAATAGGCATCACTTTGATAGTATCTCACAAAATTATGTAGGCAAAATGAATTTGAGATTGACTCTCATCGGTTAGTGACCCACTATTAAGAATCATGGTAGTGGTCACTCCCCCAAAACCAATTCCACTAATCCAACTCACTCGCAAACACCGCCGCGATCGCCCGCTTCGCATCATCTCGGAATTCCTGAACATTAACCCGACTCAGCAACCACACCGCCACCAGTAATAAACCCGCCTCCAGCACAAACACCAACCCATAGGCTAAGGGAGGAGTCTTTAGTGTCAGCCGTCCCACATCCAAAGCAATACCGCCTGCAAACTTCGCTAAACCCCGCGCCAAAGCCTGAGCCAAACCCCACGCGCCGATAAAAGTTCCAGCAGTTTCCACAGCGGTTAAATCAAGCATCAAACTTAGCGCCCCAGAGGTAGTTGTTCCCGATGCCAACCCAAAAAACAAAAGCGCGATCTGTAACATTACCTTCTGTCCCGTGAAACCGGAAACCATTAACAATAGAGAACAACAACCCACCGCAATACAGCCATACTTGGCGGTTCTCTGTTTGCCGATTTTAGGCACAATCACAAACCCTGCCAAGCTCAACCCCAACAGCGTTCCAATCCCAAAAAATGCATTTAACTGCGTAGTTTGACAGATACTCATGCCAAATACTTCCCCACCAAAAGGCTCTAGGACACCATCCTGCATGAATAGCCCAAACGTCATTAAAATCAGAAAACTAAAAAATAATCCGGTTTGCCGACTAGCGGTCAAAATCCGCCATGCATCTTTCAACGTAACAGCATCTTCCCGCTGAGCGCCGTTATCAGCAACCTTAGAATCAGCATCTTGGGGATTACGTCTGAGACGATCCTCCGCTTTACGGGCTAAGAATCGGGAATATTTGCGCTCAATGCCATAGGTCGCCGCCACCGCTAAACCCATCACCACCCCTATTACCCCCGTAAACGTTGTATTTACACCCTTTTGCAATTGGGCAAGGCGTTCCGGTTGCGCGAATAGAGAAATATTAGAAGCCTGTTCCACACAGGGCAAAGGACGGGAGATCGTAATTGCTCCCACCACAATGCCCACCATTAACATCGACCAAACGATCCCCACCAATTTAGAGCGGTTAGCTTCATCAGAGGCATCTACCAGTAAAGCTGCAAAGGGCGTACTGCTGGCACTTACTGCCAAACCATAAATCGCCAGTAGCACCGCCAGTAGCGTCATCCAGCCTACGGTTGCGCCGCTCCAACCACTTTGATAGAGACTCAGCCCCAACTGCCACATGACCTGCACACTACAGAACATTACCGCCCCAAATAGCAGCGTCCCTAACCACACATACCCCGTGCGATGATAGCCACCAATGGAACGGGCATCGGACAACTGCCCAAACCACACCCGCGCCGGAGCCACCAACAACGGCAGAGCAGTCAACCCCAAGGCAATTGACCCAGGGATCGTTAACTCTTTGATCATCAGGCGGTTGATAATGCCATCGAGTAACAATGCCATCATGCCTAAGCCCATTTGATACAAACCAAGGCGGAACATATCAGGCAGCTTCAAACTAGGCAACTGATGACTTGTGCCCAGGGTGTGATCATTCATGTCTGCGGGGGATTCGTGGTTGTTCATGGGGATCTATTAAGGTTTTCCTACGGGCTGAGAACTTCTAGAACGTCTAACTTAAAGCATCAATTTTACGGACCACATTACGGGCAACTTCCGTTAAGGCTTTGGCAGAAGCTGACTCTGGCTTACCTAATACAATCGGCACGCCGCGATCGCCACCTTCCCGCAGTTCAATTTCCAATGGTACACGCCCCAACAATTCCACACCTAATTCCTCAGAAACTCTGACTCCGCCCCCAGAGCCAAAAATGTCATACTGACGATCCGGCAGATCCGGTGGCACAAAATAGCTCATGTTTTCCACAATGCCCAACACGGGAATGCCCATATTTTGGAACATCCGCAAACCTTTACGGGAATCTAGCAAAGAAACCGTCTGCGGTGTCGTTACGATAATTGCCCCAGCCAACGGTACGGACTGACACAGGGTAAGCTGAGCATCGCCAGTGCCAGGGGGCATATCTACCACCAGATAATCCAACTCTTCCCAATTAGCCTGATAGAGAAACTGCCGAATCACACCATTGAGCATAGGACCGCGCCACACCACCGGCTGATCCTTGGCAATCAAAA
>JBIKNH010000152.1:0-11184 GCA_044358815.1 Pseudanabaenaceae cyanobacterium | reverse complement strand
CTATTAATAGCTTTGACTACTTTTACATGTAATAACTATGAAGCAGTTTTGGCTCAAGCAAATAATCAAACTATTACCCAGGTTAATGCATCTTTTGTATGTGGTAAATCTGGCAATCAATGGACTACATTAGTCAATGCTAGCAGTCGCCCTAATGAAGAAGTCCCCTTAATTGTTTGGCAATCTAATGCTTTTGCTGGGGCAAGAATCCCTAATCAAAACAATAAAAATTATAACAATCAACAACGTTGTCAATTAGTTTCAGAACGATTGAATAATCTGTTTAGAAATAAGCAACTAGAGTTTATTACTTCTGGTACTGTTGGCGGTGCAACTGTGATTTGCGGAACTCGTTCTAATCGGGAAACCTGCACAGCTAATAATATTATTTTCACCTTGAGAGAACAGGATCAAGCTGCGCCTATTATCAAACAGTTTTATGACTTACAAAGAGGGCTATCCACCGGACCAATCTATCAAGCGAATCGCTCTTTGCGTGTGCCGACCCATATTAGGATGAAAGAAGTGGTTCTAAATGCACCAGGACGAGGGAAACGGAAGTGATTTAACCTTTCCTGTGAAGCTAATCCACACCAAAAAATAACTCGCCACTTTTACCAATACTTTGGAATAGCGGCGAGCTATTTGTTTCAATCCAATTTATGGCAGATGGCAAGATAGAAATCCCCAATCAGATGAGGCTAATTCCTAAATTATGCCCCTTCACGCAATTTATCCAAAATAGAACGATCTTCCAAAGTAGAAGTATCACTGGTGATCTCTTGACCCGATGCTAAAGACCGCAATAAGCGCCGCATGATCTTTCCAGAGCGGGTTTTAGGCAAGGCTTCCGCAAACCGAATTTCCCCAGGGCGGGCAATTGCACCGATTTCTTCCACAACGTGCTTTTTCAAGGCTTTATTTAACTCTTCGCTGGCTTTTTGAGTACCTTCCAAAACCACAAATGCAAAAATCTCTTCGCCTTTGAGATCGTCTGGTTTACCCACCACCGCCGCTTCTGCCACCGCAGGATGGGAAACTAAAGCCGATTCAATTTCCATTGTGCCCAAACGATGACCCGCGACGTTAATCACATCGTCCACCCGTCCCATGACCCAATAGTAACCGTCTTCGTCTTGCCGTGCGCCGTCTCCCGCAAAATAGAAGTGCTGATCGCCTTGGGGTGGAATATGCTCCCAATAACTATGACGGAACCGAGCCGGATCACCATAAACAGTACGCATCATCGATGGCCAGGGATGCTTAATCACTAAATAACCGCCGGAATTAGATGCAGCCGGATGTCCTTCTAGATCAACAATTTCTGGAATAATGCCAGGGAATGGCAGAGTTGCGGAACCTGGTTTGGTGGGAATTGCCCCTGGTAAAGCAGTGATCATAATCCCACCGGTTTCCGTTTGCCACCAAGTATCCACAATGGGACACCGTTCGCCGCCAATGATCCGGTGATACCACATCCATGCTTCAGGGTTAATCGGCTCGCCTACGGTTCCCAACAGCCGCAACGAAGTCAGGTTATGGGACAGGGGCAAATGTTCACCCATTTTGATCCAAGCCCGAATCGCTGTTGGTGCAGTGTAGAAAATACTGACTCCGTATTTTTCAATGATTTCCCAAATACATCCCGGATTAGAAGGACGGGCAACCCCTTCAAACATCAGAGTAGTTGCGCCATTTGACAAAGGACCGTACACCACGTAACTATGTCCTGTAATCCAGCCCACGTCAGCGGTACACCAATAGACATCGGTATCTTTGATGTCGAAAATCCATTTGGTTGTCATGTGGGTGTAAAGGTTATACCCCGCTGTGGTATGAACCACCCCTTTCGGTTTGCCAGTGCTGCCGGAGGTATAGAGGATGAATAACATATCTTCACTGTCCATCGGCTCAGCGGGACAGTCGGCATTGACCCCTTGGCGCAAATCATGCCACCAATGATCCCGTCCAGCTTCCATGTGGATGGCTTGGGCAGTGCGTTGTACCACTAAAACATCAGTTACCGAAGGCACTGCACCATTTGCTAAAGCACGATCCACCTGTTCTTTGAGGGGGACAATGGCATCTTTCCGCCAACCACCATCAGCCGTGATCACTACTTTGGCATTGGAGTCAAACAGACGATCGCGCAAAGCCTCGGCACTAAATCCGCCAAACACTACCCCATGGACTGCACCAATCCGGGCACAAGCCAACATTGCCACCGCAGCTTCAGGAATCATTGGCAGATAAATTCCCACCCGATCCCCTTTTTGTACGCCTAATTTTTTCAGGACGTTGGCGAACTGACAGACTTCCCGATGCAGTTGGGCATAGGTGATGGTGCGGGAGTCGCCGGGTTCCCCTTCCCAAATGATGGCGGCTTTATTCCGTCGCCAAGTGGTCAAATGCCGATCTAAACAGTTGTAGGAAAGATTGATTTTGCCGCCGTCAAACCATTTGACATCTGGGGGTTGCCAATCTAGGGTAGTGTGCCATTTTTCAAACCAGTGCAGTTCTGCGTCGGCTAATTCTGCCCAAAATGTGGTGGGGTCGGCTTTAGCCCGATCATAAATGGCTTGATATTCGGCAAAACTTTTGATGTGGGCTTGGGCGGCAAAGGCTTCCGGTGGGGCAAAACTACGTTTTTCTTGAAGGATTGACTCAATAGTATGATTGTTTTGGGACATCTTTTGAACCTCTAGATTGTTATATTTGTCTTGAATTTATAGATATAAATTATAGGTATAAATTCTAATAACTATTTAGCTGTAATTATTTAGTAATTTAGTAAATAACTCATTGAACAATGGAGTGACCAAGGCTTGGGGCAAAGTCACCCTAAATTGAATCCAGAATGGCATTTGGATATGATCAAGTATTTTCTAGGTAAGGCACTATTACCCAAAATTAAACAAAAAAATAAACAAACCCAATTAGGGACCCATCAAACCAGCTTAACTACAGGATTTAGCGAAATTTGATTATGGATTCCCTACCATACGCTTTACAATTATGGGCAGTGAGCCATCGCCCTCAGTAACATTGCTAATTTGTCAGATGTAATTGAGGGGAAGCTTACTAAAAAGCTTTGGTTTACTTAGTATTCATTTTGTACAGCGTTTAAATTTTGGAAATTGGTGCGTGGAATTCCTATTGGTTAGTAATGGTCATGGCGAAGATGTCATTGCCGCCAGAATTGGTCAAGCACTCCAAAAGCTTGGGGCAGAGGTTTTAGCATTGCCTATGGTGGGGGCTGGTCACAGTTATACTCGCGCTGGAATTGCCATCGTGCCTAACATGACCCAAGTGATGCCGTCCGGGGGATTTGTGCGCATGGATCAACAAAAGCTCGCCGAAGATGTCCAACACGGTTTAGTAGGACTGACCCGACGACAGATGAGGTTTGTGTGGCGGTGGTCTAGGGCAAAGGAAACCCGTAATTTACGTCGGGTTGTGGCAATTGGGGACATTGTGCCGCTGTTGTTGGCATGGTTACCGACGCGCATCGGGGGGGCACCATTTGCATTCGTGGCTACGGCTAAGTCTGAATATTACTGGCGCGATCGCCAAGGCAACCTCACAGAAGTTAAACCACCCTTTGGCGGCTCGCTGTTTTATCCTTGGGAACGAACCATGATGAAAAGTCGCCACTGTTGCGGGCTTTTCGTGCGGGATCAACTCACGGCAGACCATCTGCGGGACAATTTCCGCATCTCAGCGCAATATTTGGGGAATCCGATGATGGACGGACTCGAACCCCAGGGTTTAGATTTTGGCATTGGTGATGATGATTGGGCAGTGGCGGTTTTGCCTGGCTCCCGTCCCCCTGAAGCCTATGAAAACTGGGTTGCCCTATTGACCTGCGCCCAAGTTATTGCCCGTACCCTTGCACCACAAACAGTTCATTTTTTAGTGGCTTTGGCTCCAGCCCTGGATCGCAATCATTTTGTGCAAATGTTAAGTCAGCGGGGATGGTTGCGCCCTTCTCTGGATGGTCTGACGTTGCCTCGGCAGTTTGTAGATCCTGATGTCGATGAATCTACCCCCACCAGTGACACGGGCTACTCTAAATTACTTTTCAAAGCCAACAACGCCCACATTCACCTGATCGAAAATGGTTTTGCAGATGTTTTGCATCAGGCAAATCTTGGTTTAGCAATGGCGGGCACTGCCACAGAGCAGATAGTCGGTTTGGGTAAGCCAGTTATTACCATTGGTGGCAATGGACCACAATTTACGCCCCTCTTTGCGGTGGAACAGGTTAGGCTTTTGGGTTGTTCCGTGAAGCGGGTGGACAAACCTGCTCAAATTGCCGACATTCTGAACACTCTGCTTAAAGATCCTGATTATTTCCAAGCTACGCTCCGCAATGGCATTGAGCGCATGGGTTATCCAGGGGCAGCGGCACGGATTGCGAATTATTTGATGCAACACTAGAAAATATCTAATCCCAAAATATCTATAGATAATTCAAATAAAAATATAGCTTCGACTACGCTCAGCTAACTTGCGGCGATGGCTGAGCGTAGTCGAAGCCACCTCTACAAATTATTTCAAACAACTATAATCCCAGAACATCTAAGCCCAAAATATCAGATCCCGAAATGTCAGGGTGACCAATACCCTTCCCAAAACAAGATCTCCGGACTCAATAAAAAGCCGGAGATCTGAAGGAAATATATCGGTTGGAATTCCTTAATTAGGGGAATTATTGGGCTGAACCAATGCCAACGTAAGAACCGTAGAAGAATAAACCAACTACTACCAAAGCCCCAGTCAGTGCGACAGTACCAACCAGCCATAAAGGAATACGCCCATTCTGAAACATGTAAAACCTCCCGAATTAGTGAATTGTAAGCAAAGAAAAATCAGTTTGTATGAAGTAAAAAGCTAAATCTTGACGCGACCTTTACGTGATTTTGGTCAAAGACTTAGCTGGGATGATGTAACTAATTAAAGAAGTAACTAGAAAACAGCAATACCAGCACAAAAATACCAAGCAAGCCAAGGTATAAAGAAGTGCGGTTTAGTTCAACCGGCTGGGTATTAGGATTTTTTGCCATTGTAGATGGTTCTTAGGATGAGTTTAAATAAAGTTAGTTTTGTGCAAGTTATATAGCAGTTAAATCATCGTAGTCAGACTTGACACTGCATTGATTTCTGCAAGGTAATTGTTAACTCTAATTAGTAACCAATTAGTGACTAATTAGCGACTAATCAACAACTAACTAGTCACTTAATTAGTCACTGATCAGTAATCGAAAATTTAGCGGCTCAAGAATTGCATTGCAGCAATGGCACCGACGAAAAATACCGAGGGCACGCCCAAAGCATGGACAGACAGCCAACGCACGGTAAAAACAGGGTATTGAACTGGTTGGTTGGGGTTATTAGAAGCCATAGTAGGATTTAGATTGCAGTGAAAATGACGTTTGCAGACTGGTTGATTTGCGGACTGTTTGTAGTTTGGAAACTATTTGTGAACCCATTACCAAAGGGGTTAACACTAAAGGGATTAAACCTCTAGGTTTAGGTTTGGGCTAGGGGCGGCAAATACTAGACAAAAAGCCGCATCACTTGCCCTACAGACCCACCAAGCATCCCGATCACAGATGAGGATTTCAAGGTTAGCCCACGGGATTAGGGTGGGAGATCCCAGACCTATTTCAGACCTGGTTTGACATCAAAGCGCTCCTTGAGGATAGGCGCAGTGGGGGTGTCTTGGGTATAGTACTGGTCAGGGCGGGGAGTACCAAATACGTCATAAGCCAAGCCAGTGCTGACAAACAGCCAACCAGCCAAGAACAAAGCTGGGATGGTGAGGCTGTGAATTAACCAGTAACGAATGCTGGTTACAATGTCAGAAAACGGACGCTCTCCAGTAGTACCTGCCATGATGCTCCTCTATCGTTTGTATCTAAATATTTACTTTATAGCTTAATTCATGTCGAATATTATCGCCTACTCTGGCTAGACTTGTCTTTTTATAGCGTTTTTTTTGCGAGGACATCGGGCGGTAATACTTATGAAAATTCGCAAGCTGAAGGTGTCAGAGCGGGACAGAATCGTTGATGGTGACATGTATGCCTATTCTCACTGGGTTCATCCCCTCTGCATTAAGCCTAAACTGGGCATCATTAATCCCAATGATGTCCTAGTGGCAGAAATTGACGGGACTATTGCCGCCGCTTTGCAGTGTTTTGAATGGTCCCAATGGGTGCGGGGTAGTTTGCGTTCGATGGGGGGCATCGGTGGGGTATGGACTTATCCTGAGTTTCGCAATCGTGGCTGTGTTAAAGCTTTGATGAAAGCCGCCTTGATGGAAATGGATCTGCGGGGGCTGGGTTTGAGTATGTTGATGCCCTTCAAGGAAAGTTTCTATAGCAGTTTGGGATATGTGGTGGCTAATAGTAATTTACGGCTGACGGTTCCGCTGACGGCATGGCACAAACACATTACAAAATCTGATATTACAAAACCTGATATTACAAAAACTAATCAGGATCTAGATCGGGATACTAACTGGCAAATCGAACGGCGACCAGCGGGGGACTGTCAGGGACAATTAGTGGATTTTTTGAGTGTGGCTTTGCATGGTCAATTGCCTGAGTCAAAATTTCTGCCCCATGATCATGGAGTTTTGCTTCCCCTATTTAATTCTGAGCAATGGTGGCATTTACAACGGTCACGGTTAGCAGTGTGGGTCAAAGAAGATCAGGAACCGATGGGGGTGGCGCTCTATGGCATCGACAGCAGCGGTAATCTGCCCTTTGAGCAACGTCATATTGACATCAGCACTATGTTTGCTAGATCAGAAGCGGCATGGACCCAACTGTTAGGATTTTTTGCCAGTCATCGCGATCAGGTGGCACAGGTGCAAATGACATTTCCCTTTGGGGTCAATCCTCACCGTTGGTTTAGGGACAGTCCCACACCACTACAGGGTAATTTTCTCCAACCTTGGATGGTGCGCATAGTAAATGCCGTAAATGCCTTGCACGGCTTAAAGATTGGGACAAATCAGACGGAACCACAAACTATGGCTCTGATGGTGACCGATGGCGACTGCGGCTGGAACAATGGTTTAGTATGGCTGACAGCCACTGAAGGGGTTTTAACTGCCAAACACGGCGCACTGGCAGAAATGAGAGAATCTGTATCTATGGCTACACCTCCTGTGCAAATTACGATTCAGGGATTAGGAGCACTAATTTATGGCAGCGCTGGGGCGACAGAACTACAGGCTCAAGGACAAATAGAAACCAACACCGAAACAGTCATGTTATTAGAGCAATGGTTTCCTAAGATCTCACTGTATAATCCGTTTTTGTTCTAAGGGTTGGTGTCAATTTTTGCAGAATGTCCGAAGAACTTTTTAAGAAACAAATTTCAGATTGCTAACGGTTTCATTTATTTAGAATGAGTTTGGGAATATTTTTCAATTATCCTAAAAAACATCCTCAAAATAGCTTCCAAACAGGTTAAGAGTTACCCAGTTCGACTATATAAAAGCTCTAAGGAACATAGTTGTGATACGATGTCAACAGATACGTTCTCGACAGTCGCAAATAGTCGCAAAGTTAATACTGAAATAATTATTAGAATAAGATACTAAATTTGTAGCAGTTTTGCAGTTTGACATGCGACTTTACATTCTTTGGTTAAGGATAACGAATAATGCTAGTGATTTCTAAAAAAATATGTATGATCGGTGATTTCAGCGTTGGTAAAACTAGCCTGATTCGCCGGTATATGGATAATCAATTTAGTGATCAATATCTGACTACGGTGGGGGTCAAAATCTCTCGCAAGCTATTATCATTAGAGGGTCTGTCTGATGGCAATTCAGTTAAATCTATTCCTAATTCTATTGCTAATTTTCAGCCCAATGCTTCCATAGCTAATCGGCAAAATAACTGTAACAGTAACGTCACTGGTGTTAAAGAGCTTAGTTTACAGATGTTAATTTGGGATTTAGAAGGCAGTACTAGATTTCAGGGGATTGTGCCCACTTACTTACAAGGAGCATCTGGGGCTTTAGTAGTGGCAGATGTTACACGATTAAATACCATTGAAAACATCAAAGGTCACGTAGAATTATTTCATTCAATTAATCCCAATAGTCCTATTATCATTGTGCTGAATAAGTCCGATTTATGTCTAGAAGAAACCTTACATAGTTTAATCTTAGATGTAAACCGAAAAATGTATCAAAACACATTAGCTGTGTTGTACACTTCGGCTAAAGAAGATATTGGAGTTGCGGAAGCTTTTACACTTTTAGCCAGTCATATTATCAAGTCATGAATAAGTCTAATTTCCTTAAAAAAATCTTAGGATCACTACCACGCTGTTTTGTCACCATTGATCGGGATTTCAAAATATTAGAAACTTCCTATGGGGTCGAGCGTTTTGCAGAAACTGCCGCCATGATTTTCCGTGACAGTGACATTCGCCATGCTTTCCCCGAATTAATTGGTTTAGAGTCTGCTTTCACAGAAATTTGGAATGATTCCGGTCAAACCTTGGAACTCAAAGGAATTATGCGTGGACGTGGCGATGAAGTACCGATTTACTTTGATTTATATGCAGTTTTGTCCGAAGAAGAACAAGGTGATAAAACTATGGTTATTTACTTAGAAGATGTCACAAATATTATGATTAAATCACAGAATTTAATGCAAAGAGTCAATGAGATAGAACTATTTTTTAGTGTTTTATCTAGTTCCAAAGAATATATTGAATGCATTCTGACTTCTATGGCAGATGCCCTAATCGTTACTAATCAATCCCATCGCATTAAAATTGTTAATCCCGCAGCTTTAGACCTGTTTGGTTATACCAAAGATGAATTAATTTATCAGTATATTGATCAGTTAGTAGTTGATGTGGCACAGTTAGAAATTCTCCATAAAAATGCAACGCAACTAACTATGGGAGAGTTACAATCTAGTAATGCATTAGCTAATCATAACCGCTGTAATTTAGAAATAAATTGCTTAACCAAAGATAAAAAACAAGTTTTAATCGCTTTCTCTTGCGCTCAGATTTGGATTGAAAAAGAGAAATCTTACAATTACATTTATATTGGTCGAGATGTAACCTTAATTCACGAGAAAGAGGCTCTATTAAGGCAAGCAAAACAACAGGCAGAATATTCTTCTCAAGCAAAAAGCATTTTTTTGGCTAACATGAGCCATGAAATTCGTACCCCGATGAATGGCGTTTTGGGTATGGCTGATTTATTAGCTGAAACCCAGTTAACTAATGAACAAAAATTCTTGGTAGATGGCATTCGTCTCAGTGGCAATATCTTGTTAGATTTAATTAATGATATTCTTGACTTGGCTAAGTTAGAAGCAGGACAAGAACAAGTTGCCCCCGCAGTATTTGATATTCATAAATCCTTAGATGAGATTCTGGAAATATTTGCCCTGCGTGCCCACCAAAAAGGTCTAGAAATCAATAGTATCATTGATCCTAATATTCCCCATTATCTTTTGGGTGATTCCCATCATCTCCGCCATGTTTTAATTAATTTAGTTGGTAATGCTCTGAAGTTTACAAACAAAGGAAATATTCTCATTAAATTAGAATTATGTCCCGAAACAGAGTCACAAGAAGAATTACAGGTGAAGCCAAAAAATATTACAATCCTGTTTTCTGTAATTGATACCGGTATCGGCATTCCTAAACATGCCATAAATAATCTCTTTAAACCATTCTCTCAAGTGGATACTTCTACGACGAGGCGCTTTGGTGGTACGGGTTTGGGGCTATCAATCTGTAAACAACTAATTGAATTAATGGGAGGTAGACTTGGTGTTACCCATAATCAAATATCTCACGATTCAGAACAGGATTTAGGAAGTTGTTTTTGGTTTGAACTATCTTTTGATTTGCCTGGGGATGCTTTCCCTAACAAGATCAGAGAAATTCCCAAGCCTCAGGCTCTAAACCAACCAATCGTTATTATTTCTCCCCATGCCTATTCTCAAGAGGCTTTAGTGAATCAGTTGCACATGCACCAAGTTCCCACTGTTACGGTATTAGATGATTGCCAAATTGCTCATCAAATCAACTCTCCAAACAGTGCTCAAATAATCTCTGTAATGGGAATGGCAGACCATAGTGATAACCATGATAAATATGATGATCAATCCATCCTTAATCGATTACACAGATTGGAACTACCTGCTAAACCTTTGGGTATTCTGATTGATTTTGATTTGGTATATCAGAAAAATCATCATCCCCAGAACACTATCCAGAAAGCTCTAAATCTGGGACTAATTCAGAAGCTTAAAAATATTGATTTCCTTGGTCAGTCTCCTGTGATTGCTGCGATTCGAGTTGATCAGCAGGAACATATTTCTGCTTTATTACAGGCGGGTTGTAGCAACTATTTGGTCAAGCCATTTAATCAGAAAAGAGTCATTACCTTATTGAATGATTTATTAAACAATTTGACAAACCATCCTACCGCCGCAACTCAATCTATCACTAAATCTCTTGTGGTAGAACAAAGTTTGAGTTTATCTCCAGGAGTTAATGGAGAGTATAAACATCCTGATCTGTCTCAACTCAAAATCCTTATTGCCGAAGATAACAAAGTGAATCAAATGGTGGTCACCAAGCAATTAGAGAAGTATGTCAATCAACTGGATGTAGTTCCCGATGGGCAAAAAGCTGTAGCAGCATGGCAGAACAAAGACTATGACTTAATTTTGATGGATTGCCAGATGCCTGTAATGGATGGTTATGAAGCCGCTGCCATGATTCGTCAAAAAGAACAGGAACAGGAAGTTAAGGCTCCGGTGGTGATTATTGCCATGACCGCCAATGCAATGGCTGAGGATCGGGAACGTTGTTTGCAATCTGGGATGAATGATTATCTCAGTAAGCCACTACGGAGCGGACAACTAACAGAAATGCTGAGCCGTTGGTCCAAGTGTTCCCCCTGAGCTAATTCATCATAAGATACACCATAAATTTAGCCTGAGAAATCTCTATGCAACCGGAACAATTCCTAATCTAAAGTTGCTATAATAACGAGATGTTAAGTTTTATTAACGGTCATAATCTAGGGAGTGTCATCAAATGAGCCAAATGATAGAAGCGACCATGTGAATAGCACTAAGAAAAGTTTCAGCCAGTTTGTCATATCGAGTGGCAATCGCG
>JBIKNH010000013.1:0-36833 GCA_044358815.1 Pseudanabaenaceae cyanobacterium | reverse complement strand
CTGTCCCCAACTCCCAGCCTCTTCCCCCTTTTTGCGAGGTTTTGGCAGAGAAGCTAGGAGAAGGGGCTAGAGCATCAGTGCAAATTATGTAATCACCGTCGGCTGTTCACGACCAGTCAGGGTCTTGATTTGAGCAATCTCATCCGCAATGGTAATCAAATCCTGCAATGCCACTTGAGGATCTAAACCATGCTTCGCCACATTCGGTTCATAACTTTCCAAATAAACCCGTAATGTCGCGCCCTGAGTCCCTGTACCAGACAAACGATACACAATTCGAGAACCGTCATCAAAACCAATCCGTAAACCCTGTTTCGTGCTGATACTGCCATCAACGGGATCGGTGTAACTGAAGTCATCAGCAAAAGCTACGGTATAGTTCCCAAATTGCTTGCCTTTTAAATCAGCCTTACGCACATTCTCAATTAAAGTATTCGCTGGATCGGTGGGAATCTCTTCGTAATCATGGCGTGAATAGAAGTTCCGTCCATACATTTGCCAATGTTCCCGTACAATCGCTTCCACCGACTGTTGCCGCACTGCCAAAACATTCAACCAAAAGAAGACCGCCCATAAACCATCCTTCTCCCGCACATGATTGGAACCAGTGCCAAAACTTTCCTCGCCGCAGAGAGTTGCTTTCCCAGCATCAAGCAAATTACCGAAGAACTTCCAGCCCGTGGGGGTTTCGTAACAGTCAATGCCCAACCGTGCCGCGACCCGATCCGGTGCTTGGCTGGTGGGCATGGAGCGGGCAATCCCAGCCAAACCAGACTTGTAACCAGGGACCAACTTCGCATTAGCCGCTAAGACTGCCAAACTGTCGCTGGGGTTGACAAAAAATCTTTGTCCTAAAATCATGTTGCGGTCGCCGTCACCATCGGAAGCTGCCCCAAAGTCCGGCGCATCAGCACCAAACATGATTTCTACCAAGTCATGGGCATAAACCAAATTTGGATCGGGGTGACCACCACCAAAATCTTCTAGGGGAATGCCATTACACACCACCCCCGCCGGAGCGCCCAAGGTTTTCTCGAAAATTTGTTTCGCGTAGGGACCCGTCACCGCATGGAGGGCATCGAAACACATCCGAAAACTAGGCTGTTGCAAAAGCGCCGCAATCCGATCAAAGTCAAACAGCGATGCCATCAGTTGACTGTAATCATTTACCGAGTCGATCACTTCAACGGTAGTCAGACCGAAATCATGGTTAATTGCCGTCGTGCCAAGGCGATCTAAATCCACATCACCACATTCGAGCAACTTGTATTCAGTGATGGTTTTGCTGTAGCTATAAATGGTATCGGTGACCTTTTCGGGGGCTGGTCCGCCATTGCCCGTATTGTATTTGATGCCAAAATCACCATCTTTACCGCCCGGATTATGGCTCGCAGACAGGATAATCCCCCCAAATGCGCCATACTTACGGATCACACAGGAAGCCGCCGGAGTAGACAAAATCCCACCTTGTCCGACTAAAATCCGTCCGAAGCCATTAGCCGCCGCCATTTTGATGATAATTTGAATTGCTTGGCGATTGTAATAGCGTCCATCACCACCCACCACAAGGGTTTGTCCCCCAAAGCCATCCAGAGCATTGAAAATCGCCTGGACAAAATTTTCCAGATAATGGGGCTGCTGAAATACCGTCACCCGTTTACGCAGTCCCGATGTGCCGGGTTTTTGGTCGGTAAAGGGTTTGGTTGCCACGAGACGCAAATTAGACATGGGTAATTACAGTTAATTTAAGGGAGCATAGTTAAAGTAATTAAATTGTCCCCTGATTGTGACCTCTGATTGCGTCCTAGAGGTTTAAAGATCCCAGATTTTGCGAGATTTTGTTACTGATGCGCTATTACGCCGCCTTACGTTATAGGGGAAATCGCCCTAGCCCTAGCCTTAGGTAATCTTCAGATCCAGCCTATCAATTTTCATAAAATCTGTCCTAAAGAATTTCCGCAGAATCAGCATTGAGAATTAAACTAGACTGTGTACCGTTGTTCCCACTAAAACTGCAATGTCTGCATCTGTCTCTGTGCGCGAATTACCCATCTTCCCCTTACCAGAACTGGTATTGTTTCCCGGTCAGCCTTTGCCGTTGCATATTTTCGAGTACCGCTACCGCATGATGATCAATACAGTCATGGAAGATGATGGCTGTTTTGGAGTATTGATGTGGGACTCTGAGGCAGGTAAACCCGCTAGTGTCGGTTGCAGTGCCAAGATTACCAAATGCCACCGTTTACCGGATGATCGGTTTAAGATCGCCACCACTGGGGAAAAGCGCTTCCGTGTCTTGGAATATGTCCGTCATACACCGTTTCGGGTGGGGTTAGTGGAATGGCTCGAAGATGAAACCGCCGAAGAAATGCCCTATCTCCTTGCTGCCGAAGTCAGAGAACTATTACAAGATGTGGTGCGCCTCTCCCAAAAACTCACGGAACAAGAAATCGAATTACCACCGATTCCCCGCAATCCCTTGGACTTGTCCTATTGGGTAGCGAGTAATTTCCAAGGAGCCAGTGATGAGCAACAATCCCTTCTGGAAACCAGAGATACAGCCGCTCGATTACGGCGCGAGGCAGAGATTTTAACCTCTACCCGCAGTCAACTAGCCGCCCGTACCATGCTCAAAGAGGCTTTTAAAGAATAAGTCAAGGGTTAATTCACACCGTCGAAAGAGCCAGCCTGCGAACTAATGGTTTGCAGGTGTAAAGATTTCTTGATGGCAAGTTTGTAGTCAAGACATTCCATTATCGGGGGACATTACTGACACACCTCAATAATGGAATAAGTCTTTTGAATTTATTCTAGACGTAATAACGCAGTTTTCGAGCTATAAACATTCCCCCGCAAATTCCCCCAAATGCTCCGCCACATAAGCCACTGGATAGACCAACCAATAGGCTTACGACTTCCCTTTGAAAGGAGGTAATCCCTTCAGAATTGACTCGCATCAACGATGGAGAGAAGGTTTGCATACCAATTTTGGATGAATGAGTTGCTAGGTTAGATAAAGATGTCAGCGATGGTTTGCTTGATTCGTTATCACTCAAATAGAATCGCGAATAGCCTCCTATAGAAAATCTGCCCAATATCGTGTCACGGTCAACCTCAATCCCCAACCCCGTATCTACAGAAGCTATACTACTGCTACTAACCAGTACATCTCCCCCTTCTTGCCATGATTGGAAATCAATCGCACCGAAAGAATCAGATGGTTCTGATGAGATGGTCTCAACTTGAATTTTTGGGATGTTATTTGGTGGCGATAGGTTCGCTGATGCCAAAGAAGATCCCCATAAGTCCGTGGTCGAATTACTCGCAACAGAAACTCCCTCCGTCGAGTTGGAAGCGTATGTTGGATTCGTTGATGCATTTCCCCCGAATGACAAACCATGGACTGGCGTAGCTGCCGCAATTATGGGGCTAGCTACTGCCACGAAAGCAGCAAAAAATGTCTTGCCCATGATGACTAAAGTTCCCCAGTAATAATATTACTATTCAATCTGAAGTTACCTTTTGTCAACCCCTCTATACTATAAAATTACATCAATCATTCAACTGAATTTATTATGAACTAAAATTCATAATGTCCAGCAGTTCGTTAGAGTTCATTTAGAAAGTAAAGATTAGAAAGTAAAGATTAGAAAGTCAACATTTCAGAAGGTAAATATTAAGGAGGACATAATCGGCGTAGTATTAGCGGAATCATTGTGGTGTCAGGGATACTTTCAGAAACTTCGACTAAAATTCCCATAATCCGTACTGAGACGACGGCATCCATTGAGCCAGGCAAAACTTATCTCAACTACCTAAGGCTTGGCTATTTTACTATCATCATCCTTTCGCTCACTTCTAATGTTTGCTTTAACAAATAGACTCTAAGAGAGCCTGTTTATCAGGAACTTGGTTTCTGGCAAGATTAGGGAACTGACAAGTTTGAGCCAAGACTAATTGTTTTAAATAATATTTAAAATTATTTAAAATAATTATTTTAAATAGGCTGACCCTAGCGACAAACCTCCAAGTGATAAAGTATTGGAGTTATTTAGCAGCAAGCCAGCATTCATGACTAGTCAGGGCGTAAAAGGCATCATCAGTCAAGATTTAGCTAATCAAGAGCCAGCCGATCAGGGTAAAACCCAACAGGGCAAAGTATATTTAGTCGGTGCTGGTGTGGCTGGAACCGCAGGGCTGACGCGCCAAGCTTTAGATATTTTGCAAGCTGCTGAAGTACTAGTCTATGATGCGCTGGTTGATCCCCAAGTGTTGCAGGTGGTGGGGTCTCAGTGTGAATTGCATTGTGTGGGTAAGCGCGGTAATAGTGGTAATGGCTCGGCAAATCAATGTCCTCGCTACGACCAAACAAACAATCAGACAGCCGCCACTCACTCTGCTAATTCCAGTAATTTGTATCCACAAACTTCATATCCACAATCTGAAATCAATCGATTATTGGTTGCCTATGCTCAGGCGGGTAAACTTACGGTGCGACTCAAAAGCGGTGATCCGTGGATTTTTGGACGAGCGGTGTCAGAATTGCAGGCGCTCCATGAGGCTCAGTGTGAATATGAAGTGATTAATGGCATTTCTAGCGCTATTGCGGCTCCTCTCGCGGCAGGAATTCCCCTCACTGACAAAGAAGTAAGTAACTGTTTTGCAGTATTGACGGGGCATGATTTAGAGCAGTTGCCTTGGTCTGGTTTGGGACAGTTACCTACCCTCGTGATTTTGATGGGCACGGGTAATCTGCCACAAATTTTGGAACGATTGCAACCTGCTAAGCCTGCTGATACACCTATTGCGATTATTCAATGGTGTGGTAGACCAGAGCAAAAAATTTGGGATGGAACTTTAGAGAATATTTTGACAAAACTTCCAGAAAAGAATCTTGCTCCGGCGGTGATTGTGGTGGGGGAAGTGGTGCGATTTCGGGAATGGATTAAGATTGCGCCACCGTTAAGTTTACCCCTTTCTGGAAAGAGAATTTTAGTGACCCGCGCCGCCGGACAAGCCAGTCAGTTTACAGATCTCTTGACCGCACAAGGGGCAACGGTTCTGGAAATGCCCACTTTAGCGATTTTGCCGCCGCCTAGTTGGACAGAGTTAGATCATGCTATCAGTCAAATTGAGACCTATGATTGGCTGATTTTAACTTCTGCAAATGCGGTAGATGCTTTCTTTGGGCGATTGCGGCATTACGGGAAAGATAGTCGCTGTTTGCATCGCACCAAGGTAGCGGTGGTGGGACAAAAAACCGCTCAGTTTTTAGAGAATCATGGCATTGTACCTGATTTAATTCCCACTGATTTTATTGCCGATGCATTAGTGACGGAGTTTATGGCTCTATTAGGAAATGATAAATTAGGGGATGAGCGCTCAGGGGTTCCCAATTCTAATTCATTAAAAGTATTGTTCCCCCGTGTCGCTTCCGGTGGTCGGGAAGTTTTAGTGGAACAATTTCAACAAGCGGGCATCGCTATTGAAGCAGTTGCTGCCTATGAGTCAGGCTGTCCCCCCCAAGCTGATCCGATAATTATCGAGGCTTTAAGGAATCGTCATGTTGATCTGTTAACTTTCGCGAGTTCTAAAACAGTCCATCATTTCTGTCAGTTATTGGATGGAGTAACCACTAAGTCAGAATGGCAAACCTGGTTAGAGCCGATGCAAATCGCTTCCATTGGTCCCCAGACTTCCATTGCTTTCCAAAAACATTTGCAGCGGGTTGATATTGAAGCTCAGGAATACACCCTGGATGGTTTAGTGAAAGCGATTATGGCACAGCTTTTGAACCTTTAATTTAGACTTTCCCTAAGCCCATGTCCTAGGCTAAAATATCCTCTAACCAACGGGGGGGATTAGGAATGGCATTCCCTAAGCGATCTAATAGGAACCAACCCACCAAATGCACCAAAATTTGATAAGCGAAACTGCTAAATGCAATCATACCTACGGCTGCGACTTGAATTACAGCTATGTCCGGTTGATCGAGAGAACCAAATAATTGCAGGATCCAACTGATTAAGCCTGTAACTTGGACAATGGCATATTGCCAAATATTTTCGCCTACTAAGACGGACAAAAATGCCACCTGAAATAGTAAGCCGATGCTACTGATCAGTGTGCCCACTGCTAAAGACACCGCCCAAGGGACTCCCAACCGCCATAACCAACCCAAAGTAATTCCTGTGATGCCGTGGGGAATTAAATATTGAATGCTGCGGGTCGGTCCCATGAGAATCGCTAATAACAGAGCCGCTACTACCGTCATCATCCAAGCAGAACGCCCACCCCAACGCATGAATAGTAAACCAGCGGGTAAGGGAAATAACATCCGCAAAAAAGGACCAATGGGAAAATAGAAGTTAATCAGGAAGAGGATCGCGGTGGTACTGGCTAAGAATGCGGTTTCCACCATGACCCGAGGTGGTGTTGTGGAATGAGATGGTGGTTGCGGTGCTGACATAGAATAATGAATGGGTTTCTGATTCTGGTTAGTGATTCTAGGCTTGATCGTCCGGTGGATGATTTGGCATCACAGGATTGGCATTATCAATGTTAGGTTGGTCATCTGAGAAATTTCCAGTCGAATCCACTACATCTGCATTAGTTGCCTCTTCCATTACTGATGCTGCCACCGATGCTGATGGATTACCAGATGCGGGAACAACATCCGGTAAAAAACGCTTCATGCCATAGAGCCAAGCCAGCCCCAAAACTCCAAAACCTAAGCAACTGAGACTAACTACTTGCGCCACTCGCAACGGTCCTAACATTAAGCTATCGGTGCGTAAACCTTCGATCCAAACTCTACCGGCACTGTAGCAAATTAAGTAAAGCATCACTAATGTGCCAGGTTTAGCTTTGGGGAATTTATAGAATACACTTAATAAAATACCCAAAACCCCCAAATTCCATAATGATTCATATAGAAAAGTGGGATGAAAATAAGACTCGTTGATTAATTCTGTCGGACGATGTTCCACCGGAATAAAGAGCTTCCAAGGTAGGTCCGTTGGTGTACCAAAAGCCTCTGAATTAAAGAAGTTGCCCCATCTGCCAATGGCTTGCCCCAAAATCAAGGGAGGCATGACCAGATCTGCGAGTTGCCAGAGGGACAGTTTACGCTTTATACAGAAGAGTAAACAGGCTATGGTTCCCCCTAAAATTGCGCCGTGAATGGCGATCCCCCCTTCCCAAATTGCGAAAATTTTGCCGATGGGCTGCCCAGCGAACCGAGTCTGCCATTCAAACGCCACATAATATAAACGAGCAGCGGGAATTGCTCCTAAGACGAGCCAAATTACTAAATCGCCCAGCACTTCAGGATCGACTTGGCGCTTGGGGGCTAGTTTCTGGGCTAGCAATGTACCTAAAATAATTGCCGTCGCAATCAGCAACCCATACCAACGAATCGACAGAGGTCCGAGCTTAATTAGTTCGGCTCCTGGGGAGGCAAACTGCACTCCTAGCCAAGGTATCGCGAATAGATTTATCCCAAAGGCATTCATAACAGAGACACTCATGGCAAAGGTATTTTAGTCTTTTGAAGGGTTGTTACTGGGTTATTATCGGGTTTTTACTGGGGCAATGGCGATCAATTTGTTTGACCTGCCAACAGGATTAGATTCATATCTTAGTTGGATTAAGGGCAATCATGGTAGCTTCTGGAATTTTGATGATGGGAACGTGGAACATATTATGAAATTATTGGTGTGTCAGCCTAGATAATATTACGGTTTGTTGAATTGAAATGTTGTTTAGGTGTTTAGACAAAAAGTTGACATTCGGGCTATATAGCTTAATAATTTTATAAGGGAAAGTTTTTGCGCTTAATATATACTTTTGTCTAAGTAAAAAGACCAACTTAGTGAATGCAGTCTATCGTTTGTAAAACTTGGCAATGCAACATAACAACTCCACTGTAACTAGCCTGAAATCTGCTCTTCAGGATTTGCCCCCAGGTACACCTGAAGCAGTAGTTAGTGCAAATTTTGCATCGCCATACCTACTACCATATTTAGGATTTTCAATGACAGAGATCATCCCGCAGTACGACACTGGGGGAGGAGGTGTTACTGACTTTGCTGCTCGGAAGAATCTAGAAAACGACATTTTTTTGCATACTAAGAATAATCCTTTTCTCCTGATGGAGTTAAAGGGTAAAAATGTTAATTTGACTGAAAACAGCGCAAGTTATACCTTAACCGTCAAGCAGTTAAAACGTCAGTTATTGGGGAATAACTGTAAAGCAACTCAATGGGGCATTATTACTAACGGCTCTCATATCCAGTTGTTTAGAAAGCATTCTAAAGCCATTTTTCCTGCAACTCCTTGCATGGCTCTGACCCCTGAAAATATTGTAGAAAAAATCGATCTAATAAAGGAGAAGATCAACAATACCCCGAAAGCCTTAACAGTTACTGTATATAACAACAAAGGCGGTGTAGGAAAGACTACCACAACTGTAAATTTGGCAGCACTTCTTGCCTTTTTTAGGAAAAAAGTTCTGGTTTTGGATTTTGATTTCAATCAACAAGATCTGACTACCTATCTGGGGATAAGTCCAGATAATGGAAAACTTAAAGAAGCTTTGACTGATAAGAACATTGGTTTGCAATCAATAATTTGTCCTTATACTTATCAAGGTAAAAAAGTACAGGTCACATTTGATGTTATTCCCGCTGATGCTGATATGGAACTGCACCGAGAAGATGATCTTAAGGCTGAGATGAAAATATCCACCCTGCACAAGAAATTAGAACTGGCAAGGTATGAATATGATTACATTTTCATAGATGCATCGCCCAATTGGAGATTTATCAGTCAGCTTGCGGTTTATGCTGCCGATGTTGTTCTCTTACCAACTAAACATAACAACTTATTCTCGCTTCAGAATGCGGCTATTGCCATTGAAAAGTTTTTGCCACAAATGCAAGAGGTAAAAAAAGATGGCACACCAGTGGCTTTACCAATATTCTTTAATGGCGAAAGTATTACCCAATCACAGTTAGAACTTGCTCAACAAGAGATAAATCGAATTGTCAAAAATTCTAAGCATCTTTTGCCCTACTTTTATCCCAGACATACCAATGCCAAAAAGGATTTACACATTCATCAAGTACCAAACTACGCTATCATAGCGAGTGCTGTCTTTTCCCACATTCCTATTGTTTATCGCAATCGTTTGGCTTATGAATACTACACAGACCTAGCAAGGGAGTATTTTTTACAATAATGGAATACACTGACATTGGAACTCTAAAGCATTTGTATCTGGACGAAATCGAAATTGTAGATGGTACAGATGCTGCAAGCTTTGTAATTGAAGCTACTGCTAAGCTACTTCAGCAAGCAGGGGCGCGGAATTGGCTGCCTGTGGTTGTTAAAGAACTACCAAATGATCGCTATCAAGTTATTGGCAACTCGTTTGTCTATGCTGCTGCCGAGAAAGCTGGGCTAGAAAGACTTTGGTGCGTTATTGCCGATGACACAGAAAATGCCAGTCATTTAGCCAGAGTACTGTCAAGAGAAGAAATTCCCAAAGTAAATCTGTCAACAGCTTCAAGAGACGAGATTAAATCTGCTTTAGAGTTCTTGATGGAACAGCCGAATACCCCACTAAAAACTGTTAAACTAGCTACTGTCACTACTAGGATTGATGAAGCTCCCCGTCAATCTTGGAAAAGTTTAGACTCAATTGTGGGTTTGAAGTGTGGCATTACCAAAGGAAAGAAACTGGATGCACTTAAAACCGTGTTCTACCTGACCCCTTCATCTGCTCCAATTGTAGTGAGTAAACCAGTAGGTGAGGCACTCTCAAAAGATTCTCTAGAAACAAAGACTGTTACTGAATTAAAGAATCTAGCAAAAGAGAAAGGAATCGTTGGTTTAAGTAAGATGAAAAAGAACGATCTGATCAAGGCATTGTCGGAATAAGAGGCAGAAATCATCTGTTACAGTTTCTAGATTGTGTTTTTGTTCTCTTCTACTTCCCTAAGATCGCCATAAAAAAAGCATCCGTAGTGGCAAAAGTAGCAATCGCGATCCCAATCCCTAAGGAAATCATTGCCTTCCGTAAAAACACAGTACGGGATTCCTTATAGACGTGCAGATCATTAATTTGCTGCATCCATGTGGTCGTGATTGCGGCTTGTAGACTTTCATTCTTTTGCATTAGCACATCCGGTGAAAGCCCCGTAGTTGCCACTTTGCGCGGATATAGTCCATAAACAGCGAAAGCAATCGCAATCGCTAGAGCCACACAAGCCGATAGTTTTAAAGCTAAATAGAGAAAATATAAGTGGACTTGTTCCGGTTTGACATAAACTTGGAAAGTGGAAGTAACTCGTAAACCAAGCAGTAATAGAGCGCTGATTTCCATTACCCCAGCAAGCTTATTACCCAAGGTATCAACGCCATGCTGAGCCTGCTCTAGACAAAATTTAGTATACTCATACAGAAAACTGGGATTTTCTTCCATATTTTCGTGGGTATTTGTGTAACGTTGAGTTTGAGAATATACCTAAAGCACTTACTACAAGACTTAAACAAAGTTTGAGAAGTTTTGATCCCCCTGAATCCCCCTTAGAAAGGGGGACTTTTTTAGTCTTTTCCCACCTTTTTAAGGGGGGCTAGGGGGGATCAATCATTATTTTTAGCGAACATGCAGACTTCCCAAACACCCTCTAAACAAAGTTTGAGACCTTCATAGTAAGCGCCTTAGTCTAATCAAATTTAATTAGGTAATTAGGTTTAATCAGGTAATTAGGGATTCATTAACGGTTTAATCCCTAAATAGCTGTCAGCTTGGATGCGATCCGTAGATTCAGAATAGGTAATCATCCAACCTCCCAAACGCTCAATGAAACTCGTGACCGCAGGAGGGACAGTTCCTGAGCCATTTTCATCAGAATTGACGAACGTAAAGAAGAACTTAGATGCTCCGTCCGCAACCGTTCGCGCATTGACATAGAAATAGCCGAGATTTGGTTCAGGCATTTTAGCAGCAGCATCTTTAAAGAAAGAGAACTCAGCCAGATTGGGGGTTGGACCAGGGGCAAAATCACTCACCGTAGCGCTACCAGTGGTAAATAATAGCGTCTGACTGTCCCGCCAACCATAGGCAAAAGCACTCATGGTACTGCCTTCCTTTTCTGGATCAGGGAACTCAAAACTCGTCAGAGCAATTCCTGATACAAATCTTTGCCGTATAGTCACCAAACCATTGAAGTTAGTTTCTAGCTTCTTCGTGATTTTGGCTAGAGCAGTATTGGCTGCCGCAGGATTAGAAGTTCTGACCAACAAGCTTGTGACTAAATCAGAACCACCACGGATCAGCGGTGAATTCTTGCTGGGATACATCACGAAAGCATATTCCCCATCCATCCATGAAACGATATCCTTATCAAAGTCCATCGCTAGATTTTCCTTAAAGAAATCCCGCACTGGCTTAACCAGAATTTCGATTCCTGGGTATCGCGTTGATTGATTAACAATCACCTGCCACTGCTCTTTAAAATTGCCACTACTGGCGGACAGATAGGCATTGCTGGGAATCAGATAAGGCAACACTGCCCGACGTAATTGGGGAAATGGCTTGTCTTTGATTTTGTTGTAATAGCTGTGGCTCCGACTGCGCAGGGCAGTGTGAGTCACCCAAAAGAAACCATCAAACGTATCATAGTCTTCCGCAGTAGCCTGTAAACCCGCTAAATAGTCTTTCCGATTTGCCCCTGGAAGTTCAGAAGTCTCTGGCAGATCATTGGCAACAACTTCCAATAGCTTCACAAGCATTCCATAGTTGCCGTAGGTAGTCAATAGAGAATCTTCCCATTGAGGATTCTGCACAGTGCGCAGGAACTTAGGACTTTGGCGCAGGTTATTAGGCACACCATTGATCGTAGTTTTAATCAACTCCGCATTGGGGGCGACCATAACGTAATTGTTCCGTAACACTGCCACAGCAAACCCATCTTGATAACCTATGGCTTTCAGTACTTTTTCCGGTGAATAATCAGGTGGGGGTGTTTCAACAGATTCAGATTCATCATCTAAATATGAATCATCATTGTCGCCATTGCTGTTGGGAGACTGAGCCGTAGCGGAGGGGGTTGCAGGGGGAAGACTAGGTTTAGGCTTTGGCTTAGCGGCAGTGCTGGGGGCGTTGCCAGTGCTACCAGAAGAAGTATCGGGGGGATTACTGCCCGTTTCTTTTGGCTCTTCAATTTTGGGGAACTTCCATTCTCTAATGGTGACTCCCTTATAAGTGGTTTTCGTATTTTCTACTTTACTGCTGGCTTGAACGCGATCCAACAGACTATTGACGGCTCCACGATCTGTAATGGCAACCCAACTGACCAACAGAGGCATGGGTTCAGGGGCGCTAGACGGCACAAATGCCACAGTGAAATTACCATCTAACAGTTGAGGACTTTGTTCGAGAATATCTTTTAGCAGTGCTTTAGCATCAGGATTGCCGTCCTTGACTTCATCAAGCATTGCTAATAAACGGGAGCGATAAACCTGCCAATCCTGTAAACCGTGATGCTTCATGTGTAGCCATGATTCGGATTTTAGGTTCATGGCGACTACACCATAGGCATTGTCGGGAATCATGCGGGCTATTTCGAGGGATTTGTCTGTGAAGGGAGTACTTTTCGCTGCAGTACCAGAGTTTTGCTTAGTTTTGGCAATGATTGCGGCTTCGGTAGTTTGGGCAACTAGCTGATTCACCCAGGGGGCAGAGGTGACCGATGGTGATTCAGCCCATACGCTTCTAGGATTGAGGGAGCCAACACCAGATCCGGTAACTGCACCAACGGCGGCAAGACTAGCAGCAAACCATGATTTGATTTTTTTCACAGGTAAATCCTCTTAGGTAACAGCAGTTAGGTAAATTAAGTCAGTTTAATATCGCCATGATCCTACGCCATTCTTTTTAGAGATGGTGGATTCCTTAGATAACTTTTAACAAAAGATCTGTGATGTAAGCCTCATCCTCGGCGATGGTTTTGCCATGTAGCTTTTGCTGTGTGATTTTTGCTATGTAACCGTTTTAATTATCTGTCATGTAATTCAAATATGTAATTAAACAATGTTTATTAGCACAGCGTCAAATAAATCATGTTAGATCTACATGTTAGATCTAAATGCTAAGAAGTAAAATTCTGTAACTAATGAAAAAGTAAAAAATGGGATAGAAACTTAGATTGTAATTTAGACTGCAATTTGCATTGGGTTTGAGAATTTATTCTCTAAATTTAAAGTAACTTTCATTATTACCTGTGAGTAATTATCGCTCCATCACTGGCTTACCCAAACAATCACCATAAGATCTAACCATGCGGAAACTAATTCGAGGCTTAAGGGAATTTAAAGATCATCACTTTCCTGCCCATTTGGAACTGTTTGAAAAATTAGGTATGAGTCAAAAGCCCAAGGTACTCTTCATTACCTGCTCTGACTCTCGGATTGACCCTAATTTGCTCACTAAAGCAGAAGTCGGTGAACTTTTCATTGTACGTAATGCCGGAAATATTATCCCTCCCTATGGTACAACCGCCAACGGTGAAGGGGCAACCCTCGAATATGCCATTCAATCCCTAGAAATAGAACAAATTATCGTTTGCGGTCATACCCATTGCGGTGCGATGAACGGCTTACTCAAACTGGATCACCTGCGGGAAGAAATGCCCCTAGTTTACGAATGGCTTAAACTGGCGGAAGGTACGCGCCGTTTAGTCAAAGAAAACTACAGTCATTTGAGTAATAAAGAGATATTAGAAATTACCAGCGCTGAGAATGTGCTGACCCAAATCGATCACCTGAAGACCTATCCCATTGTGCGCTCGCGACTCTATCAAGGACGCTTGAATATTTACGGCTGGGTCTATAATTTGGAAACTGGGGAAGTTTTAGCCTATGATTCCGTAAGTCATTCCTATATGCCGCCACAACATCAGTTAATTGACGAACTACCTGACCCATCCTTAGGCAGTTTGAGTAATGAGTTCTTTGATTCCATTACCCATAAAGAACTGAGTGAATAACTGAATACAAGTTATTTCAGAAACTTAGTGCAACTTATGAGCAGTCTGTAATTAACAGGCTTCTGCTAACATGAGAGAACGCAAAGTATCTAAACCTTTTTTGACTTGCCGCGACACTGTAACCGCACTAATCCCTAGCATTACTGCCACTTCTCGCTGAGGACGATCTTCAAGGAATACAAATTCCATAATCGTGCGGGTACGTCCTTCTAAATGGGCTAGGGCTTGATGAATTCCCGACCAATCATGATGCTCATTACTACTGTGGGGATCGGGCATCAACTCCAGTAAACTTGTGGCATCTTTATCATCATTTTTAATTGGTGCATCTAAACTCAGCGGCTCACGGTTTTGGTGGGCAAGGCGAATTTCTTGCCATTGTGCGGGCGTGATCTCCAAAGCTGCTGCTAATTCCGCTGTAGAAGGTTCCCGCCCTAGGGTAGAACGTAGTTTTTGGGCTAGTCTCAAACCCTGCTGATAAATCTCTTGCCAGCGACGGGGCATTTTCACAACATTGGTTTTATCCCGCAGATAATGCTGGATCTCCCCCCGAATATAACGCACTGCAAACGAACTGAAAGCATAACCCCGTTCGATTTCAAACCGCTCAATTGCGCCAAGTAAACCCATAGCCCCCACTTGTAACAAATCTTCGTAAAGTTCCGTATGGGGTTTTGCCCAGAAACTAACTTCCTTAGTCACCAAGCCCAGATTAAGCCTTACCAAGCGATTGCGGAGATGAGCTTGGGGATTTTGGCGATATTGCTTCAGCAGAGTTAAGCTAGTGTTTCGGTCAGCGCTAGAGAACGAAGTGCTTTTATTGGCAGTGGCAGTTAGTTTATACATAATCATTTCGGGGGGCAGTGCATCCCTGGGAGTGTGTGGGGATAAGGCTTTTGTGGCTAAAACAGGTAAATATTTGCGACTAAATCTCGTGAATAAATCCGAATCAACATTTGCGAACCAATAGCAGATAGGTATTCGATGTATTTGACAGCGCAAATATGCATAGTCCCTAGCGATATGTTTTGAGTATAGGTGGGTAATCTACATAAAACACCTTGCAACCTGTTAGGAGTTTCGGTTCGGTCATGGGACAACCTACCTAACACCTACCTAACACTGTGTTAGGTAAAAATTGGATGCAAATTAGGTGCAAGGTATTTAGAAAGTATTGAGACAGAAAAGTAAAGAGAAAAGTAGTTAGAGAGTGTTGAGATAGCTTGTGTTTGAGGGTTTAAAGCAATTAACCATGACTTGTGACGTGATCAGGTCCCTAACCTGTGGCAAGATGTTCCACAGCAGACTTCATCTTTTGTAACAATTCACCTTAATCACTAAAGACTCGCGCTATGGTACGTGTTAACGATAATTACTTAAAACTCAAAGCAGGCTATCTGTTCCCAGAAATTGCCCGTCGGGTCAATGCCTTTGCTGCTGCCAATCCTGACGCACCGATCATCCGTTTGGGCATTGGGGATGTCACCGAGCCGTTACCCGCCGCCTGTCGTGAAGCCATGATCCAAGCCGTCAATGACATGGCAGAACGTGGTTCATTTAAAGGCTACGGTCCTGAGCAAGGCTATGGCTGGTTACGGGAAGCCATTGCCCGCCATGATTTCCAAGCCAGAGGCTGCGATATTACCGCCGATGAGATTTTTGTTTCCGATGGCTCCAAGTGCGACTGTGGCAACATTTTAGACATTTTTGGTGATGACAATACCATTGCTGTGACCGATCCGGTTTATCCCGTGTATGTGGATACCAACGTCATGGCAGGGCACACCGGCGATGCCAACGAACGCGGCGAATATGGTGGTTTAGTCTATTTACCCGTCACCGCTGAGAATGACTTTACGGCACAGATTCCCGATACTAAAGTTGATTTAATTTATCTGTGTTTCCCTAATAACCCCACCGGAGCCACCGCCACCCGCGCCCACCTCCAAGCATGGGTAGACTATGCCCGCCATCACGGTTCCATTATTTTCTTTGATGCGGCTTACGAAGCTTTTATTACCGATCCTAGTTTGCCCCATTCCATCTTTGAAATCGAAGGGGCTAAAGAATGCGCCATTGAATTCCGTTCTTTTTCCAAAAACGCTGGATTTACCGGAACCCGTTGCGCTTTCACGGTAGTTCCCAAGAACTTGATGGGCAAAGCCAAGGACGGCAGCGATGTGGAACTCTGGAAACTCTGGAACCGCCGCCAGTCCACTAAATTTAATGGCGTTTCTTACATCGTGCAGCGCGGAGCCGAAGCAGTTTATAGCGAAGCCGGACAAGCTCAAACCAAAGCCCTAGTGCAGTTCTATCTCGAAAATGCCCAAATCATCCGCGAAAAACTCACCGAAGCGGGTTTGGCAGTGTATGGCGGCATCAATGCACCCTATGTGTGGGTAAAAACCCCTCAAGGTTTATCTAGCTGGGACTTCTTCGATAAATTACTCACTACTTGCCATGTGGTCGGGACTCCTGGTTCTGGCTTTGGGGCGGCTGGGGAAGGTTACTTCCGGATTTCTGCTTTTAACAGTCGCGAAAATGTGATCGAAGCCACGCGCCGCATCGTTGAGAAATTCAAGGCATAAGACACCATAAAGTCTCCAGACACAATCCCTAGAATAAAACCTAAAACCCTGATTCTTTAACTTGAGAACTAGTCATAGTTTAAGAATCAGGGTTATTAATTAGGAATAGATTTCAGGTGGAGTGATTTCTGGGCAATTACTTCGCCTTAGTACGGAATCTGATGTAACCATAGGAATCAGTGGGTGTGCCTGCCGCCGTCGCATTGGGCAACGAAGGGAATGTCGGCGAACCGCTATTACGGGTCACATCCACCACCACCGTACCATTGGGATTACTAGAGGTATTGCAATTAGTAGGCACAGTGGGGGATGGTACATATTCACCCCGATCTGGTGGATCACTGATATTTGACATATGCAATTCAGAACCAGTACCAATTTTCAACGCAATTCCTGAATCACCAAGGGAACCAGGATTATCTTGAGGAAATACACCAGTATAAGTATTAGGCACAAAATCTTGCCATGACTGGATCGCATCACAGATCCGTACCGACTGCGCCGCACTGCCACCATTATTCAAGAAGTAAATGGTGTATTCGATTTGGTCGCCTGGTTTACCTGTCAGCGTGATTTGCCCTTGCAGATAATTACTGGGCCACTTGGGATCATTATCTTCATTATTGGCAACGCCGTCATCAATCACCGTCGTGTAGTTAGTGCTGTTTAAAGCAGTAACGCGCTTGATGAGGAGGAGGTTAGGAGGATTAGTAGCTACAGCGGTATTACTAAGAGTGGCACTTGCAGGATTTATATTAGTTGGTCCGGGCACTGGTGGATTAACTCCATTTACCACCGATGCAGTCAGAGCACGAGCCGGAATTGTATTGGTATAGTTGCCACCCACACCCGAAGTTACATCAACCTGAATTGTACAACTGCTACTAGCGCTAATGCTGCCATTGGTTAGACGTACTAAACCAGTATTACTAGCTGCCGCTACAGAACCATTACAAGTGTTAATCAAGTTCGGAATCGGTGCAACCACCAAATTAGTGGGTAAATTGTCATCCAGATTGACATTGACTAAACCCGACGTGTGAGGATTCGTAATAGTAATTGTCATTTGTGATGTTCCACCCAATGGTATGTTGCTAGGATTGAAAGCCTTGGCGATGGTGGGTTGCACCTGTACAGGGAACAATGTGGTGGCAGGCTGTTTGTTACTGATAGATTGAGCTGTCTGTAGTGCACCAGCGGGCATACTATTGGTGTATAGCCCAGGATTAGCGGCTGTGACATCTACTTGGATGGAGCAAGCGACACTAGCAGCCAAAGAACCATTACTTAACTGAATCACACTAGAACCAGGATTAGCTGTGATTGTGCCATTACAACCATTGTTTCGGATATTTGGCGTTGGTGCGACAATTAAACCAGACGGTAAGTTGTCTTGAAAATTCATCCCTGTCAGATTAATCGCCGTCGCAGTATTAGCCACAGTGATTTTCAGCGATGCCACACCACCGGGAGCAATACTCGGTAAATCAAACTCCTTAGCAAACTCCGCTGACGGTAATACAGAGAAATTTGCTGCCACGGTGGCAGGGTAACCAATCCCTTCCTTACTGAGAACCCCTTCGTTATTGGTGAAGTTGGAAGGTGGAATGGAGTTGGTTAGAGTACCTTGCTGAACAGAAGTGACATTGAGGGTAATGGTACAAGTTTGATTAACTCCTAGAGAGCCGCCACTAAAACTAAAACTGCCTGCCCCTGGCGTGGCACTGATTACACCGCCCGGACAATTAGCTGACACAATCGGATTAGGCACTGAGTAAACAATCATCCCTGCGGGCATATTGTCTACAAAGCGTAGATTGGTTAAAGGAATTCCATTGCTTGGGTTTTCAATATCAACTTTTAGAATTGTAGGCGTACCACCATCAATGGTAGATGGATTAAAAGATTTACCGACAATCAGGCTATAGGTGGTAATAGTGAGGTTAGCAGTAGCAGCAGTACTATTGGTATAACCCTGTATAGTGCTGAGATTGTTTGCCGGAATCGTATTAATAACAGGGGTAGGAGTAGTGGCAGTAGCAGTTACATCAAACTGCACCAAGCACACACCTGGCACAGTGACGGAACCAGCGGGAATTTGTCCACCAGAGAGTGTCACCGTTTTTTGCCCCGCCACAGCACTGACTGTGCCCCCAGCACAAGTGGTGGAAGCATTGGGAGGATTAGCAATTTGTAAGTTAGCCGCAGTCCAAGTGTCGGTTAGACCCACAGGGCTACTGGTAAAGTTCACTGCACTAGGGAATTGGTTAGAAATGGTTAGAGTTACTGTAGAGATACCATTCACACCAATGGTTGACGAATTAAAGGACTTCGTAATACCTAAAGGCGTGTTAACCACTAGAGTTGCTGACGCTGGGCTGGTATTGCTTACCCCGACTCCAGTATTGACAGCATTCGCAGGAATTGTATTCACATAACCAGCATTAGGTACACTACTGGTGACCGTAACCGCCAGGGTACAGGTTGCACCATTACTAATGGAAGCATTCGTAATCCGGAATAGATTCGTTGACGGATCAGCAGTGAAAGTCGGTGAACCACAATTAATTGCAGACGTTCCAGGAGTCGGAGCAATTAACACATTCGCGGGTAGGTTGTCGTCTAGGCTAACAGTACTGAGGTTTTGTCCACTGGTATTACTGATAGCAATGCGAAGTATTGAAGTTTGTCCGGCAACGATAGTGCTACTAGTTGCATTGTCGAAGGTTTTGGTTATATTCAGACCAGCAAGGAAATCAATGCTAGCTGTGGCACTTTGTTGTGCAGGCACGAGTTGGTCGTTAGTAACTTGGGTACTACGGTCGATGGTATTAGCAGTAGCACCAGTGTAATTCGCAACAACGCTAGAGGTAACATCAAAAGTTACAGTACAACTTTGCCCTTGGGGTAGGGTTGCTCCAGTTAAAGTGACCCGATCTTGATTAACTCCAACATTTTGGGTAATTGTCGCTGTACCACCTCTCACAGTTACGCAAGAACCGCCCGTAGTACCTGGCACTGCCCTGAGATTAGTTGGTAAATTATCTGTAAACCCTAGATTAGTCAGGCTAGTCGAACCTACAGCAGCCGTTGTGTAAGTATTTGTCAGAGTGACCGTAGCAGTGGCGTTAGTATTGATGGAAGTGCTAGCTACGCTAAATCCTTTACCGATGGTTAGGGGTGAGTTTACTATCGCTGATGGACCAACACCAGTATTCTTATTGTAGATAACATTGGGAGTATTATTGACCACACTGGGATTTGTTGATACTAGGTCATTAGCTCTGATGGGGTTGGTATAAGGCACACCAGTAGTGCCATTTTCTTGGGTGGAAATCACAAAAAATTCTACGATACATGACCCACCATTGGCTCTAATTGCACCACCAGTCATGATAAAAGATGTACCGTTGTTGACTGTGCCAGTGAAGTTGGGGGTTACTGTGGTCGTGGTCGTGCCACCCGAGTTAGTCCGAAGAGTACAATTAGTAGTTGGTTCAAATCCTGCTGTTCCAGGACGATAGATCTTGAAACCAGCATTTAATGCATCATTTAGGTTGATAACAGGACTAATTTGTGCAGATCTATTGCGTAATGTATAACGCACCTTAATCGGTGTATTAATGACTGTGGTTACGTTGTCAGCGAAACTTGCTGTTGCATAGGGGGGAATAACGGAAAACTGTTTGCTGAAGATATCAACTGCTGGATTGGTGTCAGGGTTGATATCTGCCTGGTTTAAGTTGCTTGAATTGGGTACAGATTGAGTAGTAGTCACTCCCCCATCATAAGAAGCGGTGGCATCCGCAGGGGGAATGATATTACGGTATCTATCCGGCGGCACTGGTGCAGGGGAGCCAGCCTCAGCAATGAAAATATCAGTTCTTACAGATAATCGGATATCACACCTGGTTGGGTTACTGGTTGAGCCAGGTGGTATAACACCATTGGTTAGGGATATGGTTGGACCAGCAGTATCGCGTGGAGCCGATAAAGTACCACTACAGGTGTTTGGAGTAATAGCATTGCCTGATGTCGAATCAACGAGAATAAACTGGGGATCAATCACACCAGCAGTGGTAATTAAATCCGGTGATGCAGTAGTAACAATTTCCAATCGCGGATCTAAAACATCAGTAAGGGTTACGTTGGTAGCCTGTCTAGGATCGTAATTGCGCAAGGCAATGGTTAGAATAACAGGGTCGCCCTGTCTGGGATTGACGTTGGAATAAGTTTTAGCAACCGTAAGGGGGGCTCCGACTGTAATACTTGGCGAGTTAGAAACAGCGTTAGTTACAAGTTGCGTAGATATGACATCTCCTTGAGCAATAGTATTTGTCGTTGAACCGTTGCTAACGCCCCTGATAGGAATCGTTAGGGTACAAGTTACGCCTTTGGCAATGGAACCACCAGTGAATGTGAATCCATTGGAGCTTGTGCCATTGATTATCCCACCACAGGTTGAAGTGCCTGCCCCTGCACCTGTATTTAGTAAAACAACCCGTCCAGAAGTATTAAAACCATCTGAAAAGGAAATGTTGCTGACAGGATCAACATTACTGTTAGCAGGATTCGTAATAGCAATTATTAAGTTAGAGTCACCACCAACTGCAATAGGCGAATCAGAATAACTCTTCACAATGGTCAATAGCGGATCTACCGTAAGATTTGCGGTAGCGTCATTAACTGATTTAAAATTTTGAGTATTAGTTATACTAGCGGCTGTGATGGTATTGGTGCGACTGCCCAGGGTCCTTGAAGTCACATCAAAACTAAATGTGCAAGATTGACCTGCGTTAAGAGTGGCATTTTGCAGCGTAATTGTTGCAGCAGTACCAGAGGCTCCAGTCACATTAACGGTGCCACCTGTACAAGTGGTTGAAGGAGCCGTATCGCTGCGATACAAAAGTCCTGAAGCTGGACTCCCAAGGTTATCAGGTACAGTCAGGTTAGTCAGTTGTACAGTACTGTTATTAGTAATCGTGACCGTGGCGCGACTAATATCACCTTGTTTAATTGGGTTAATTGAAAACGACTTTGCTAGAGATACGGGCTGGGTAATAGTTACATTACTGCTGAATCCGGCGGCGAGTCCTGCCCCTTGAAATGTTGTTAAAGCATTATTGGCAATGGTATTGGTGTATGTAGCCGGAATTGTCCCCGTGACGCTAAAAGTAATCGTACAGCTACCATTAGCAGGGATCTGGCCATTGTTTAAAGTAACTGAACCACCGGTATTTGTGACTGTCGTCGCCCCAGGGTTCGGAACAGTAATACCGTTGTTGCATGTAGTGGCGGGTGTCCCTGTGACTGTCAAACCACTGGGCAAGTTATCTGCCATGGTTGCCCCATCCAAGGCAATGGAATTAAGGGGATTACTTAGTGTGATTGTTACAACACTCGCTTGAGTTGCCGCAAATGAAGTAGGTGAGAAAACCTTGCTTCCCGTCACCGCATTGTAGGTAATCGGACGGACAGTTAAACTAACATCAAGATTCCCATTAGTGTCATTTTGAGTATTAGTCAAACTGCCAGGAGGGATATTACTGTTCTGAGTTGTACCGCTAGCACTGGAATAAACATCATAACTAATCGTACAAATCCCTGTAGTCGCACCAACCGTAGCCGGCACTGTCCCACCACTCATAGTTACAGTACTAGTGCCAGGTACGGCTGTGATAGAGCCACCCCCACAGTCAGTAGTAGCATTAGCCGGATCATAGATTTTGATTGCGCTGGGCATAGCATCGGTAATGCCCGCATTAGTCAAAGCAAAGTTATTGTTATTAGTAATCGTGATAGTGGCGCGAGACTTTTCCCCAGGGTTGACCACGTTTGGTGCAAATACTTTTGATACGGCAGCAGCACCATAAGCAGGGTGGGGCTGATTCGTCAAAGCAAAGCCCAAAGCTGCGATGAAAGACAACATAAACAAACCTGCCCCAAAACGCCACCGCGCATTAGGAAAGATTTGCCGTAGGGGTTTGGCGATCTGGACAAAAGAATGTTTGAGCTTTCTACTGCTACGTGATATCAACCGCAGAATCGCTCTAACTTTGACTTTCATAGATGCTCAACTTCCTAACTTGGCGCTGTGAGGGCTTAATTTTCGTGTGCTTGAGATAACAGTCGGTCTAAATTATCAATCGCTCAAAAACCACTACCGTTCTAACTGCAAATCAGTTTCGAGGTCTTCGAGTTCAATTTTCAGACCTCGGGTATCTTGGAATTGAATCTCCACGCGGCGATCACGGGCATAGTCCACAATACTACTGCCAGTGGTGCGTCGCCGTCTTTCGCCAAATGTCCGAATTGTCATCCGTTCCGGTGCAATGCCCACACTCAGCAAATAATTACGGGCAGATCGGGCGCGACGTAAACCCAAATCAATATTGTAGGCATCACTGGCACGGGGATCGGTGTGTCCTTCAAGGTCGATGATTAACGAAGGATATTGCTTCAGGGCAGCGGCAACCCGATCCAAAATTTCCGCACTGCGGGGACTGATATGATCTTTGTCTAAAGCAAAGTGAATATTACGCTGAATTTTGATGCGAATCGGTTGCGGTGGGACCGGTGGCTCATTGGCAGTGGGAACGGGTGGCGTTTGGGGCGGCGGTAAATTTGGTGTAATCGGCTCCGGTGGCATGGGGGGAGTCAAACATACCGGAATATTCCGCCAATCTGGGGGCTGCGGTTCGATCAGGGGTAAGGGATCATTTAATTTACTAATCCGACTATTAGTAGCAGGCTCTGAAGTACCATACTGCGGATCGGTGGCGATCGCCGTGATCAAATCACCAGCTTTAAGATTGGTGAAATCAACCTGAAATTCGCCCTGGGCATCCGTCTTCACCGTTGCCAGATGTTCACTCAATGGACCATGTAAAGCATAAACCTCATTTACCCGATAAATATCGATTTCTGTATTGGGATCAGCCTTGCCATCGATGCCCACCTTGCCATCCAGCAGGAAAAACTGCGGCGCAAAAAACTCCGGCGCATTAATCGCACCATTACCAGTTTCCACCCGCCGAAAATGGGAATTACGCCAAGGGTTCACCCCTTCACCAGAGCGAAAATCTGATTCAGTAACATTGCGCTGGGTCAGTAAATCAATGCTCAAACCTTCGAGGGTGGCAAAGAAATTATGGCGAATCACATTGCGATCACTTTTGGGATAAGCCGCCACCGCCACCCCAGAGCCGCCTTGGTGGGTAATGCGATTATTGATCACCTGATGGTTATGCCCCATCAAATACACTGCTGCCCGCCGCAAGCCCCGACCATTGGCGGTAATCCGGTTGTCTTCGATGCGCACGCCCCCATTTCCCTCTGGCTTGAACATATATATCCCCGCGCCATCGTTACCACAAACTAAATTTCCCTTGATCACCATCTCGGTAATATAACCCTCTAGGCGAATCGCATCGGGCATCCCCGCCAAACCATTACCTGTAATTGCATTATTGAGGATTTGCGAACGCTCAGACCGCACACTAGTAATAATGGCGCTGCTTTCGTGGTACGCCATGCGATTACGGCGAATCATGGCATCGGTGGTATTAAACAACACCACACCAAAAGCTGACGGCTGACTAGGCATCACACCATCGGGACCAACGCCGAACCAGTTGTATTCCAGCAAAATATTTTTCGGAGGAATATCTTCTTTGCGATAGGGACCATCTTGGGCGGGGGGTTGCTGGTAACTGGTATCCGGTGGTGGTAACCGATGGGCAATAAATACATCCGCCGGAGGCACAGGAGCCGTCACATTATGAATCGCATTAAAACCGTGAATGCTCAAACCCCGCAGCGTGATATTGTCTGCCACCAAGACAAAACCCCGAAAAATCTCCACATTGTTGACGGGCATAATTTCCACAACGGGGCGGGGAATGTGTAACTCACTGGCAAAAGAGCGCCCTTTGTCATAGCCTGGCTGGGTCGTGCCATCGATCACTAAATTGGCGCGGACAATATGGGGCAAAGGCTTCCGCAGTTTAACCGTAGTTTGCCCTGAGGGTAAGGCGAAGTTGATTTGGGATGGACTATTGGCTGGTAAAACTTGTACAAGCTTCTGTTCGGCTTTACTGAGGCGATTGAGCGGCAATGCCCCAGAGGTTAACATCACTGCTTCTCGTAATGTAATCTGCTCGTCAGGGTTTGGCTCGGCATCGAGATTAGTCGTTACCGTAATTTGTAGTGGGGGTAATTTGCTCAGACTCTCTAGGCTAGGGGTGAAATTTTCGCTGCGGGGATCGGTGGGACTTTGGTAATTTTGCAACGGTGCATCGGTAATCTGACGCTGGATTGATGCTGGAGCTTGGGGCTTATTGGCAGAATTTGCAGGGGAAGCCGTGCTGCTGTTTTGTGCCCACACTAAACCACTGGCTAAACTTTGTCCTAACCAAACTAAAGCAAACAGTCCCATTCGATAACGCATCGGATTATTTCTTTTAACTTGGTTTTGAGCTTTACTTGTGTTTTGAGTTTTATTTGTGTTTTGAGTTTTATTTTTGGTTGGAATTACACCATCACCAGAACCGACGGGAAGCAGAAATTTAAACATGGTAAACATGGGTTGATGCCTCCTTTATTGCCCTACGGTGGAATACATCGCCACTGCTCCCGCCATTGACACCACCGTTATATTGGGTAACAAAGCCTGGGGAATAGAATTAGTCCCATTGTTGGCTATGGTAGCGGGTTTAGGAGTTTGGGCATCGGGTAGCCGCTGAATCCATTCCAGCAAGTCCGGTTGTCCCGATCCGGCGCTAGTATTCGCTATGGCTAACTGTAAAGGAGTCATCTGGGGTGTGATGCGCCGTGCCATTTGGGCTATAGCTGGGGTGGTTTCCGTAGCAACATTAGGGCGAATCGTCGAGTCTTGGGGCTGTGGTGTAGTTAGTTTCTGCAAACCGAAGCCATCCCAGAGTTCATTAAGCTTGAATGTCACCATTGCGTAAGGTCCCGCCCCCGACCGAGAACCACTAAAATCTCGATCACTATTTACGGAACCACTGCTATAACCAGCGGCTAACCGTAAATTTGGGGTCAGATAATAGCCAATTTCGCCCACAAAACCAGTTTCCATATAACCTGCGCTGGGTTGACCAATGCCCCTGGTTTCTAGGACTAAATCCATGTTATAGCTCATGCGATAAATTGCCCGCAGTTGCCCCAAATAAATACTGGAGCTAGCAGTAAAGTCATTAGCGATATAAGTTGTACTGTTCCGTAAGGCTAACTTGCCGTAAAATTCCCATTGCCAATTGGGAGCGTAAATTCCTTCCATTGCAAACAGATGGTCTTGGCTACCGGAACCTGTCCCAATTAGTAGAGTATCAGGAATTGTCGAAGGATTAACCCGAAATTCATACCGCAATAGTCCATTGAACATATCACTATTAGGATCTCGGAAAGCTAAGCCTAATTTGAGATTAGTAGTAGGTCCCAATCCTGGAGTAGCTTGATTCGCTGTTCCTGCCTGTTGATAACGGAATAATCCCGTCACTTGGGAATTAATCTTCCCTAAAACCGAAGCGGATAAAACCGTGTTCGCACCACCGGAAGAAGTGCGATATTCATAACGAGCGCTGGCTTTCAAATCTGGATTATCAGTATATTCCACACCCAAGTTATAGTTATCTCCCGCTTGCAGGGCTTGGGTTCCGGTGGACTGTCCCACACTAAAAGGCTGCAAAGTTTGTACGCCCGTACCGGTATTTGTGGCAAAATTACCGAAAACCCGCTCATAGCCTAAATTCAGTCGCCAACCAGGAGCCACTGCCCAACGATGATTCAAACCCACTGCCCCTTGGGTGGTGCTGGTATTGGAACTACCCAAAACAGAATATCTACCAGTTAAAGTCGTATCAGTAGCAAGTTTATATTCACCTAGTAATTCAGCGCTAGTAATGGCATTACCTTTCAGTTCGCCACTGTGGAACCACTGCTGACCAACGCGGAAATTCAATCCCTGAAAAATCCGCCAGTCTAAAGCCATCACACTGCGATCCGGAAAAGAATTGTCTGCTGTACCGGACAAGCTGGTTTCGTTTTGCAGAATTAATTGCAAATTATCCTGTAATGGTGTAGTTAAACGCGACCGCAATTGATTGGAATTTGCAGTTAAGGAAGTATTACTAGTGGCGGCGTAATCTTCTCGACTGCGAATCAACCAATCTAGTTCTAAATTACTTGAGCCTAATTGCTGCACTACGCCCATAGTCCAGGTTTGCAGTAAGTTATCTACATTGGCGCTAGTGCTAGTGGTAGCCTGTCCCAAAAAGTTAATTGGTTGAGGTGACGTGCCTTGGTTCCGTTCCCGTTCGTAAGCGGCTTTGATGCTAGTACTAGGAGAAAGTTTCGCCTGTACTTCCCCACCAAATCGGGTTTGTCCTGGAATAAAACTAATCGTGGCATTGTTGGCAAACCCTGTGTCAGCACTGCGCAGGAATAACCGCCCCATGATTCCGCTCGCAATGGGTCCTTTTAATTCAGAACGGAATGCTGTACCCGTTACCGTACCCATCACATCGGAAGCATTTTCGGAACGGGCATATTCAGCGATAAAGTCTGCCCCTGTACCCATAGATACCAGACTACTCAAACCATAGAGCTTAAAGTTTCTAATTCCTTGATTTTCTTGGAAGTAATTTAAGCCTAACCAAGTATCTCGATTTGAGCCGCGACTGAAGTGATACCGCGCTTGACCACCGTAAACGTTATTCTGGGCACCGTCAGGACTATCGTATTCATAGGTGACTACAATGCGACGATAGAGATTCTGCCCCGTCAAACTAACTTCTGTTTGAAAGAACGGCTGGCGGAATAAAATTGTCCCCCGCTCATAATCGATATCGTAGTCCTTGCCCCGTTCTAGTTTGGTGGATTGGACAATATCCCCAGGACGAGTCACCTCGGCGGTTTCTACGGTTAAACTTTCACTGCCGGGCATCAACCCCCGTTTCGTCAGGAAATAATAGCCGCTGGTTCCATCAGGTACTAAATTATCCCGTTGAAAGCCCCTCGTCGTGCTGCTATATAGACCTGTTAATTGCAGATTGCCCCAATTGTAGTTAGTCTTAAAACCGTTAAATTGCCGACTCATCCCAGTAAACTGTTGCGCCACTGAGTTAAATTCTTGAGTATTAAAATCCCCCCACATGGCATAATCAATCCCAGCTTGGGGCACGGGGGAAGTCCGTTCCATCCGTAGATAAACACTACTATAGGAGGGAGTTACCGCACTAATTTGAGAACTATCACCATAAACGGAATAATTTTGATCACAGAACTGCACATCACGATAAATCCGCGCTTTACCGCTACAGTCTTGATTTAAAGAACGAATATTATTATAAGCTCCAGTAAAGAGCCATTCACCAATCCTGCCACTGGCAAAAGCTGCACCATATACATCAAGTTGCGTTGAGTTATTGCGATCACTGGGCAGAAAGTCCCGAAAACTCCGGTAATAGTCTGTGCCCCTTGCCCCCAGACGCATTTCTAAAACCCCTGTGGCAATAGAAGGACGCAAATTAGTTTCAAATTGAATTTGGGTAAATCCTTCTAATTTATCCCTCACGGCGCGGATCGTTACATTACCGGAATTGGTACTCGCCCGTAACGTGCCCACAAATCGCCCCTGTTCCACTTTGACCTGAAATCCTGGCTGATCGGGATTTTGATCCACACCAATCAAGTCCCCCTCAGTAGTCGATAGAGTTACTGAACCAGAACGATTACTCCGATTTCCTTTAATATCAATTAATTCCCCTTCAATGGTAGCAGTGGTCCGACCATCAGCAGGAATCCGAGTTTCTAAGGTGCGTAATTGAATATACTTTGGTTCGCCTCTGACTTGAACCGCTGTCCGCGCTACTTTGCCAGCATTGTCAATTACTTCAATTAGGTTTTCTCCATCACGAAGTACCACACCATACCAAGTTTGAGTGACTAATTGATTACGGGTATCGGTTTCGGTGCGCCCGATTTGATTCGCATCGATTTTCCGTCCATTAACGGACAGTTCTACTTGCATCCCCAAACCATAACGCACCGTCACAGTGACTGAACCATCATTCATCACACTGTTGGCGGCGGGGGTCAAAATATCCAGAGGCGGACGACTGGAATTATTTTGAGGTGGTGGCGTAGTGGCTACTGAACTATTGTTAGTAGAGTTATTACTGGAATTACTACTGGGGTTAGGAACTGTCGCTGGTGTAGGAACCACAGGAGCTTCAGCAGTGCCTGTAGTTCCTGTAGTACTCTGGAACGTGGCACTTTGCGCCATTAAAGTACCAGATTGGGGGATATTTTCTTCTTTATTGGTTTGTCCTCTGGTTTGTGTATTGGTTTGTGTATTGGTGGTTGGGGACTCAGCCGATCGCGCCAAAACTTCATTGGCTAAGGCTACCCCTGGTACTATGCCAGAAGTGATTTGTAGGGCGCATAACCCTAGGGCAATGGAGCGATAATTCACGATTTGCCTCCTTTAGGATTAGTGCCACGAAATACTGGGGTGACCGCAAAATTAGCCCGATATAAACCACCTGGCTCTAATCGCACTAACCGAGATTGACTATTACGCTCGATGAAGTACAAATTAGGTGCGAGGGTATATCCAGGTAACGAACTGAAATCCAAAACCAAAGAACGACTACCCGGCAAAACATTAATTACGGAATACAAACCGTTGGCATCGGTAACAATGCGATTACCGTCATCCATAAACACCACCGCATTGGGAATGCCTGGCTCATTGGGTTGTTGCTCACCGTCAAAGTTCCGATCTTCAAATACTCTGCCAATGATGGTGGCGCAGTCCGTAGTAATCCCAGGGCGACTTTTCAGGGTAAATACCGCTGGACCGTCTCGTACTGTCTGGTTATTGTCTAACCGTCTGGCACTAACCAAGGCGCGATTGCGTCCATCCCCTCGCACCACATCAGGGGTAACCATCGCGGCATATACCACTTGCAGGCGCACATTTTGGGCTTGGGCTGGTACAGTTCCATTGGCACTTAGGGTTAAGTCACTACCGCTCTGGGTCAATGTCACTGGTATATTTGTGGAGCCAATGCTGCCACGAACCGAATTCGGAATGATACTCACACCTAAAGGCAACGCATCGGTGATGACTAATTTATCCAGTTGACTATTGGTAAAATTCCGTACTTCGATCCGATATGCCACCACATCGCCTGGTTCCGCAGCAGCTCGATCCGCAGTTTTGACAATTTGAATTTCGGTCTGTTCGCAAACATCTACGCCGATATTAATATCAGCTAAGGCTAAACCCAAACGGGCAGCATAGCTAATGGTTAAAGTACCCTGCTCAAAGAAGTTCCCTCCTGTGACCGTTAACGGACGACCATCAAGGGAACGTGCCTCGAATGCTACTTGATTTAGGGCATTGGTTGGTCCAACAGTAATCCGAATCCGCCGCTGAGCTAGACCTAAATTACTAGGACTAGAAATTACTAAGACATAGATTTTGCCTTCCGCTAATTGTCCTTTGGCTGGGTCTAGTAAGAAGTTAAATCCTCCGGTGCCACTGCCATCGAGATTAAAAGGATTCGTATTCGTAAAATTTGGGGCGACTCCCTTGGCTACCCCAGGGGAACCTAATAAACTCGTGGCAGTTAAGGGAACTAAGTTGCCTAAATCTCCCATGGGATTCAAAGCTTCGTAAAGCGAAACCCTGAATCCGGCATAGCTATTAAACGGCTGTCCAGCACAATTGAGAATTTTGCCCGCAGGATCAACCAAAGGACTATAACGGAAGTCTAGGTTGTTAGTTGTTCCGGCATAGCTACGACCAGCGGGATCTCTATAAGTGTAACCAGCGGTATTTTGGAGGTTAACTGAGTTATTGACATTAATCTGAGCAATCGCGGCAAACATTCCCCCAAAAAACAACCAAATCAACACCAATACCGAAAAGATTCGGCTCCAGAGTTTAGAACGCTGTTGCCGCTTTCTCGGAACTTTTTGATAGGGGTGGTGCTGTGATGGGCGGAACCGTCTCACCAGTGTTTTCCTCTTGAAAATTAGCTCAAATCAACTCAGTCAAAGCAATTTAGTTAGATCAACTTAGTTAGATCAATTCAGTCAAAACCTAGGCGCGATAGTGTGATTAGTACTACTTATGAAGTTCGTAACTAGTCCCTAATCGAGCATTCCCAGGCAATAGTGGCTTTTCAATTCTCAAACCATGTTTCATTCCCTATTGCCTCAAAAATTACTTGACACGCACCTTAAAAACCGCCTCAGCCAATTTGCCTGGGGGAAGTGATTCTTCCAGAGACCACTGCACATGGGTGTAACGATTCGCTGGGGCATCCATCGACTCTACGCCACCACCTGGCTTTACCTTGGTTACCCTGGGTCGTCCTACGAAAATCCTGCCGCCATCAATGCTGAATGTGATTTTGTTTTTGGCTCCATTAAATTCTGCTGATTCCAATAAGTAGACCATGTTGCCCGGAATCAGTTGATTAAACTGAATGTTAGACAAAGGACGACTGGTATTATTCTTGACGCGAATCCGGTAGCGCAATAATTCCCCTGGTCTCACAGTGCCCTGTTTGCCCAAGTCTACCCACCGCACCTTAGACTTGCCGTCTCTATCGGTGTAGGTTTCTTCTTTTTCCACTACTAAAACTAGTTCGAGATCCTTAGCTTCCTTTTGGGCTAACCGGATATTACTAAGCGAAGGAACCTGAGCGGATCTAATGGAACTATTGCCGTTACTATCGCTACGGGCTTGGCTAGGTAAATCACCCCAAACACTCAGGAAACCATAACCAATTAAAGCTAGGGTGGTGATAATACGGATTTTCATATTTTTATTATATTTTTATTTTCTAGGGCAGTGTCTCAATGTATTGCTGGTACTTTGCTGCTTATATCTTTCTTCAATCACTAGTCCGAAATATCAGTTTGATTCTGAAGTGACGGCAGTAATTTAGAATCACCAATCATCTGACGAACAGATTATGCATAGAAATTTATGGGAAATGAATGGAAAATGATTTGTGATGGTTCACCTTGCCCGAAGAAATGCACCGAATCAAGGGAACCATCAACTAAATTCTCAGTGCTACTTCACCAAACGACGGAATTCCAATTGTCCCTGTGCAGTACTAGGATTAACCGCTGGAACGAGCGTGCCGATACTGTTCACATAACGACTGATTACCGTTGCTGCCGCTGGATCACTGGAAACCGATGCACCCGTGCCTGTGGCAGTGGCAATTTGTCCGGTGGCAATGTTCGCACCACAATCACCGCCATTATGGAATGTGACCGTAGAACCAGATAATGCCGTTGTTCCCAGGGCGTGGAGCGTGGTCGTTGACCAGTTGTTGTTAAACGGAGCCGTCGCATTAGCGCCATCGTCACAAACCACCAAGTTGCCAGCGGTTAAAGTGCCATTACCAGAAGAGCCTGGGGTCGCTGGAGTCGAGAAGTTCACATATTCGATCACATAGCGGATGATGTTACCCGGCGCGCCTAGTTTGCTGGTGGTGTCTAGAACCGCAGATGGTCCTGGTACATCAGGACCAGTGCCCTTGATCACTTGGGATTTCTTCAGTAAGCGCACAAATCCGGTATACACCCGATCAATGGTGATGTTATAGATGGGGTCTTCTTGGGCTGGGTCTACAGCGCTTTTTGTAGGATCGTAGTTAAACGATGGTCGTGTTGCCACCCCGCTACCACTGACGGGACCTGGTGCGCCCACATTTTTACCATCTTCAGAGAATGCCACAATCGGAATTGAGAAGCCTGCACGGTCGGCATCATTAGTCGCACTGAAACGATCCGCTGATAAGGCTTGGTTTGCCGCTACCGCAGGAATATCAACGGCGGTAGTGTAGTTGATCTGTTCCCCTGGTTTAATCCCAAATAAGTTAGGGGCAGTGCCAGCGGTGATGTCATATATGCCCGTGGCGGAATCATAGGTATAAGTCACATCAAAAGTCTGAGGTGTGGCACGCTGAGGAATACCCAAAGCGGGATCTGCTGGTACTGTACCCTGCAACCTAACAGTAGTTCCGTTAGGAATATCGGTATTTTGACGTGGTGAACCAGGATTAGCAGGTACACGGGGATCTGCCGGAGCCAAAGGCAACAAGGTTACGCGGTCAAGGTTACCATTTCCTGTGTTTTGGAAAGTGTTATTGAATGTGATGAGATTGGGGTCAAAAGCACTACCTGGCACAGCATTGGCAGCCGTTAAACCTGTGGATAGGTTGGTAAAGTCGTCGTTATTATTAGTGGGACCTACAGCACCAGCGGAAGCGTTAGGACCATTCAAAATACTGGTGGAAGGTCCAATAGAGATAATGTTATCTTCACCACCAAAAGCTAACGTTCCAGTGCCGCCAGTATCTGCGGGGTTTTTACCGCTGTTATCATTACCGCTGTCTGTACCTTGGGTTGTCGGATTAGCCACACCACTGGCGGCTCCGGTGGGGTCAGTGGCTGGTGACCACAATGTCCCGTTGGGATTGTTGTTGGGTGGGGTATTACCGCTGAAGTTGTTTGGATTTTGGTCCCCAGATTCATCATAAACAATGGGGCTGTTAGCCACTCCAGAAGTGGTACCGAAAATCTGGGCAATGTTGGCTACCGTGCCCCCCCCAGCCGGTAAACCACTGGTTACCACTGTAAACCGGAAACCATTGGCATCGGTGGCAGTGGAGCTATTAGCATTCAGTGTCCCAGTGTAGATGTAACCTACCCGTTTCACTTGACTAGCCGCAGGTTGGGTGGTGGTCCAGAGCGCATTGAGAGCGTTCGTGTTGTTATCAGTAATGGTGGTAGTGCTGTAAACCACTGTCCAGCCCGCAGGGGCAGTAGCTGAGTTAGCCACATAAACCGTACTAGCGGGGATAGCATCTGAAACTAAAATGCGGTTAACGGTTGCGCCATCAACGGAGATATCAGTACCAGCTAGAGGTGCAGGTACAAAGTTGGGGTTACCGATACTCCCGTCAACCCGCATATCTAAACGATAGGTGATGGTGTCATCGGTGGTGGCAGGGGTATTGGGGGTATAAACATCACGCTTTTTCAGTATCGTAGCCAAGGCTAAGGGCTGAATTTGCACACCAACGGTGACCTGTTGACTAGCGGCGGCTTCCCGTTCGCCGTTCACTGGTGGATTAACCGCGCCAGTGGGGTTGAGGGTGCGAATGTCATTAGCATTGGCTGCCCCATCGCTGCCTGTGCCAGTATCCGGTTGGTTTTGGGTGGTGGTGGGATCATTATTATTTGTGCCAGTATCCCCTAACTGCACGGCAACGGGAGTACCAGACACGGAGGCGGTAACTGTACCGTTAACGATTACCTTCACCCCACCACCAGGAGGAATGTTGTTAACTGTAGTCGTTGTCGTGGCATTAGCCGGACTAAATGGTGTGTTTGCCGCTACCGCAACACCATTGATTGTCCCTGCCACTGGGGTCCCCGTCGCATCCACAATCAACAGCGACACACTGGTTTTATTCAGGTTGGTTGCCAGAATGTCATTGAGAGCAGGAATAAAGATGTCGGTGTTGTAGTTACCGGTGTTGTTCACCAAAAACTTATACTGCATCGGGTCGTTCAAGTTGACGCTGCCGCCGTTGGTATCCACCACCCCTTCATCGGTGGGTTTAACGGTAATACCAGCAACCTTTTGCACCGTCACCGTGACCTCATTAGAAGTTACAGGCAAGGGTGTATTAGGGTTATTGGGATCGGTGTATGTCCCAGTGGCACGGTTTTTGATGTCAGTCCCTGCGGGGGTCAATAGTTGGGCTAAAGCCAGATAGGGCGCTAACTGTGTAGCTCCGGCAAAGGCGAGGGTAGTGGCTACCAGCCGCCGAAATATTGATCCCTTCTTCAGTTGCTGTTTATTTAACTTTTTGCTTTCTGGACTATGGTTCTCGGACTGACTTTTAAACTGGTGCCACATAATCTTGGATTTACTCCACGCTATAACTCTTGACGGAAACTTTTGACAGATACTGCTCTAACTTGCGATGTCATTGCGAAAACAACAGACAACTAGCTTTTTAATCCTTAAACTACCCATGATCTGGAATTGATCTATCAGTAAAGTTGAACCAAGTTTTAATACTTTTATCCTCAGTTATCGAAATAGTTATTATGGATAATCTCATTAATTGAGGGTAGCTATTTTCAGCCGTTTAAAGTAATAGAACTAATCATCAAACCAATTCACACCAGTTTGCACCCCAGCCCGTGTTTGTTCACAAGATAAAACAACTAGGAAGATCGCAAAAGTGAGTAAATATAAGTCTTAAAGAGTCTTTAAATCTAGGCTATGAATTTGTTTTTATATACTTAGTCGGTGATAAAACATTAGCAAAACGTTAGTTAAATCACCTATTTTTGCTGTCTGATTGTGGTTTAACTCACCCCTTTATCAAACATCAATGAAGTCTGATTCGATTACTCACCAATGGCATTGGGTAATATTTATTTTGACTACAAGTAATGTTTTTAAGGCTTAGTACTGGCTTCGGATAATTAGGAATTATTCTTTACAAAACTCCCCTCAGCGAATTCTATGACCGTGCTATGGTTAACAAATGAAATTAACCAGTGCAAATGTAACTCTCTATGTAATTACATGATCCCATAAACGTAAAATAAAAATTACTATGACACTGGTGCTCAGTAGTTTAACAAAATATTTTATGAGTTTAAAGTTAAATTAAAATGAAGCTAAAATATTTAAGCCAAGAAAGACAGTATGTCAAGTAGTTGAACCGCAGACTACACAGGTTTGACTTTTTTCCTTGTAACTTTTTCGTGATTTTTACGGTTTATGAATAATCCTCATGTGTCACCGGAAACTAATCCTGCTTTACCCTCGGCGGGCGGAGGAATGCCGATTTTGCAATACTGGGCAGAACAAACTCTTTCGCCGTTAGGACCGCAGTTGTGGCAGACTCTAAACCACAAGAGTGCTTGTTTGGCTTGTGCGTGGGGTACTGGAGGACAAAAGGGCGGGTTTGTCAATGAACAGGGGGAAAAACTCCAACGCTGTATGAAGAGTGTGGAGGCGATTACAGCGGAGTTAATGCCTGGTATTGATGAGAATTTTTTTAGTCGGTATACCATCGGGCAGTTGCAGGAACTCAATTCTCAGGAATGTGATCGCTTGGGACGTTGGAGCTATCCGGTAATGCGGCGGGCAGGGGCAGATCATTATGAGCGGATTACTTGGACAGAGGTGTATCAGTTGGCTGTCCAGGCTTTTCAGGAAGCGCCGGAGCGGGTGGCTTCCTATAGTTCGGGACGTTCTTCTAATGAAGCGGCGTTTCTGTTGCAGTTAATGATCCGTGGTTTAGGTAGTAATAATTTGGCGGATTGTTCGGACTTATGCCATGCTGCTTCGACCGTGGGACTAAAACAAGTGTTTGGTTCCGGTACTTCGATGGTCAGTTTAGAGAGCCTTGACCATAGTGACTGTGTGGTATTGATTGGTTCCAATGCTCCAGCGAATCATCCCCGTTTAATGAATGAGTTAATCAAATTACGGGAAAGGGGTGGCAAGGTAATTATTATCAATCCCCAAATTGAAGTAGGTTTAGTAAAGTTTGCTTCTCCGGCGTTTCCGATTCATTCGCTATTGCGGGGTGGTTCCAATATTTCTACCCTTTATCTGCAACCGATTCCAGGTAGTGATGTAGCGCTATTTGTGGGATTGCAAAAATCCCTAATCGAACAGAATTTAATTCATCGGGATTATCTGTCTGCTTATACGGACAATGCTGCTGAGGTGATTCACTATGCCCAAAATACTGACTGGTCGGAAATCACTGCTACCTGTGGTTTATCCCAAGAAGAAATTGAAGCGACGGCAGCCATGATAGGGAATTGTCAGCGGGTGGTCTTTGCTTGGGCAATGGGTGTAACTCAGCAGGCTAATGGGGTAGATAATATTATTAGCATTACTAATACTGCTCTGTTGACGGGTAATGCTGGGAAATTAGGGGCAGGAACCATGCCAATTCGGGGACATTCCAATGTACAAGGATTTGGTTCGATGGGGGTAACGATCCACTTGCGGCAAGAAATAGCAACTGCTCTATCGCAATTGTTAGGTAAGCCGTTGAATCTATCAGGGGGATATGATACTCGCGCTCTGATT
>JBIKNH010000150.1:0-11254 GCA_044358815.1 Pseudanabaenaceae cyanobacterium | reverse complement strand
TGGTAATAGGTCTTTGACTCGTTCCCATTGGTCATCACGCAATGCGTAGCGTCGTGTTGTCATTGTCTTTGATTTGTTGCAAAACTACTCTCCTTACTTTACCTATTTGATGACACTCCCTAGGTAAATGCCCTAGGCAAACGACTGGGAAAACCATTTGGCAGTATTTGCTTTGTGATATTACTAATCAAGCGCGGCGGGATGACACCGTGCTAGATTACAGCGGGATCTATAACTACCCGAAGAATATCTACAAAAAATATCCGCAAAACATCCGCAAAATATCTACAAAAATAGCTATAAAGTTGGAGTACTCGTCTTGAAAGGAATCTTGATTAGTTTTGGGATCAGTCTAGCTGCATTGGTCCTGATTTTTGTGGTGCAGTTTGTTGGCAGCAAGTCCGTCGCTGCTAACTCTACCAATACATCTGCTCCTACCACCACCGCCGCTGTTCAAACTGTTCAAATTGTTGCCGAGGCAGATCCATCTATGACTACTGACTACACCACTGATCCCAGTTTTACCCAGACCCCCTCTGGACTACGTTACAAAGACCTCAAAGTAGGTGATGGTGCTGTACCTTTACAAGGGCAAGGGGTGGTAGTCCACTACACTGGTACATTGCTCAATGGCAAGAAGTTTGATAGCTCTGTGGATCGCCGTTCACCTTTTACGTTCAAGTTGGGCGCTGGTCAGGTAATTCGTGGTTGGGATGAAGGTTTATCGACGATGAAGGTGGGTGGTAAGCGGATTTTGGTATTACCTCCGGATCTAGCCTATGGTAACCGTGATGTCGGTAATGGTTTAATCCCTGCTAATTCGACCCTAGTGTTTGAAGTGGAACTGTTGCGTATTAATCCTTAAACTTATCCCATCAGTTATTCCATCAGTCTCAAACTGACTCAGAGCGAAAATTTCAGCCTAAATTTCAACCTAGATCTTAAGATATATGTCTACAACTGCACCAAATACCCCTAGTGATACCACTGGAGCCGATGCCATTGATGTGGCGATCGCCAAGGGCATTGACTTTGATGGTTCTCCCATTGATCCCCTGAAACTGAATCTTTACCATCAGGTGATGGGACTAGAAGCTGGACGGCAGCGCAGCGGTGTAACCAATACGATGCGTTCTCGGATTGTGCGCATTGGAGCAAAACACATCCCCCAAGCCGATCTCAACCAACAGTTAATTGATGCTGGTTTTGCCCCCCTAAAAGACAAAGAAATTGCTTTTTATTACGTCAAATAGACTGTCCTAGTCAAAGCCCTGATAGAGCTTTATCGGACATTGATAAGCAGCATTAATGGTGCATTAATAATGGTGCATTAATACTGTAACCGACCCGCCACTAAGCCAATTCAGGCTAGAAGTGCGGGTTTCTTGTTAAGGGCGATTATAGTTATTTCAGTTAAGTATGGGACAACAAAGGAGACAGATCAACGGACAAGATGTCCATTCCACATTTCCTTATCAATCGTAGGTCAGACATCTTGTCTGGCAATGCTCCTCAGTCAAAATGCTGACTTAAAACCCTATGTTCACTAGGAAACTGTTATCGTAAAATTGAGATCGGGGATGTCAGACCGTAAAATGTGGGTAGTGTAGTCAGATTTTAGATAAACTCCCTAGCTTCAGGATGCCTCTTTGGAACATCTGAGTGGGTAATTCCGTCAGTAAATCATTGCATACACCCATTGCATGGGTTACAGAAAATATCAAGAAAAAACTATCAAGAAGTATGAAGTTGCGCTAATTATTGACTAGCTCCTAGTTCACCAAGTTTATCAAAAATTCGTAATCAGTTTTCATCTTTCATCATCAATTTTGGAATCAAAGGACAATAAAGCCTTGAGTCGCTATATTTTTGGAGATGTACATGGGCAGTTTGAAGCACTAATGCTGTTAGTCGCAAAAATCAAACCGCAACCTGACGATCAGTTATTTTTTTTAGGAGATCTGATTGATCGGGGCGACCAAAGTGCTCAAGTAGTCAGTTGGGTCAAAGACAATGGTTATCCTTGTCTGCGGGGTAACCATGAGCAGATGTGTCTAGAAGCTCATGCCCATGTGGACTCGCATAATTTATGGCGTGGGTGGTTACATAATGGTGGCTCGAACACCCTAGAGAGTTACGGAACCGATCAATTACCGGCGGATCACTTGGCATGGATGCGGAGTTTACCGCTATATCTGGATTTGGGGGATGCTTGGCTGGTCCATGCGGGTTTAGATCCCCGTTTGGACATTGAAGAACAAAGTGCCACAGAATTTTGTTGGATTCGTGAAGAGTTTCATAGTTCCACGGAGCCATATTTTGACGATAAGTTAATTATTACGGGACACACTATTACTTTTGTGTTTCCAGGGGTGCCAGCGGGACATTTGGCGCTAGGTAAGGGATGGGTTGATATTGATACTGGAGCTTATCATCCCCGTAGCGGCTGGCTCACGGCGTTAAATCTCGATGAAGCTTTGGTTTATCAGGCAAATGTTTACACAGGACAAACCCGCTTATGTCCTTTTAAAGAATTGGCTGTGCCTGTTGAACCCATGCCTGTGCGTTCCAGTCGTTGGCATTAGGACGAGAAACTGTGGTTAATTACCGTTGTTAGTTACAGTAAACAGTAAAATGTCGTTAGGCTAGTTCTTACCCACTGTTGCCACTGACCGTTCCATTGCCCACGAGATAAGGATATAAAAGTTTTGGGGATCACGTTACGCAGTTACGTTTATCTGGATAACCTGCAACGGCAGCACGCTTCTTATTTGGGTACGGTTGCCCAAGGATTTTTGCCCTTACCAGGAGATACGTCCCTCTGGATTGAGATTTCTCCAGGGATTGAAATTAATCGCATTACCGATGTGGCGCTGAAGTCTACCTCTGTCCGTCCAGGGGTGCAAATCGTGGAACGGCTCTATGGGTTGCTGGAAATTCACTCTAATAGTCAGGGGGAAACCCAAGCGGCGGGACGTGCCATTTTGGAAATGATGGGCATGACCGAAGAAATGCGGATTAAGCCCCGAATTTTGTCCAGCCAAATTATCCGTAATGTGGACGCACATCAGACTCAGTTAATCAACCGCTTTCGGCGGGGGCAAATGCTCTTGTCTGGACAAACTTTATACATCTTAGAGGTGGAACCTGCTGCCTACGCCGCCCTAGCTGCCAATGAAGCCGAAAAAGCTGCTCTGATCAATATTTTGGAAATTGTGGCGGTGGGTAGTTTTGGGCGGTTATATTTGGGCGGTGAAGAACGGGACATCATGGCAGCAGCGTCAGCAGTGATTCATACCCTCGAAAATGTCTCAGGGCAGGATATGGATCAGGTATTGCGGCGCAAAGAGTAGGCTGATTTCTGTCGGATTGAGCCATGTTAGAAAAGTTAGAAAAACTTTATGCCACCGCACCAGGGGAGCCGTCCGATGATTCCCCCTTGGGGATTTATAGCTTTCAGGAATTGAATCTGCCCGATGCCGGAGTGTCTACCGTTGCCGGACTGCGCCCCTACGTGATCATAAATATGATTGCCAGTGCCGACGGACGGGCTACCACCACCCAAGGAACCATGACGGGGTTAAGTTCCCCTGAAGATCGGCGCGTGATGCGTTATTTGCGGTGTCAGGTGGATGGGGTGATGGTGGGGGCAGCAACATTGCGGGCTGATCCCGTTGCACCCATTTTGCCACCGGATTTAGTGGTGGAAAGATTGAAATATTTTGACCATGCTTTACCCCATGCGGCTCAACCTTGGGGCATTGTGGTCACCCAGTCGGGAGTTTTGCCTCTGAATCATCGTTTTTGGGAACGTTTTGCGGGTTGTGATCTGGCGGGGTGCGAAAATCAACGGCTCATCATTGCCCCCAATGCCACGAAAGTTAATCCTGAGTTGCTCAACTACGCTAAGGTTTGTGCTGTACCGGAATTATCAATGGATTTAGGTACGGGTTTAGCTGTGGCACTGCCTGCGTTATATCAGCGTTGGGGTATAAGACGGCTTTTGGTGGAAGGGGGCGCTACGATCAATTACGCCATGATTGCCGAAGGATTGGTGGATGAATTATTTTTAACTGTGGCTCCTTGTTTGGTGGGGGGCATCGCCAATAGCAATATTTTGGCGGGAGCAGGTTTTGGGCTGGGGGATACCGCGCATTTGCCCAAGCTCAAACTTTTGTCGGTCTACCATCGGGATAGCTATTTATTTTTGCGCTATCGGGTGGTGGCGAATTGATGTAACTGATTAGCTAAGGCAGTGATTTCGGTAACCATTGCCAGTTTTTCCCGCCAAGATTGAGGGATATTTGGCACTCCATAATAGGCTCCGGCTAAAGAGCCACAAATCGCGGCAGTGGTGTCAGCGTCATCACCGAGGTTCGTGGCGGCTAAAACTGCTTGCTCATAGGTTTCTGTTTGCCAAAAACACCATAATGCCGCTTCCAGACTGGCTACCACATAGCCGCTGCCTTTAATTTGGTCAATGGTTTTATGGCGGTAGTTGCCTTGGGCGATCGCCTGAATTGATGGCGCTAGGTTCGTTTCTGATTCTCCGAGATTATGGTCAAACAGGATCTCAGTTTTAGTGGCTCCAGCAAGGGCTTGGCAGACCATATCACCGAATAACCAGCTAGCATCAAGGCATTCTGTCGCGCCGTGGGTAGTGCGAGAACTTTCAGCAGCAAAGTGGCGTACCCGTTGGCGATCAGGGAAATAAAACATGGGGATTGGAGCCAAACGCATGAGGCAGCCATTACCCGCAGCTTGGGGATGGGTAGAGCCACTGAAAGCCACTCCTGAACTGCGATATTGATTTAAGGCTTGGCGGACGGTATTCCCAATATCAAAACATCTGCCAGTACTACTGAGATAACCGGTTTCGTACCAGTCACAATATCGATTCATTTGATCAATGGGATCGAAATCGCCAACGGTAACTAAACTGGTGGCTAAACACAAAGCCATAGAAGTATCATCGGTCCATTGTCCTGGGGCAAGGCGAAATGGACCGCCACCAATCATATCCGTCACCAGAGGGAATGAACCCCGACGGGAAAACTCAACGGTTGTACCGACGGCATCCCCCACCGCCAAACCGATTAAACAGCCCTGAAACCTATCTAGGGTAGAGAGTTCGTTTAGGTCTAATTGTTGTGGATGGTTAGGATTCATTCTGGGAATTTATTCTGGAAATTAGTTTGGAATTAATTTGAGATTGGCTTGGAATTGATTCGAGATTATAGTTGTTTGAAATAATTTATAGAGGTGGCTTCAACTATGCTCAGCCATCGTTGCAGGTTAGCTGAGCGGAGTCGAAGCTATATTTTTATTTGAATTATCTATAATTTATGTGGTAGAGCGTGTCTGATAGAGCCACTGGGTCACACCATCAGCTAAGGCTTGGGCGCGGCGTTGTTGTTCCTGAGGATTCACAATCCATTCCCATTCTGTGGGATGAATCATAAACCCAAATTCTAACAAAATGGAGGGAGCCACTGTGGGACGAGTCAACGCCAAATTATTCCAAAATACACCGTAATTCGGGCGATTCAGTTCCTTAACCAGATGACTGTTGATAAATTCGGCTAAACCCTGGGCTTGGGGCTGATACCAGAACGTTCCCATACCGACGGTGTTCTCTGCGTCGCCATTGTCTGGCAAAGCATTGTAATGGAGACTGAGGGCGAGGGTGGGTTCCGTTTGATTAATCAAATTGACTCGTTCGGGTAAATCCACATCTACGTCCCGATCCCGTGTGAGAATGACCGTTGCGCCTTTTTCGATCAGGGCTTGGCGAGTTAATAAAGTAGTGATTAGGGTGGCAGATTTTTCAGGATACCCAGTGGGGCTAACTGCGCCGCTATCTTCTGGTCCACCATGTCCAGCATCTAAGAGAATTTTAATGCCTTTGAGAGGTTGCGGATCAGAAGGTTGTGCCTGAGGTAGACGGGGCGGATGTTTGAGAGATAGCACTAAAACTTTTCCTTCGTAACGCACCTTATAACCCCAACTCTGAGGGGATTTGAGCTTAAGGCGATACACCACTTGATGCGGTTCCGATTGCTGCCAAGTAATACCCGCTAGTACAGGGTCAGCATTGGCTAAAATCGTATCGGTTTGGGCTGTGGCATTATAGAGCGTGAGCAGCATTGTATTCTCTTGCTGCAATAAACTGAAAGGTACTGGTACTGCTAAGGGAATCCGTAATTCTGTCCAATCGTTGAGGGTTTTGGTCCGCGCTCCTCGGATTACGGCTTGGGTTGGTGTATTCGGCGGTAATTCTTTAGTTGCCCCTGCCCTAGTCCAGAAACCCTGAGTTAAGCGCACCCAATTCCCTTCTTTACCGTTGATAATGAATCGAGTATGTTGGGGCAAAGGAGTTAATCGGGAATAGTCGGTACTCGGACCAGTGCGGGTGTCTACCTCACCGCTGATAATTTCGCCAACGGGCAATTGTTCTGGATTAAGAACTTCAATTTTACCATCAGCGGTTTGGACAAGTTCGCTAGTTACTCCACTAGGCTCAGATTTACGCACTCTGTAAACGGGTTTTCCTAAATCCAACGGCAAACTATAAGATGAACTATTTTGATTTAGGGAACTAATTAGAGAACTTAAGCCAACACAGTTACTATATTCTCCTTCTAGGGGATCAATTTCCTGACTACCATTGGTCAAAACTGCGCTATTGTCAGGCAATTGCACTGGATCGCGTTTCGGTAAAAGTTTAAGAGTTCGATTCGCAATTTGTACGGTCACCTCTGCATTGGCAGTAGCTGTAGCGCCAAAACAAATTGATTCCGTCGGTAGTCGGGATATATTATTCAAAGGGTACAACGTCGCAGGAATAAACCCTGCTTTGGTCGGTAATGGCAGCCGTTTGGGAATGCGTTCAACTTTAATCAATAAGGACTGATTCTGATATTGCAAAACTAACTGATTCACACCCATAGTCAGGGGCACACTGGGGGCAAAATGACCATTAGGACTGCGGGTAATGGGCTTACCATTGAGTAACACATCCCCCACCGGTGGCGCAGAACCAATCAAGAAAATCCGATTACTGGTGGTCTGATGTTGGCGTGGTGGATAGGTCAGCCGTAATTGCTTCGCTTGAAGCGGTATCTCTTGTTTGAGAATTGCTTCCGTTTGGGCATAGCTGGGTAATTGAGCAATCACAGTAAATACCATTGTCAGCCATACCGTCAAAAAAGCGCTGATCAAAACCACTACAGACCAAAAACCGAAACTAAAAAGCCACCTCCGGTTATGGGATTTTACGAATGAGAACAGGCGATGGAATCTTTCTGGAGGTCTTTCTGTGAGTCTTTTGGTGAATATATCTTTGCGTCGAGACTGTAACTCAGTCTTGAATTGAGAATAGATATGTAAAGCCATTCAGTTAATTGGGCTAAGAGGGCATCGCAGGTTGATGAGTCGGTTGATGTCTTTGGATAATTCTGGGATCAACCCTAACAAGCTTGTAGAGCAACAAATGCAGTAAGAAATTTCGGGCAGTGGAAAATGCAAGTATATCTACTAGTGTTTAATTGACTAGGGTTACTTCGTTAGGATTTGCTTAAGTTTACTTTACCAGCTTTGCTTTGTGGTTAGATGATCCCTAGCCCACTCCTCAGAAAACCCTTTACCCAAGCTCATTATCAGTTATTTATGATTTCCCCATCGGCTTTACCTGATCATCCCATCTCTGATAAATCATCGCCTGAGGGTGTGCTGCCTGAAGGTGTGACACTGTTACAAGGGATCAATTTTGTGGATGTGGGATTAGACATTGGGGTCGATCCAGCGGCGTTAAATCAGCGGTGGCGGGGAAATTATGCCACAGTGGATCTGTTAGTCTCTGCCCAAGAACCTAACCAACTGCGCCAAATCCAAGTGGTGATAGATCCGCAGCAAATCCCAGCAGAGGCGACAGTTATTGATGGACAAGACTGGTTTATGGGCAGTGGGTTGGTGGACTTATACAGCACCAGTGGCGAACCAGGTTATGAGTCCAGAGAAACCCTAGACAGTTTTCAACAGGCGGCACGGGCGGGTGGTTTTGGTCTGGTGGGAATTTTACCCCATACGGAACCTGTTTTGGACGATGTGGGAGCGTTAGAATTTCTGACCCACCATAGCCCAACTTCAGCAAAGGGTTGGCGAACTCACCTCAAACCTTGGGGAGCTTTGACCCATAAAACCGCCGGAAAGCAACTCAATGATCTCACGGAACTCTCGCCCCACGTTTTGGGTTTTACCGATGGAAAACCTTTGCAGAATTTGCTCCTAGTACAACGTGCCCTAGACTATTTGCAACCTCTAGCCAAACCCTTGATGTTATTCGCCCAGGATTTGCAGATTTTGGGAGATGGCGTGGTGCGAGACGGTAAATGGTGTGTGCAGTATGGTTATTCCGGTGCGCCTGTCAGTGCTGAAACCAGTGCCCTCGCAGCATTACTGGAAATAATCCAGCCCCATCATGGTCCGGTGCATCTGATGCGAATTTCTACTGCCCGCAGTGTGGCTTTGTTACGTCAAGCTAAAGCTGCTGGTTTACCCATTACCGCTAGTGTGACTTGGGCGCATTTATGTTATTGCGATCAAGATTTGCATAGTTATGATCCGAGCTTGCACTTGATGCCGCCTTTGGGCAGTGCGATGGATCGGGATGCTTTGGTGGCGGGAATCAAAGACGGCACGATTGATGCCATTGCGGTAGACCATACCCCTTACACTTACGAAGAAAAAGCCGTTCCCTTTGACTCTGCCCCCGCTGGAGCCGCTGGTTTGGAAGTGGCATGGGTGATGTTATGGCAGAAATTAGTAGGCTCTGGACAACTGACACCATTGGAACTATGGCGAGCCATGAGTACTGGGGCATTGGGTTGTGTAGGGTTAAAACCGACGGAATTAGATTTCAGACCATTCTTACGACCATTCCTATTTAGTAGTACCAATGCTTGGCAGGTACAACCGGATCAGATTCATTCCTTGGCTTATAACTTGCCTTGTTGGCGACAGAGGTTACACGGGCGAGTTGTGAGTTGTGACTTGAAAATTTGATTTGTTCCTTGATTGGCATCGCTACCAGAAATGGTTAACTACCTGTAATCACCAAAATAAACCCTCAATTTCGCCAAAAATCGCGAATTTGGACTGATATATACGAGAGAGTTTCTGAAACTTATTTTTCTAGAAGTTCTTCTCTGTATTTTTTAGGACAGCCGATTTAGGGAGAATGAGGTAGAAAATCATGGCAACGAATCTTGAGGTAATTGCTCAATATTTAGAACAGCGACAGTGGCAATATGAAATTGATCATGGTTCGCAAACTGTGGTAACGGGAGTTCGCACTGCATATATTCCTAAGTTATTGATTTTTATTTGCCTCAAAGAGAACGGCGAATATCTCCAGTTCCTTGCACCAGCGCTCTGTCATCTCAATAATCATATATTTAAAGGGGTAGCTTATCAAACCTTGCTGCATATTAGCTATACTGAGCCATTACTCCGATTTGCCATAGATCCTCATAATGGTGAGGTTTGTGCCTCTGTTGAGTTGCCTTTAGAGGATGCCACTCTGACCCAGAGGCAATTTGAGCGTTGTCTTGATGAACTAATCCATCTGATCGATATGGAAACAATGCCCAGACTGAGTAACGTTTTAGCCACTGGGGACGATACGGGGAAAGTGAATCAGATTGAATATTTATACCGTGCGGCAATGGATGATCCGGTGGGGGTGAGTTTTGATTTTCGGCGTAGTGTGGAGGTGTTACTAAAAAAAGCTACGCCCGATGATCTAGCTTGGCTGTGGGAACAAATCCAGCAAAAGGGCTAGAAAAGCTTTTAGGTAGTACTGATCCGCTATTCTCGAAAAAATTTTTTGCAGTTTACCAAAAATTAGCCTTGGCTTGCTGACTTGTAATTAAAGGCTAATTTGAGGATCTTTACTCCTTTAATTTTTATGTTTTATTTTTATCTTTTATCAACCCAAACGTGAGGCAATATGGCTGATGAATTACACTGTGAGCAAGATTTACAACCTCTTTTGGTTGTGAATGATCCACCTAATGCCCGATCTTGGGGACAGTCTAAAGCTAAATTTATGTGTGATCACAATTTTGCAGGGTCGCACCGTCAGCAGCTAGGAAAAGTTAGGAAAATTTTACAGGGTCGTGAGGCTCCGGTACTAATGGCACAAGATCCGAGCGTTGTATTTGAAGTTATGCTGTGGTCAGGGCGCTTAGAAAGGGTCTAAGACAGTGAGCAAGAGATTTTATCTAATACCTGGCGATGGTTTACTCGCAAGTTTCGTGATTTTGACATCAATAAGTATGGTCAGAGTTCCTCACTCATGGAGTGTTTGACAATCTGGATCAACAGTTATTTGCGCCCAAAACTTGATGAGTCACGACGGTGGTTAAGGAATGATGCTCTTCCGTCTGATTCCCAACGTCTTGAGATTCGTTATCTCCAGAAGCATTATAAGAAGGAGAAGGTTAAAGATCCTAAAACAGGAAAGATTGTAATCGATCCCAAGACCGGCAAGCCAAAGGAACGATGGACAAAAATCATTGCTGATGGAACTACCATCAATGAAGACGGCGAAGAAACTACACTCCTAGATCTGATTGATGAAAATGGTCAAACCCACTCATCGCGAAGCCGTAGCGCAATCCACCGCAGTTTAGCTGACAAACCCACCAAGGCTGTTTGTGGTGATGTAATGAAGAGCATTAAAAATGATCCCGAAGGCAGGTTACGGGAAATTTATCTTGAAAGTAATCCCGCTGTTAATGCCTATGAAATTCTCTATCGAATGCATATCAGATATGAGTCACTGGCAGGGATAGTGATCAAGAGGGCATGATATAAAAAGGACAGGAATTGAACCGAAAAAACTATGGAACAAGAATGCCCTTACTGTAAGTCTAAGAGAGTTATCAAAAATGGCACAACCCGTCATGGGAAACAAAATCACAAATGCAAGGATTGCCAGCGCCAATTTGTGAATATAGTAGAATCAAATAAGAACTAGAGGATGAGATTAGCATATTGTGCAATGAGAGAATCCAAAGATGTATGTTGATGAGCATAAGCTCTTCTCTTTTTCAGAGCAGCAAAGTTATGCTCAATCTTGTTGAAGTCAGGCGAATATTTCGGTAGAAATAACACTGTGTGTCCGGCAGCCGTCACCAAGTCTTGAATCACATTTTTGCGATGAAAAGCCGCATTGTCCATGATGAGGGTC
>JBIKNH010000300.1:0-3198 GCA_044358815.1 Pseudanabaenaceae cyanobacterium | reverse complement strand
ACTCTTGGGCTGTTGTGTCAAGGATACGGGCAAGAGTAAAGATAGATACTTGGGGCTGATTGTCTAAGGTGATGATGCCATTAGGTTGTTCACTTTGTAGCCATGCTAAAAAATGATCTGGGGTTGTACCTAATACTTCGGCTGAGGTTTGTAAATCAAGGGTTAGTTTTGTCATAGAGTTTGATTGAATCCAATATTTCATAATGATCTGGACATCGCTAGTTGAAACCTTCCTGTAATTACACTAATTGCCATTATTGGTTTGTTTTTGGTAAATGTTGCTTCACATAACTTGTTTGCGTGTCAACATCATTTATTAGTTGCGGGCTTTTATCCAAAATATAATCAAATGCACGCCTCGAAGCTTCACGATCTTCTGCTGATCGTTTACCTGCTTCAATTGATTTTTTTAGGTCATCTTGATAGCTCTTTAAAAACTGATCAAGTTCGGCAAAACAACTGACAATTCCAGATTGAAAATCGTCCTGAAGATAGCTAAGAATCTGGCTCGTCACCTTTTCAACCGCAGATGAGATTGATTGATTAAAGGAATTGGTAATTTCATCAATCGAAACCTTATAAAATGTTTCACTTTTTGCAACTGCTTTAGCGTCGTATGTACGAGTAACCCCATCCCAATCTTTTCTGGATTCGGTTTGACCAGTGGATGAAGTGTCGTTATGCTCTACAAGCCACAATGTGTACCAAATTCTTTCTTTAACTTCTTTGTTATGTTCCCAAAGTCCGAGTGTGTACCACCTCCGCTCTTTAACCATTTCACCTGCTTCATAAACTGTCTTAACATCCGATTTTGCACTAACATTTAAGGAAATATTTTGTTCAAGTTCAACATTACCCAAAATATCTGGTAGCTGTAGATTTACATTGAATGTTTGTGCCAATCGTCTTTGGGCTTGCCGAATAACTGGCAGGCTCTCTTTTCTGATAAGAGATTCAATATTTTGGCGAGATTGTGTAACTTTTTTTAAAGCATTTTCTCTGGCATCGATCATCAAAGCATTGACAATATTTCTTGCTGACGCATTTGCTTGTTCAATGAATCTATTCGCTTCTGCTTGAGAGTTAAATTCAGTTGAACTAGCCCCTTGTTTAACGCCAAACGATTCAACCATATCAAACAATCCTCCAAAAACCTTTTTCATCCATCCTGCTTGATCAGACTCTCGCTTGTCAAAAATCCTCTTAAACTCTGCACTACTTTCTTCTTTCATCTTACGGAGGCTACTGGTTAATTCTTTCTCTAGATTTTTAGCCAGAGTATTGACTTGAGATTTAAGTTTATTTTGGCAATCTACAAGAACAGTTAAATCATGTTCTAAGGCAGCGATTTGTCCCTGTAATGTCTGAATGTCTTTACCAAAAGTATTTTTCTGAAGATTAATACTGTTTTGAAGTGCCGTTAACCGTTCGCGCACCTCATAAAGAGCCTGGAAAAGTACACGCGGGGCTGCTTGTGCCATTAGTGCCGCGATCGCTTTTTCTAAAAATTCAGCAAATCCTGATTCACTCCATACATCAGTTGCAGCCTCTTCCATATCAGCCATATCAACTTTTTTCTGGAATTTCTTGCGCCAAGAATCACCGTAGTATTGCCCTCCAAGCGCATCTGATGTTTTCATATCTTGGGGATTTGTAAATCCTTTTTTCTTCTCATTCCAAAAATTAGAAGCATAAGCAGCACGGGAAGCTGAAATCTCAAACACTCGATCTGTACTGGCTTCAATTCCAAACTTGCTATTAACAAATTCCAAAACCTGTTCTTTCGTCATGTCTTTTTCTTCATTACGCATATCAATTTTATTGATCAAAACGTAAATACTCTCAATCCCCTTGATTTTTGCGACTTCATCAACATCACTCTTTACTTTTTCTGATGCATCAGTATTCAGTTGGGTAAAGTCTAATACCAATAAAATAATTGAACTAGCCTTAAGTTGTCGTTTGACAACATCATCAAGCTTGAGATCACCTGCTTCATTTGGACCTGGGGTATCAACAAAGACCAACTTGCCGACCCCATCTAATTTGAGACTTGCGTGAGCTTCAGAAATAGATACTTCAATGCGCGGTACAGACACCAAAGACATGAGCGGATTTTCGGATGGCACTAAAATGCTGCATAGCCGAACAAGGTCATTTACCTTTGTCAAAGCAATTTGGATAGGTTCTGTTCCCGATGCTTCTGGCGCAAAAGATAGTTCTGGATTACCAGCCACATCTTCTAGTAAATATTGTAAATGAGGATAATCCTTCGTGCTTTCCTTAGCTTGATTAAGTCCAATTTGCTTTATCTTTCCCTTGAGACTCTCCCACGATCGCTTTAATACATCAAAAGTATCAGCGCCGTCATACCGCAGCTTTAACTTCGGTTCAGTTACTTCTTTGGAAAAAACGATCTCAGTCGGTAGCGTTGTCATTGCTTGAGTACGACTTGGCAAAATATCTTGCCCCACGATCGCATTAATAATTGTGGACTTACCCGCTTTCATCGGAGCAACGATCGCCATGCGTAGCTCTAAATTTTTGACCTTAGTAATTTCATTTTCGATACTCTTAGCGTGTTCTGCACATCGGCGATCCTTGCTGTTTGGAGTCTCCAATGTTTGACTGGCATAGTTCATCAACTTTTGAGCCTGCGACAAAACAATAACCACAGATTGCTGAAGTGCATAAATATTGGGGTTTAGAGTATCGTTAGACATTACTTTATTCTCCTGTAATTATACTAATGTTATCAAATTTAATCTATCGCTTGCTGTTTCATTGACAATGCGTTCCACAAATTCTCTTTTGCTAGTTGCAGGATAAATCATTGCATTTGGATAGCGACGATATAGCTCAAATGCGGCTTTTGCCGGGTCTTGGTGCGGCTGTTGTGTGGCTAATTCTAGGGTTTTACCAAGAGTGAACAAATAGGGCGTTTTCCCTATTCTTTGTTCAGAAATAGATTCTACTTCCAGCAAATAACCTGCAAGTTCTCGATTGTCTGGGGATGTTTCGCTATATGACAGGTTGAGGAGGTTGGTTAATGGAAAATGATGATCGGGGATTGTGTTGTCGGTTGCAAGTATTCTATCGCTTATACTCTGACGCAGTTGGCTGTCTTTACCTTTGGTGATTAATCGTTCGTAATCGCTCAGAGCATAATCTACTATTTCACGGGTGACAAAAGCAACT
>JBIKNH010000149.1:0-11383 GCA_044358815.1 Pseudanabaenaceae cyanobacterium | reverse complement strand
CTCCTCTGACATACTCCACTACTCTTTCTCTTAAGTCCATACTGTATGTCATTTCTCTCTCCTACATTAACCTCTACTTCTTATTTGATTCTACTATAAAGCGCGAATATTTGCATGGTTTACTCTATTTTGACGACACGCCGCAGATCTCAATTTTCACACTAGCCAAGATTCTGGATACTACGCCTAGAGAGTTGGTTGATTTTTTAGAAGAAACGGAATTAGAAGATCAATTAGATTTGCAAGATGCTCTAGAGGCGATCGCTGAGTCAGAAAGGTTAGGGGAGCAGCCAATTCCTTGGGAGTCGGTGATGTGAGAGTTAGTTTAGATGTCCTGTTTTATAAGGTAATACAAGCCCGTTGGAACTCTCTTAATCTTTTTTCAAGCTTCCAAACATAGTCAATCCATGCGTCAATACTATTGGGTGAATATTGCGAACTACCATGGAATAACTCCACATCAAATATATTGTCATCTCCAAGAACAATCGGAGGTAGGCTTAGATCTTTTTTCATTAACAATAATGAGTTAGTACATGGCTTATGCTTCCCATAAATACCTCGTTTCCTATAGTTCTTTCTGCCAATACTTAGCAGATTCTCTAAACGGGATGTTAGATCTCCATCTAGAATTTCCCGATCCAAGTTACTCATTTCATCAATTACCATTTCATTAAGTTCATCCAGAGTCGGCAATCCAGCAGATTTAACAGTGCTTTCAAGCCAATCTAGAACATTCAAAAACTTTGTTTTGGGAACATAATGGGAAAGAACAAAAAAAGCAAAACCTCTATCCCGTAAATCTATCATTTTGGAGGCTCTTTCTCTCACTGTTGTATAAATCTCCGAAGAAAATCTTTCCATGTAAGATGTTCCTAACATATCGAATGCTTGCGATGGAAGATTGAGGCACAATGAGGCTAATGCTGACGAACACTCATAAGCTAAAAAAATGTCTTCAGTCTTCATTGAATTTGCTAAACAATGAGCAGAGACTGAGTAAACAGTTAAATGTGGGTTATAAATCTTCTCTAACCAATTGTTTCGAAGTTGATGAGATTCTATCAAGAATTCATCTTCATTTAGATATTTTTGGGATAAGGCTACAACAAATTGTTCTATTTGTAACTCGGCTGCCGTGGCAGTTGTTTCTAGTAGAGAAGCAATTGACATAGGAACTCGTTTGATCATAAGTCCATCAGAATTACTAAACCGTGTAGTAATAAATGGGCGATCTAGACGGGGCTTTCCATCACTGCCGTATTGTAGACCACAAGAATACTGATAATGCCAAGGCTGTTTGCGCCATTTATTATTTTCTATTGCAGGACCATCTAGTTCATAATAATCTGCGAAATGGTTTCTCGAACTCTCTGAAAAAAGTTTGATTACTCTCCAAAAGTCCTCTTCTTGACCATCTTCAAACGCATTAAATGCATTATAGATTGTTACAAGATTACTTTGTCCCCACAATGTACTCGTATGATCTAGCCAGTGAGTTATCTCATGAATGAATACTTGCCATATTTTTCTTAATAAAGTTGAATCTTGAGGATTCGCTTTAAGATCTTGCAAATCTCTTTGCTCAACTGAGTTGATAAATATGGTCTGCGTTAAAAGTTCATATCTTCCTGCCTCTGTTAGATTCGGAAACCCTTTCCAGTTACTTGATATTTCTTGAATTTTTTCCGCTAGTTTGTTCATAGAAGTGTAACAAGCTTATCTAGGTTCGATGCTATTATAACCTAGATGGAATAATGATTTGGGCATAATCTCTATATAAGGAAAAAGCGATTGTTGATCTAAATTATAAATTTCTCTGAGATGTCCGACCTGATGGATAACTAGACCTTTCTGTGATTGGACGATCACAAAAACAACTCAATGTTTGATGTAGCAACTATTTGACACAGCAAACAAGAGATTAGGATTCCTGAAACTCAACATTTTCATAGATGAGTGATAGTGGAACACTCAGATCTATGCTAGTTAGTTGAACTTTGGGATCGTTAACACTTAAATTAGAACTATTGATTGTTAGCAAATGTAGAGCAGGTTCGCACCAGGGTTACGCCCAAGTTTCAAACATTAGACAAAGTACGATGTATTTCATTAATACACCCCATGCTCGAAACGCTCTATCCTTAAACCGAACAAAAAATTACCATAGTCCAATAAAGTCTCTCCCCTGAAACTGACGATACCTAGTATTCACCCAACTCTATCCCAAACGGTTACGCCATTGTGACAGTTGATCGCGGGTTTTAGGATCAATGCGATTGCCAATAGTCCGGCGGTGGTTGGTAGTTTTTTGCTTGAGACGTTGCCGCACCGCTGTCAGGGATTGGTTCACTTCTGCCTCAAACAGTTGGGCAGACATCCACTCAGCACCAAAACCCACAGAGGTTAGTTGTTGTGCCCGATCCGAAGTGACCACAATTAAACGTTTGACATGACGCATCGGGTCCCGATAATACTGTCCACAGGTTTTCTCGATGTATGTATCAGCGGTTTCGCGAAATTCCGTGAAATACAGTGAAAGATTGGGGCTAAGCTTTTCGAGCCGTGACGGGGTAGGCTGGATATACGCATCAAAAACCAATGTGGTGCGATAACCACGAAAAGCACTGTAATTATAGACGGTTTCAATAAGCTGCTCACGGGCGGCTTCAAAACCAAGGGTGTCACGCACTGACTGCAAGCTGTGCCATAAGCCGATGACATTGTAGCCGTCCACTAGCATCAGCGGCGGATAGTGGGGAGCCATAACGCCAGCGCTTTTACTTAATAAAATGTTAATTATTTCTATTCTGCCATCATTTTGCTCGATCTAGATAGGGGTGTGACAAATCTGGTTTTTGATCCCCAAAAATCCACCTGAGAAAGGGGGGCTAGGGGGGATCTACTCCTCATCTTCATCTTCATCACTATCTGCACTCTGATTCTTTTTGCTGCTAGTGGTACGCATATAACTAGGCAAATCACCCACTCCATTCGCCACAACACCTACCACATTCAACTTCTGCAATAGATTAATCGTCTGACTAAAATCACTGCGAGTGACTAGATTAATTCGTCCCACTAATAACATACCATTACAAATAGAACCGATCTGAATTGCCTCAATTGTGCCCAAAATCGCTGTGCTGTCGATAATTACTAAATCATAGAGAGTTTCCACATGGTGGACAAATTGCCGCATGGCTTCGGAACTGAGTAAACTGACAGAATCATTAGGAATGGGTCCCGCCGTGAGAATGTCAATATTGGCATTGGAAGACTGCACTACATCAGTTAATTGAGCATCCTTTTGGGTCAAGAGCGTAGACAACCCTCGATCATTCGGCAACTGTAATAACCGATGTAGTACTGGATTGCGTAAATTAGCATCTACTAACAAAACCCGCTGATGGAGCCGCGCTGCACTGGTCGCCAAACCCAATGCCATCGTGCTTTTACCCTCACCACTCAGGGAAGAACTGACCACAAGGGAAGTTAAAGGCGACTCTTCCCGCAATAGTTCAATATTTTTGTAAATTAAATCCAGAGATTCCCTGAAAGGTTGCCAGCGAATTACTTCAATAATATTAGCCACTATGGGGGCGACTTTTTGTCCTTTAAAGAATGGCAATACAAACGTGGGTGATTCTTCAAAATCCGTGAATTTAGGCGTGACTCCCAACAAAGGTAAATCCATTTGTCGCCCAAACTCTTCGCTACTGTGTACGGTATCATCTTGTAAATCCCGTACTAGCGCAATACCAATTCCTAAAAACAAACCTGCCACAATTCCCAATAACAAATTCCGGCGATGGTTGGGCGGTTCCTCAAAACCAATGCGCGGCTCTTCTACTACTTGCCAATCAAAACCACCTCTCGCAATTTCTAAGCTAAGCTGTTGGCGGGTTTTGAGCAAATTCTGCAAAGTTTCCTGCTCAATCTGTAACCGAGGCTTCAACGCTTCATATTCTGTGAGCAACTTGGGCAATCGCGCAATTTCTGCCCTTAACTGGGTTTCTTGATTAGATAATACTTCCTGCCGACTCCGTAAAGTATTTAAACTAGTTTGGAGTTCCACTAATTGGGTTGCTAAACTGACATCTAAAGTACCTCCTTGATCGGAGTTCCAACTGGGACCATCTTTGATCGGAGCAGTACTGCCGGAAACCCGCAGCCGCTCTTGCTCTACCAATGCTTGAGCTTGGTCAAATCTAGCCTTTAGGGTGTCAATCAGAGGTGTATTTTCCCGAAATCGAGTGGACTCTTGGGACAAAGCTAGCTCAGATTTTTGCAGTTCTCCGGCAGCAGCTTGATAACGTCCCGACTGATTCAACCGCGTAAATAGCAGCGCCTGTTCACTATTTAAACCTAAATCTTTCTCTAACGTAGCGATTTTAGCTTTAATTTGCTCTGTTTCAATTTGATTAGCGCGTTTCTGCTGTTCAATGGTGGAAATGGCGTTAGAAACTTCCGTAACCCGCTGTTGGGCATCAAATAGGTTATGTTTGCGGCGAAATTCTTCGAGGGAGTTAGTGGCTTCTGTAATATTATTTTTAACGATGGGTAATTGCTCGTCAATGAAACTTAAACCATTAGTGAGCCGCTGTTTCTGTTGGGTCAAATTATATTCTTGATAAACCTTTTTGAAGGCTTGTAAGACCTCTCTGGTTTGTACCGCATCTTTGCCCGTAAATTCCACCTGAAAGATTTTTGTAGCGGTTTGCCCTTGGCTAACTTGACCGACAGTTAACGAATTAAACAAATCTCCCGTTGTAATGCCAGGATATTTAGGTTTGAGAATCTCCACCGCTCGCTCAAACATTTGCGAACTACGCATGATCGCGAGTTGAGTGCCGTAGTCGATCTGAATTGTCGAATCAGTCACCGTCGATGTATCGCCGCCCCCCCGCTGCCGTGAGCTATAGGTAGACTCCACCAATAATTGCATTGTGCTGCGGTACGTGGGTTTAGACCGGAGATTGACCACCGTGCCACCCACCAAGCCGACACACACACAGCCGATAATCCACCACTTACGCCGGACCAAAATGCCAAAGATTTTACTATAGCCAAATTCACTTTGAGCCGTCAGACTCTTGGGGGGGGTAGTGTTAACCATTGCTTGACTCCTTAAAACCAACCAAGAAAAGCTTAGCCAAAAAATTTCTGTAAATTTCTGCTCAGATACCTGCTAACTGCTTAGACAACTTGCGCCATCTTCTTAAGTCTTTTTCAATCTTCGATTAACCAATTACCAGTTAACCTCAGACTGTACTGCATGACTTTACTGAAGCGAAAGTTTACTTAGCAAGGGTCTCCGCCAAAACCTGATCTACCTTGCTAAAAAATGTCTGCTCGGAAAATTTGCTGACGGCGTGTTCATGGATGCGTTGATAGTCCCAAGAAATGGTTTGCGCCCGCATCACCGCCTCACACAAAGCCTCCGCCGTTTGAGACTCAAAGAATACCCCAGTTACGCCATCGATTTGGGTATCTAGTACACCACCAGCACCATAACTCAAAACCGGTGTACCACTAGCATTAGCTTCTACGGGCACTAAGCCATAGTCTTCGAGGGCAGCTACAATTACCCCTTTAGCTTTAGCCAGTAACTCGCAACGGTGGCTATCACTGACATAACCCAAAAACTGAATATTTGGTTTAGCCTGAGCGCGGAGCTTTTCGATTTCGGGTCCATCTCCCGTAATATACAACGGCAAGCCCAAGCGGTTGAATGCTTCGACTATGATATCAATCCTTTTATAACTCAGGAGTCGTGAAGCCGCTAAATAAAAATCTTCTTTTTGGTCACTGAAACTAAACCTGCTGGTGTCAATGGGGTAATTAATCGTGATCGCAGGCTGTTGGTAAATTTTTTCGATGCGTCCCTGGACCGTCGTCGAGTTGGCAATATATAAGTCTGGCTCTTGGGCATAGCGCACATCTTGGGTTCGCATCCAGTCAAACACCTGATTTAGCACCCAGCTATAGGGGCGAAATGTGTCATATTCCCGTAGGTAAGTGTCAGTGTCCCAAAGGAATCGCGTTACATTGTGGCAAAAACAAATGTGTTTAGCATCGGGACGTTTTCGTACCACCTTGGCAAAACTCGCACTACTACTCAGAATTAAGTCATATTCTCGTAAATCTAAACTGCGAAATGCGGCAAAATAAAACGGTGCAAACAGTCGAAAATATTTTTTGGCGAAAGGAACCTGCTGTAAAAAAGTCGTGTGGACCTCACGCGCCCCTAAATCCACCGTAGTTTCGGGACTATAGAGGGATGTGTAAATCTCTCCCGTAGGGAAATGCTGACAAATTAGTTCAAAAACTCTTTCAGCACCACCCCGCTGGGTTAAATAATCATGGACTAAAGCAATTTTCATGGTTTTGGGATGAGTTTTCCAGAGAATTTGAACAGTAATTGAACACTATTGAGAAATTTAGAAAATAATCGGCAAGTTTAAATGATTGACAAACTATTTGAACATTAGGAGGCAGTCTAGAATACCCAAGGCAAAGTGTCCATGCTTCGCCTATGACCCATGATGCCCCTAGCCCTAGAAAGTACAATCAAAGGGTTTTAGGGAAAAGTTAGCAAAAAGTTACTAAAAGTTATTCATGATTATTTCTGTCGTATACTCTGAGTGCAATGTAACCTAACTGCAATCAACCTGAAACTGTATCAATTTAGTCACAAATCCTCACAAATAATCACAAATCACCACAATCAGTCGCAATATGCTGATCGTTATTTTTTTATTGGGTGATTTTATGGCTGATGTCCCAAGGTGTTGATATCTCAACCCAAACAATTTGGAATAATTTAGATTTGATATTTTGCCAAGGTATTTGACCGACTTAAGTTAAATATATTCTCTGGTTTATATTCTCTGGTTTACCACCTACCCCCGAGCGTTAAATTTCAGTTTTTGTCAAGTAAATCTTCTTTTTCCTATAGAGCAACCCTATGTCCCCAGATGAGGCACTGGCGTTTGTCGAGCTAATTCTAGATAAGCGTAGCCTGACCCGTGTTGAACGCTCAGTGTTTGAGGGTGTTTGGCTGGGTCGCAGCTATGCTGATATCGCTAAGGAAGCTGGCTACGATGCAGGCTATATCAAATTGGTGAGTCATCGGCTTTGGCATTTGCTCACCATGTTATTTAATGAAAAAATTTCCAAAAATACGCTCCAGTCGGTAATTCGGCGGCAAATGAGCCAATACCGCACCATCGCCCCCACCCAGAAAATCACAGAGGTGGATGTGACGGAAGATGGTTCCCAACGGCGCGACTGGGGCGAAGTAGTAGACATAACAGTTTTTTATGGGCGGCAAGAGGAGCTAAAAAACCTTGCTGCTTGGATCGAAGATGACCGCTGCCGGTTGATTGCAATGGTGGGGATGGGGGGCTTGGGTAAAACAGCCCTGTCGGTGAAGTTAGCCAAAAACCTAGAGGACCAGTTTGATTTTGTTGTGTGGCGATCGCTCAATACCGCGAAGCCCCCCGAAGAGTTACTCACTAATATCATTTACTTTTTGTCGCAGCAGCGGGACAACTTGCTGCAAAACGACTTAGACAGCTTGGTGGGGCGGTTGTTGGAGTATTTACAACGGTATCGCTGTTTGCTGGTCTTAGATAATTTCGAGTCGGTACTCAAAGGGGAAGAAAATGTCGGCATGTATCGCCGAGGGTATGAAGGCTATGGCACTTTACTCAAACGGGTGGGGGAAGTGTCCCATCAAAGCTGTTTGGTCATTACCAGTCGCGAAATGCCCGAAGAAGTCGCAATGTTAGAGGGGGACATTTTGCCGGTGCGGGTCTTGCCAGTGGTTGGCTTAGATGTCAAAGCGGCGCAACGGGTTTTAGAAGCCAAGGGACTGCGGGGCATTGGTAACGATCTGTATCGGTTGGTGGAATGGTATCGAGGCAATCCCCTCGCCCTCAAAATTGCCGCTAGTTCGATTAAGGACCTGTTTTCCGGTAATGTGAGCCGATTTTTAGAACAGCGCACTTTGGTATTTAGTGGCATTGGTAGCCTGTTGGATCAACAATTCCGCCGTCTCACTGGTTTAGAAAAACAGGTGATGATTTGGTTAGCAATTAACCGTGATCCTCTGTCAGCCAACGATCTGCGTAGTGACATCGTACCCACCATAGAACAAAGCGAACTAATGACAGCTTTGGGGTCCCTGAAACGGCGTTCATTGATTGAGCAAAACCTGGCGGGATTCACCCAGCAGCCCGTAGTCATGGAATATGTCACCATGCAGCTAGTGGATCAGTTGTACCGCGAAATTAGCCAAGAACAACCGTTGGGGGTATTACCAGGGATTCAGGCTAAGTTAAACAAGCAATTATTTTATTTGCGGCACTATGCGGTAATCAAAGCAACAGCAAAGGACTATTTGCGACAGGGACAGGTGCGGCAAATTATGGAGCCTTTGGTGTCAAAACTAATGACCCATTTTGGTAACAAACAGGAAATTGCCCAGCAGTTGATTAATTTGCTCGAAGATTTACGGGTCAGGGAACTACGCCCCGAAATGACGGCTAAGGCTCTGCCCAGCTATGGCGCGGGAAATATTCTGAATTTGTTTTGGCATTTAGGTTTAGACCTCAAGGATCTAGATTTTTCTAATTTGACAATTCGCCAAGCCTATTTGCCAGAGGTCAAGCTCCATAACGTTAATTTCAGTAAGTGTGATCTGGTCAAGACAGTATTTGCGGAAAATATGGGAGGCGCTCTGTCGGTGACCTTCAGCCCTGACGGACATCAGTTGTCTATTGGTGACACGAGGGGACAAATTCACCTGTGGCGGGTGCGTGACGGTAAACCATTGCTGATCATCAAAGGTCACACGGGCTGGGTAGTATCTGTGGCATTTAGTCCTGATGGGCGACTGTTGGCTTCTAGCAGTGTGGATCAGTCCATAAAGATTTGGGATTTGCACACAGGGGAATGTATTCGTACTTTCAGTGGATTCATTGGCACAGTGCCCTCAGTGGCATTTCATCCTGAGGGGATTCTCCTTGCCAGTGGTCACGCTGATCGGATGATTCGGATTTGGGACTTAGATCTGGGGATGTTAATCGCTACCCTAGAAGGTCATGAGGATATGGTCCAGTCCCTAGTGTTTAATCATTCTGGTACGATCCTCGCCAGTGGTAGCCAAGACACGACGATCCGGCTCTGGGATGCGGCAAATGGGTCTTGTTTACGGGTTTTATCTGCCCACGAAGACACGGTTTCTAGTGTGAGCTTTAGCCACAATGACAATGTATTAGCCAGTGGCAGCGAAGATAAAAATATTTGTCTCTGGAATGTCGCTACAGGTAAATGTTTACGCACTCTGACAGGGCATGAACATATGGTATTTGCGGTCAGCTTTAGCCGTGATGGTACAACGTTGGCTAGTGGCAGCGGTGATCGCACGATTCGCCTCTGGGATATTCAATCAGGGCAATGCACTAATACCTTGATTGGGCATAACCATTGGGTACGGTCGGTGGCGTTTCATCCCACCCAACCGATTTTGGCTACCAGTAGTGGCGATGAAATGGTCAAACTCTGGGAGACCCAAACTGGCTTATGTGTACGGACTTTCCAAGGACATTTGGGGCGCTCGTGGTCTTCGGCGACGGTGCGGAATAATTTTGCACCCCAAACCAGCCAGCCAGAGAATAATTACCTGTTTGATATGTGGGACATTAGCTCCGGTCAACAGTTACAGATTCTTCAAGGCTATGACAATACAGTGAGTGCCGTGATGTTTCATCCTGAAGGTGGGGTGATCGCCAGCGGGGGCAATGATTCAGTGATTCGGTTATGGCATGGTCAGCGGGGCATTTGTATCCGAATGCTCAAAGGGCATGGCGACAATGTACGGGCGATTCACTTCAGTCCCTGTGGGCGGTATCTAGCGAGTTGTAGTGATGATTGCTCGGTCAAGTTGTGGGACATTGGCTTAGGTAATTGTCTACATTCTTGGATGCATCATCCGGTGTTGCCTCGGTGTTTGGCTTTTACCCATGACGGTAAGTGGTTAATCACTGGAGCAACTGATAAATTACTCTCGATTTGGGATGTGGAAACCGGTGCGCGGGTGCGTCAACTAGAAGGACATAGTGGGGCGGTTTTGAGTATGACCTGTTTACCCAATAGTGACTACCTAGTTACGGGCGGACGGGAAAAAGCGATCCGCCTTTGGGATTTGGCTACTAGCCATTGCGTCAAAGTATGGTCGGGATTGGAGGGACCAGTCACAGCGCTGTTGCCCCACCCTGTGGTTAGTGGACAGTTTTTCAGCGTCATTGGTGAAACGGTGGTCTTGTGGGATTGTCAGTCATCCCCCGAAGACTCTAGCCAAGGCTTGACGCAGATTGTTAATGTTGGGGCGGGTATCAGTGCAATGGCAGTCAATGGCACGGGTGAACTGCTAGCAACCAGTACGGATCATGCAACGATCAAGTTATGGAATGTCAGCACCGGTGCGCTGGTGAAGTCCTTAGAAGGTCATACAGGGGCGGTGTCTTCGTTAGCTTTTGCCCGCAATGGTAATCTTTTGGTCAGTGGCAGCCGGGACGAAACTTTACGGATTTGGGATTTAGACCAGGTTAATTTTAGTAAGGTTTTGCGGGAGCCACGCCCCTATGAAGGGTTGAATATTAAGGATGCGATGGGTTTGTCTAGTGCTCAAAGTGATAAGCTAAAATCCCTGGGCGCTGTGGAGATTTAGGCTAAAAATTTCCATCTTGATTATGTCAATCTTTTCATAGCAGCCTAGATGAAGCGACCTAGCTCCTGTTTTCTATAAGTTTTCGATGGTAACTCAAACTCTGATTTCGACTGATAGTATTGCTACCCCTTTTGTAAAGTGGGTCGGTGGGAAGCGTGCATTAATGCCTGAATTAATTGCACATCTTCCCCCAAAGTTTGACCCTCAAGTTAACAGCTACTATGAGCCTTTTCTAGGTGGTGGGGCGTTGTTTTTTGCGCTTCAATCTAGAGCAAGTGGGTTAATCAATGCTAATTTATCTGATACCAACTTAGAATTAGTTTTGACTTATATAACAGTTCGAGATAATCCTCAAGAACTAATTGAAAGACTAAAACAACATCAAGCTAATCATAGTAAAGAGTATTATTATCAAATTCGTAGTCAGCATAATTTACAGTCTCCTCTGGATGTGGCAGCGCGTTTTATTTACTTAAACAAAACCTGCTACAATGGCTTATATCGCGTTAATAGTAAAGGTGCTTTTAATGTCCCTATGGGAAGTTATAAAGATACTAGTGCTATTGTTCAAGAGGGAAATATTTTTGCTTGTAGTCGTGCCCTGCAAAATGTAAATATAAATCATTATCAATTTGAAAAAATTAA
>JBIKNH010000148.1:0-11397 GCA_044358815.1 Pseudanabaenaceae cyanobacterium | reverse complement strand
ATTAATTGAGTTTATTTGTCTTACTATTTTGGTTGAATTGATTGGATTCGTTTTGACTAAATCATCAGAATTTATCATCAATATTTTTCGTTGATTGAAGACTGGATCATAGGTGAAACCATTGGTCAGGGATTGGTAAGGGAAGTGACCTGTGATAACCTGTGATAACATTTACCTACAATGATAGATTTGAACAACTCAATTTAAGCGAGCCAAAGGAACTAAATACGGTTTTTCAATCAGGGAAATAGAGGGCAAATTTTTCATGCAAGAGGGGAAAATAACGGCAAAATCACCCTAGATTTTGGATTTGGTTGGAGATTATGGTGCGTTGGTCTGGTTGTTATTTCTGGTTACTTAGTTAGATTGTTTAGCTGAATTATTTAGCTAAACTATTGGGCTGAATTATTGGGCTAGGTTATTTAGCAGTTCGATTGGCGAGCCATTTTAGTATTTTCCCTGTCCCTTCATTAAATTTTCCTATGACGCAAAAAGTATTGATTGTTGATGATGAGCCACATATTCGGATGCTTCTAGAGCAGACCCTTGAGGAGCTAGAAGATGCCGATGTGGTTTTATTGACCGCTGAAAATGGTGCTGAGGCTTTGGAAGTGATTACCGCTGAAAAGCCTGATCTGGTATTTTTAGATGTGATGATGCCTAAACTGAATGGTTTTGATGTTTGCCATCAGGTGAAGCATGAGCTAAAAATGGATACGGTATATATCATTATGCTGACGGCGAAAGGACAGGAATTTGATAAAGCCAGAGGTAAAGAGGTTGGGGCTGATATTTATATGACTAAGCCCTTCGATCCCGATGAAGTTTTAGCTAAATCCTGCGAAATTTTAAAAATCAGTCTCGACTAGTTGCCGCCGACTAATTAACCTCTAATTGACTTCAATTGGTATGGCAGAAATTAGTATGACAGAGCCTATGCAAGTAAACCTATGCGAGTGAATTTGTACGAGTGAACTTATGCGAGTGAACTTATCTTGCCGACTGAGTGACCCTAATTTAGATGCCCGCCAAGGGGTAAATCAGCGTCAAATTGCTTTTATGGTTTCATCACACCCCCGCCAAAACGGTAGTGATGCGCCTTTAAATCTCTGTCTGATTTTGGATCACAGCGGCTCTATGGGGGGGACACCATTAAATACAGTCCGTCAGGCGGCGGTTTCTTTGATTGAACAAATGGAGCCAACGGATTATGTAAGTGTGATTGGGTTTGACCACAAGGCTAGTGTGATTGTACCTAATCAGTCTGCGGCTAATCAGGATGGCATTTGCAAGAGCATTAACCGCCTCAAGGCATCGGGGGGGACTTGCATTGATGATGCGATTAAGTTGTCATTTCAGGAATTAAATAAGGCGCGGGATGGGTCGGTCAGTCAAGCTTTCCTGCTGACTGATGGCGAGAACGAACATGGCAGTAATGAGCGCTCCGTCCAGTTTGCCCAATTAGCCGCAGAGTACAATATCACACTCCATACTTTGGGGTTTGGTGATAACTGGAACCAAGATATTTTGGAACAGATTGCTGATGCTGGGGGGGGCAGTATGGTTTATATTCCTTCCCCTGATGCGGCAATGAGGGCGTTTGGGCAGTTGCTGCGGCGGGCGCAGTCGGTGGGGCTAACCAATGCCCATTTAATTATTGAATTGGCTCCTGGGGTGAGTCTTGCGGCGATGAAACCCATTGCCCAAGTTGCCCCAGACACTATCGAACTAAACTACACGATGGAAGGTAATGCCATTGTGGTGCGGTTGGGGGATTTGATGGATGACACAGAGCGGGTCATTTTGGCAAATGTTTATGTGGCGAATCAAGGGGCTAGTAATCTTGCTGGTAATCTGATAGAGCAGTCTATTGCATCGGTTTACATTCGCTATGATGACCCTGCCCAAATGCTGTCTCATCAAAATTCCCCTGTGGTGACAGTGGCAGGACAATGGTTACAAAGCTTTACGGCTCAAGCTGATCCGGTGGTGTACACCCATGTTTTAGCTTTAGGTAAGTATCGTCAAACCCAACTGGCGGAACAGAAACTACAGCAGGGAGACAGTCTTGGGGCAGCGACAATGTTACAATCAGCGGCAAAGACTGCATTACAGATGGGCGATCAGAACGCGGCTACGGTGCTTCAGCAAAACGCCACGCGGTTGCAGTCTGGCACTATGTTAAGCGAGACAGAACGAAAGAAAACCCGCATTGTGTCCAAAACTGTGTTGCAGATGCCTCAAGATCGCATCAATGATGGCAAATGAGGGAAACATCAATCTAGGCAGCAGGCGGTTAGACAGCTACGAACTGCCCATATTAAACCATTGGTGTGTCAACATCTTCAGGATTTATGCAGGTGTTTATCCCTAAAAGCATGGTTCCGCCACTTTCGTTGACTATTTTGGGTCAGATCAAATCTCTGGTCAGATAAAATCACTGTTATTGATTGGTGCTGTTTTCTTGCCGTTGCTCTTGATTTATTTTCATTATTTATTTGCACTCTTTATCTTTTCATCTTTATTGATTTATTTCTATGATTGTCTGTCCAAGCTGCACTCACATGAATCCAGATGGTGCTACCAACTGTGAGATGTGTATGACTGAGTTACCCAAAGCCTCCAGCAGTGGCGGAATGATGCCCTGCCCCCATTGTGGCTCACCAGTGAAAGTCGATGCACGTTTCTGTGGTCATTGTGGGAACCAGATTGGTGCAGCGATGCAAAACCCTGTGGCTAGTAGTGTTCCAATTACGGAACTAACTATTCCCTTAACTCCGCCCACTGCTCAACCTGACGAAGCTACAGAAATTAATATGAACTCTATTGATCCACCCCTGAATCCTGACAGCCTTAATCCCGTAGGCATTGATCCCGTGAGTGCTAATCTTGAAACTGCTAATCCTGATTTAGGTATGACGGGAAATACCATACCAGTGCCAAATGTGAATCCAGAATTAGCGGCTGGTGAGGCGATGGCAAAGACTCAGTTGCAGACAATTTCTGCGAGTTTACTCCATGTTCAAACTAATGTGCCTTTAGAGATACCCCATAATTTGCCAGTGGTACATATTGGCAAGCCGAATAATGTCATTCCTCCCGATATTGATGTGTCTGGATTCCCTGATTCGGATATTGTGTCTCGGGTTCACGCTGATATTCGGTTTGAGGGGGATGGATTCTATTTTGAAGATACTGGCAGTTCCAATGGGACTTACATTAATAATATGCCTCTGCCGCCAGGGAATCGCCATCGGTTGCGTCCAGGGGATCGGATTTCTTTGGGTAAGGGTGACAAAGTAAGTTTTATTTTCCAGTTGCAGGGCTAGGTTATAGGGTTATAGATAATTCAAATAAAAAATGCAGCTTCGACTTCGCTCAGCTAGCTTACAACAAGGGCTGAGCGAAGTCGAAACTCCCTCTACAAATTATTTTAAACAACTATAAATTAGGGAACTAATTTGACGGGAAATTTTCAGACCTATGATAGGAAATTACTAGATACCAAAAGATCCCCGTGATCGTGGTGGCTGGTGAATAGTACTTCGTGGCTGAATATTTCCAGATTAGGATCTAACCAGACTAGGGCGGCGCTGGTTATTTTGCCTTGGTCTAGTTCCACAATGGAGAAGTTGCGATAGATGCCGTCGGGTTGTGCCACTAACCGAGGTACACAGGCGGCATTTAAGAAGATGGTATTTTGAGGATTCATGACCAGTCGTTGCCGTTGTTTTTGTTGGAGGCGTAACTGGTGGTGCATGTGTCCAAAGGTATTGAGAATAATATTTTTGCGATGCTTGTTTCCATCCTGATTTCTGGTTTGATCAGTATAAGTTTGACGAGCATAAAATTGTTCTAGAGCCATTGCCAGATCAGGGTCACCATAATCTCCCGCAGTTTTTTTCCAATCTTTACCACAGATGGAATCTTCGGTATTTCCTAAACCGCTTGGACCATTGTGACTTAAGAGAATGATTTGCTCACATTGACAGCGCTCAATGGCATTGAGAATGTGTTGGGCAGATTCGGTAAAGTCGTGGACTCCAAATCTTTGGTGATAGAACGCTTCTTGTTTCCATTGGGGACCGCCCCAACTGAAGGGTCTACCACCAACAATGGACACGTTAAACTCAGGTAAGTCTAGGTAGCCATAACCCACATGGGCAGCCCCCACCAAGTCCATTTGTGCCTGTACTCGATCTTCTTGAGTTTTATCGTAGGGACATTTGCGGCGACCGCTTTCGGTGGCGGTATACCAAGCATCGTGATTCCCAAAAATCAGAGCTTTGGGTAAAGGCATTTGGGCAATGGTACGGACTAGATCTAGGGCTTCATTACCGAAGTCACCGACGAATAGAACGAAATCTACATCTAAACGGGTAAGGGCGGCATAGTCCTGTTCGGGTTGCCATTGATCATGAACATCCCCCACAATGGCAAAGCGACATTTGGGAAAAATTGGCGAAGCGGCAGGAAGCAAAACAGATGACATATAAGAATGGTTGGATCAGGTATTCATTGCTTGAATATTCTTAAATATTATTGTTTGAATATTTAAGCTTATTTACAGAGATTTCTGAATTTTAGAGGCAATTAACCATAGTTAATTACAACAGTTAATGAGAATTATAGTCAATCAAATTAAGAATGTGACGTTATTTGGGGCTATTGTCAGATAAGATGTCTGACCTACAAAGCATCAATAAAGGTGGGACGGACATCTTGTCCGCTTATCTCCTTACAAGACTGTCCCAGAATTATTTGAAATAACTATAATTTTAGAAGCAATGAAAAACTAATTTCAAATCGTGATAGGCAAATTTAATCGTTTGGGTCTTGATTCTAAATCTCGTTACTATTTGTTGCTAAATCTTAATTATAAATTCTGATTGACTTTATAGAGATTTGAGATTAAGTTCAAGGGGATTTGACATTAGATCGATTACCCATAACTCATGATTTCCGTATATATCCCCCTGTACAACAGTGCCCAGTGGTGCGAAGAACTGCAACTTGTGGAAGGGTTTCGTTACATCGCTTCAGATAATTGCTCTCAGGATGGTTCTGGGGACATTTTGCGCCGTAAGGGGGTTGAGGTAATTACTCAGTCGGAAAACTTGGGACGGGTGGGGAATTGGGAGTTTTGTGTAAGGCATTTCCTAGAAAGTGGTGCGCCCTGGATGAAGTGGCTATTCACCGGAGATGTGATGCTTCCCAATGCTGCCGCCACAATTAATCAAGCAATTGCGAGTTATCCTGAAGTGCGGCTCATCTTGGCAGCTTATTACACCGTTAGTGACACAGAACGGCTAATCCGGTATGCTTTCCCCGAAAATCGGCTCCTGACCTCAGCGGATTTTATGGCGGAGACGGCGCGGCGGGGGAATTTATGCGGTTCGCTGGTGGGGCATGTTTACCATCGTGATGCTTTGCTGGGGGGATATGAATTTGGTAACAGTGCATGGGTGGCGGATATGCGGTTGGTGATGAGTTTGGCGCAACGTCATCCGACATTGTACTGGCGTGAACCAGTGGGGGAATTTCTGATTACCCAGCGCTTATATCGGCGGCAATATATTTACAGTGTGGAAACGGCAATTGATGAGTATGTGATCCGCCAAGATGCTGCCCGCGCCTATCTCGATTTAACCCATGATGAACCTGGTTATAAGGCATTACAACAGACATTAAATCAAGATTTTGAGCGGATTATTGTACAACGTTCTTTATTGCGGGCTGAAGATTTTCGTGATATTAAACATTTACTAGAGCCAATGCAGGAAAGGCAGGATTTTCTAGAATTACTGACAGCTAATCTTGATTTGAAAACTCTTTTAGGATTGACCTATCGTAATGTGATCGCTAAAGTAAAACGTAAGTTGAAAATGTAATAGGCTGTAGAAGATCGCAGTTAAGATCGCAGTTAAAAAATATCAACAATATCCAATATCATTCCAAAAACTAGATCTTGAAAATTAGGCTATTTTTAGATAGTTCATAAATTTAATAAATTTAGAGTTTACACATTAGCAATATTTACAATTTACCTGAGCAATTATGTTATTTAATTCCCACGAATTTATTTTATTGTTTCTGCCAATTACATTATTACTGTTTTTTGGTTTAAGCCGATTAGGACAGTATAAATTGGCTAAAATTTGGCTAGTTTTAACATCGTTATTTTTCTACGGTTGGTGGAATCCCGTTTATTTGGCGTTGATTATTTTCTCTAAATTAGCTAACTATGGCATTGGCATTGTATTAGAGCAAAAAGTCACCATTGAAAACCAAAGAAAGCTCGTTTTATTTGGCGGGGTTGCCCTTAATTTAGTCCTTTTAGGTTACTTTAAATACGCTAATTTCTTTGTAGATACCACTAACAGTTTAATTGGCACCCAGTTATTTCTTAATAAAATTGTTTTACCCCTAGGCATTTCTTTCTTTACATTTCAACAAGTGGCTTATTTAGTTGATTGTTATCGTCATCATCTCAAAGACAATGACTTTTTAAGTTACTGTTTATTTGTATCATTTTTTCCCCAGTTAATTGCGGGTCCGATTGTGCATCATAAAGATGTCATGGAGCAGTTTTCTGATCAGAAAATCTATCGATATAATCCCGAAGATATGTCCATTGGCTTGACTATTTTTGCCGCTGGATTATTCAAAAAAGTCATTTTTGCCGATCACATTGCCACGTTTGCCACGCCAATTTTTGATGCTGCTGCCAACGGTGGCGTAATTACTTTTACTGAAGCTTGGATCGGCGCTGTAGCCTATAGTTTACAGCTTTATTTCGACTTTTCTGGTTACTCTGATATGGCAATCGGTGCATCTCGGATGTTTGGGGTAAAATTGCCTTTAAACTTTAATTCTCCCTACAAAGCAACTAGCATCACAGATTTTTGGCGGCGTTGGCATATTACTTTATCTAACTGGTTGCGGGATTATCTATACATTCCTTTGGGCGGTAATCGCAAGGGAGAATTGCGACGTGGGATCAATCTAATGACCACAATGCTATTAGGTGGACTATGGCATGGTGCAGGTTGGACTTATGTGATTTGGGGCGGTATTCATGGTTTGATGTTGGTTTTACACCGGTCATGGCAAGTGATTTGTCGCCGCACTGGGAAGGACTTTACTAGTAATACAAAACTCGGTAAATGGTTTAGTATTGGTTTAACTTTCCTGTTAGTGACGATTGCTTGGGTGTGGTTCCGAGCAGCTAATTTTGCAGCAGCAATGGCAATGATTCAGGGGATGTTTGGTTTTAATGGTATTTCTTTACCCACTGCCTTACAAAAGTATTTGGGTGGACTACAAACTATAGGGGTTCAGTTCAGAGGTATTGCACCAATTACCATGCCTAACCTCAAGTCTTTAGTGCTTTGGTTGTTCCCTTTATTAGCAATAACATTTTATTTTCCCAATACCCAAGAATGGGTTGCAAAATACAAACCTGCGTTACATTTTGAAGCTGCCCATCACTTTGAATCATCGGAAAATATTGCTAAATTCTGGCAGCGTTGGCAATGGCAACCAACTCAAACTTGGGCAATTATTACAGCTTTAATCACTCTGGTTGGAATTCTTTTTATCTCCCAGGAAAGCGAGTTTATTTATTTTCAATTCTAGTAAGTTTGCAATCAATATATAGTTAAGACTATGACTAATTCAGAAGAAAATTTCTCGCCAGATCTAGACAACTCTGAGGCTATATCAGAGACTTCAGAGCAACCAATTGTAACAAATTTATCGTCTGATCAAGATTCTAATAACGATGACAAAAAGCAGGATTTAGTAGAGCCAGATTTACGAGTGAATCAACACTACGTTAATACTTATTTCTGGGTTGCTTTAACTGGCATTGCTTTAGTGAGTGGCTTTAATTTTGTAATTGATCCACTACGTTTATATGGCACAACAACTATTAGTAAAGTCAATCAAGATAAGCCTTTATCTTCTGAATCGGGGCAGCGAAGGTTTAAGTCTTTAGAGTTAACTAAAGCTAGTTATAACGCAATTATTCTTGGTAATTCTAGGTCACAGTTCGGCATTTCTCCTGATAGCAAAAGCTGGCAGAATCATCAGGTTTATAGTGCCGCAATTTTAGGCGCTAATATGTATGAAATTGATAAAGCGTATCAACTGGCACGGAAACAACAGAAGCTTGATACTGTGGTGATTGGTTTGGAATATACTGCTTTATTTGATGATGTGGCGGGGCGTTCTGACTTTAGTAATTCCGGTTTTGCTGACCGAAATCATCTGCAAATTTACATGACATCTTTGGTGAATGGCGCGGTTTTAGGTCAGTCTTGGACAACATTTTTAGCAAATTGGCAACAGAAAAAGCCATCATTTGCTTATTTAGATCGGGGCTTTATTCGCGATTTGAGAACTAGTGGTACTGGCTATTTCTTTCGCCAATCTCTGCGCGGTCAGTTAGACTATAAAATCAAATTGAGTCAAAAAAATAACTACGCCAAAAACCTCGCAATTTTAAATAATTTACTGCGGCAAGCTCATCAAGATAATACCAAGGTTTATGTTTTCTTTTCTCCAGTTCATGCTTACAATTTGGAAATGAGCTACGCTTTCGGTGACTTTGGTACTTTTGAACAGTTAAAACGAGATGTAACTAATCTAGTTGCTAAAGTTAATCAAGAAAATCAAAATAATAGTACTACTACAAAAATTACAGTTTGGGATTTTAGTGGCTATAGTTCTGTAAATACCGTTCCTGTGCCTACAAATGATACTCAACCTCCCACTCGGTATTACTATGATGACCAACACTATCAACCAGAAATTGGTGATTTAGTGCTAAAAGTAATCCTGGCTAATGGGAATCGTCCCGCAGATGTGCCGTCAGATTTTGGTGTGATGTTGACTCCAGAAACAATTGAAAATCACTTGCAAAAAATCCGCAATGATGGAGTAATTTATCGCCAAAATCATCCAGAGGCAGCGGTGATGATTGAGCCATTGGTGGCAGATGCTAAAAAAGGTCTAACTCTAGTCAATCGGGAAAAGTGTCTCAATTTTCGGCGGTGTAAATAAAATTGCAAATAAAATTATAAATAAAAAATTATAAATAAAGTGCAAACAAAATAAATAATGTGACTAAGTATGACTAGAAATTCATGCTTAAAACTTTGCAATTAAAACTTTGTAATTAGAGAGTAATTCGTTCTTATTTCCTCTTATTTGATAAGACTAATTTAATCATCCTAATGGTATTTGACAGGCAGCAAATGCCCCATCTGGTCCCCTAGATCGATTACCATAGTTCATAGTCATTTTTTTACTGTAACCTCCGTAAGCATCGTAAATCCTATGGGTAATTTATCCCCCAACTCTTCAGTGACTAACCCTTTACTAATTGGTCATGGGTTGCCACCTTTTCCTGATATTTTGCCTGAGCACGTCATCCCTGCCATCACCGCCATTATTAGCGAGGTTGACATTGCCCTGACGAATCTAGAAACCAGCCTCGCCGCTAATGGGAATCCTGCTTGGTCTGATGTGGTTGATCCATTAGAGAAGATTGCCGAGCGCATCGGTTGGAGTTGGGGCTGTGTGGAACATTTGCTCAGCGTCAAGAATAGTCAAGAGTTGCGTGATGCCCATAAAGAAGTTCAACCGAAGGTAATCGAATTTTATAATCGGTTCAGTCAGAGCCAGAGTATTTATCAGGCTTATAAAACGGTCCAAAATAGTGCCCAATGGGAAACCCTGGATCCAGCCCAACAGCGCATTGTTACCGCTGCGATTCGTGATGCGGAATTGTCCGGTGTGGGTTTAAGCGGTGAGGCAAAGACAAAATTCAATGAAATCCAAATGGAATTGGCGGAACTGTCCACCACTTTCTCTAATAATGTTTTGGATGCAACGAAGTTGTTTACCATGACCCTGACCGATCCGGCAGAAGTGGCAGGACTACCCCCTAGTTTATTAGGTTTGGCGGCTCAGGCAGCGCGATTGGACGGCGATCCTAATGCTACTCCCGAAAATGGTCCGTGGTGTATTACGTTAGACTATCCCAGCTATGTGCCATTTATGCAGCATAGTCAGCGACGGGATTTGCGCGAGAAGTTATATAAAGCCTTTGTGAACCGTGCCGCCAGCGGTTCCCATGATAATAGTAAAGTTTTGGAACGGATTCTCTATCTTCGGCAACAAAAAGCTGCTCTGCTCGGTTTTGGCAGTTATGCAGAATTGAGTCTAGCGCGGAAAATGGCTGGTTCTGTTGACGCGGCTGAGGCTCTGTTGGAAGAACTGCGTCAAGTCAGTTATACCGCTGCCCAAGAGGATTTAGCGGAACTGAAAGCTTTTGCCGCTAGCCAAGGGTTTACGGAAGAGTTAGCCCATTGGGATACGACTTTCTGGGCAGAACGGCAACGGGAAGCGAAGTTTAATTTCACTGCCGAAGAATTGCGTCCCTATTTCCCATTCCCTCAGGTATTATCAGGGTTGTTTGCTCTGATTAAGCGCCTGTTTGGTGTAACTATCGTAGCGGCTGATGGTAAGGCTCCAATTTGGCATGAGGATGTACGTTATTTTGAGATTTTTGACGAAACGGAATCTCTAATTGCTTCGTTCTATCTCGATCCCTACAGTCGTCCAGCAGAAAAGCGCGGCGGTGCATGGATGAATGATTGTGTCGGTCGCGCTAAGGTGTGGCAAGAGGCAGAAAATACCGCTACAGTGCGCTTGCCAGTGGCATATTTAATCTGTAATCAGAGTCAGCCCGTTGATGGAAAACCCAGCCTGATGACATTCAATGAAGTAAATACTCTATTTCATGAGTTCGGTCACGGTTTGCAGCACATGTTAACGAAGGTGGATTTTGCCGGAGCCGCTGGGATTAATAATATTGAATGGGATGCTGTAGAATTACCCAGTCAGTTTATGGAAAACTGGTGCTATGATCGCCAAGCTTTAATGGGAATGGCACAACATTACGAAGCTGGGGAAACTTTGCCGGAAAGTTATTACCAGAAGCTGATTGAGGCAAAGAACTATATGAGCGGTTCCATGTTGCTGCGCCAATTGCATTTTGCGTTAGTTGATTTGGAATTGCACCATCGTTATACCCCCACCCCTGATCCAGAACTTGCCACCACTTCTGCTGCTGAGGTACGCACTCGCTTAGCAGAGAAAACAATGGTGATGCCACCGCTACCAGAGGATCAGTTCCTTTGTTCGTTTGGGCATATTTTTGCGGGTGGTTATGCTGCTGGATATTACAGCTACAAATGGGCAGAGGTTCTCAGTGCTGATGCTTTTGCAGCTTTTGAGGAAGTTGGTTTGGACAATGAAGCGGCAATTCAGGAAACAGGACGACGCTATCGGGATACGGTTTTATCGTTGGGTGGTAGTCAGCATCCA
>JBIKNH010000147.1:0-11409 GCA_044358815.1 Pseudanabaenaceae cyanobacterium | reverse complement strand
CCGTAATTAATTTGTTTTTAGTAATAGGAATACGAGGATTTTGGCTCAATTCTGCATCTGCTAGTAAGGCATCGCGGACAATTCCCCCCACCGCAAACAAACGCAAATTGAACTCAGCGGCAATGGTCGCAGCTTGTTGGACTATTTGCCATTGCTGAGGATGCAAAAAATTAATTAAAGAGAGAACAGGAGGAGTTTTCATATTAACGATATGCAGGCTTACATAACACTGGATTACCACTGTCACAGGTGTCATTTAGGGCAAAAATAAACTCCTGGAAACGACCAAAACTATGGCGATCAAAGTGCATAATTAAGCGCGGCAAATGATAAATATCTGGCTCATTAACTTCTTTCGGTAGCGCAGTAGAACGAGTGATTTCTCCCTTAATCAAAATGTCGTTAAATTTCTCATTGAGACGGGCTAAATGTGCATCAGTAATCTCTTGAGTTAGGCGTAATACAAGGGTATCGCCGACCCAGCGACTAGAATGATACACCTGATAAAAAGAAATGATAGTTTGACAGGCTAAATCAATGTCATTGGTGACAGTATATAAACTGTGATCGTGGGGATTAATTAAATGATTATCGCGCAATTGTGACTGCATATAAGCATCCCATTGTCGCCAATAATTGCCATCGGGACTATCAATTAAAATGAGAGGGCGAGGGGTAGTACGTCCCGTTTGGCAAAGGGTTAAACATTCAAAAAACTCATCCTGAGTGCCGAATCCTCCAGGAAATAAAGCAATGGCATCACTTTCTTTGACAAAGCATAGTTTGCGGGTAAAGAAATAGCGGAAATTAATTAACCGATCCGTGTCACTAATAAATTCATTAGCACTTTGTTCAAAGGGCAAACTAATATTTAGACCAAAGGAATTATCTGAGCCTGCTCCTTGATTGGCGGCTGCCATAATGCCCCCTCCGGCTCCGGTGATCACCATAAATCCAGCGGCGGTCATGTGTTGAGCAAACTGTTGGGCGGCGGCATATTCCGGTGAGTCAGCGGGCAATCGAGCGGAACCAAAAACACTAACTTTACGGATTTTTTCATAGGGTTGAAATACTTCAATTGCCTTTGCCATGTCTTCCAAAAAACTAGTAATTAGTTTCCAGTCGGCTCGTTTAGTCTTGATTTGTTGCAGTTTTTCAATAGCAGCAAGGGAGCGAAAAAACAAATCAAAATTGTTGGAATGATGTGCGTCATGTATTACATCTTGAAAGTCTGTACTGAGCAAATCAGTTAAAATGTTTTTTAACGCTGTAATATCATCAATTTGGGGCATTTGGGACATGGAGTTTAATTCCTAAGGAATAATTAGTAATGCTTGTTCGTGGTTCTAATTGACAACTATTAATTTTTATGTATGGATTTAGATAAATCGAATTTGCCCCCCGATAGGATGGAAGTATTATTGAATCACTGGCGAATTACTGGTGAGAACTGATCAAAAGTTCTGCCTAGAATCTCCATAGAAACTTTGTAGTTAGTCTAAAGTCAAGCTACATTTAGAACCAATCTAATCGAAATCTAGCCTAAATTTAAACCTAGACTTGGATTAGATTTAGCTGACACAGGGTACTGACTTTTAGCAGTGTTGATGCCCGTTAGCCGCGTCAGTTATTTGTGCCCGTTATTTGTGCCAAGTATTTGCAGCTTACTATTCTAACTAAATTACAGCGTCAATCTAAGCAGATCTGCCATTAAATTAAGTAAAACTCAGGTAAAACTATGGAAAATCATGCCGTTAAGTCTGGGAAAGTTAAATCTGGGGCGGTCAGATTAGCTGGCACTACAACTCATTTTTTCGTACCTATGGGGAAACAATGGGCAAAAATGGCGACCCGTGCCCTCATCAGCACCATAGGTGTCGGCTTGTTGGCGGGTTGCGGTGGTAACGTGCCATCATCTAACTCGAATCCTGATGCGGGGAAATCATCGGGAAGTCCGGCGGCGACCTCAACGACTAAAACCCCAGAGAAAACCCCAGAGAAAGGTGCCGAAAAAAGTCCAGCCCCCGATAGTTCTAAAGTGGCTACGTCTAAAAGTGGTGACGGTCCCCGCCTAGGTAATGTCAAGGAACTGGAAGGAGATGTGACCTGCCGCCAAACTGGTGGGATCTATGCCTATGCTGAGACTGCTAATTTTAAGATATATATCTGTGGCGATGTCAACAATCCGGATCAACCTCGGTATTATCGTAGTTTTAATCGGGATGGTTCGCCAGGGCTGAATCTGACTGCTGAGAAATATAATCCCATCAAAGGTAATGCAGTAGAATTTCGCAATGATGACTATACCTATGCCATAGACTTGTTTGCTGATGGTGGGGATAAACCAATGTTGCGCGTGGGGCAACCTGGCGGTAAGACTAATACTGAACCGCTGACGGTGCTTTTAAACCGCGCTAGTACTAAGGGTGCTCCGGCAAAAAGTGCCAGCGGCAACCAGCCCACCAGTAGCGCTGCCATTCGCCATGTTCTAGACCATGAAACGGAATTGGGGATTTGTGATCCCAACGATCCAGCGAAAGGCAAACGCCAAGCCAGTACCTATGCTGTAGGTGATGGTAAGGTGGTGGTTAAAGTGACTTGTTTTACAGCGGCATATCAGTCAGCCTATGGTTTGGCAGTGTATAGCGAACCAGAAGGTAAACCCACTGCTATGGCTCTGAGTTTTGATAGTTTCGATATGGAGAAAGACCCAAAGCAACCCACGAAAACGAAATCAAAGGGTTTGGTGGGTTTATTAAACTTTGATGCTAATGCCAAGGAATTGACGGTGATGACGAAATATCGTGGGATGGGCGATTGTGGTCAGAGAGCGGTCTATAAATGGGATGGTGAGAAGTTTGCTCTAAAGACTTTTCAGGCTAAGGCAACCTGTGATGGTAAATATCAGAAGCCGACGGAATATCCTCAGGTTTTCCCATAGGAATGTGGGATTGATGATGGTTGCTTGAAATAATTTGTAGAAGAGGCTTCGACTGCGCTCAGCCATCATTGCGAGTTAGCTGAGAGTAGTCGAAGCTATATTTTTTATTTGAATTATTTATTAGTTAAGCAACTCAGTTAAGCAGAGATATTTTGCCAAATTTGATCCATTGTAGGTTTTACTCTGGGTAATTCTGTCATTACATATTGCCAGTGTCCCCATTTACCAAGGGCATTGACGGCATTACACCAGCGATGGGCAGCGGCTTGTTTAACTTCTTTGAGTTTGTCGTAGCCTTTGGTTTCTAAGATTAAATAATTGGGCTGTGCTGTATTCAGGCGAATAATAAAGTCCGGTAAATAATCATGGGGTGAGTCGTTGTGGTAGTAAGGGATATAAAATCCTAACCTTTCGTTTTTCGCAAAGGCTTGGGTGGCGGGATGATTATCGATGATATATGCTGCTGCCTGTTCCCATTGTCCTGTGTCGGCTACCACGCAGTTTAAATGGCATTTAATGACTTCTCGAATCGTTTTACTGGTAAAGAAGCTAATACTATCGGTTGAACCATTGGGAATATCATAGGTGGGAATTTCTGGAGCTTCGCCGGCACTGGTGTCTGGTTGAATGGCAGCGCTGAGGTTCTCAATCATCCAACCATAGTAAGGGGAAATAAACACATCAAGAATGTCATTTGGTTTAATTACGGTTACTTTTTCGGTAAGATAACGATGGCAAATCTGCACAAGTTGTGGAAAGAGAATATGGGCTGGGGCTTGGCAGGCTTCGGGTTGGCAATATTTCTGAGTTAGGGCGGCAGCTAGTTGAAATACCAGTTCCTGAAATCTTTTACCAGCCCGATAGGGATTGAGATTAATGTCTTTTAATCTGCCGGGACCAGAGAGGGTAGGACGACCTTGGTTATCGTGAACGGCGCTTTTTACTTGAACTTCGGGGGGAATATTAAAAGGATCGATAGTTAAACCCGCAATGTTTTCCCAGTCTACGTTTACCTTGTTGCGTACTGCTTGGGTGTACCCTGTGACGATGGGAAATTCCAAGCGATAGGCTTGCTTTTGGGGAATGGTATGGACGTGATAGCGCACTTCGGGCTTAGGTTTGACTCCGGCAGGGTTAGCCTTGAAGGGAACCACTTCAAAGGGTACGCCGAAAATAGTAGCGCTTTCTTCGGTAAATTTCTGTTCGTCTTGGTCTAGATCATAAGAGACTCGTCTTAAAGCTCTGCCTACTACTTGTTCACAAAGTAATTGGGATTGAAATGGTCTAATGCCTATAATCTGTTTGACGGTGCAGCAGTCCCAGCCTTCGGTTAACATACCGACGGAAATAACGCATTTAATATCACGTCCGGGGGGATGGATGGGTTTGTGTAATTTGGTGGCTAGTTCAATAAATCCTTCGGGATAAATATCGCGACCTTGGCTGTCTCGGTGCCAATATTTTTTACCGATGGTGTCTAGGGTGAACCGCATCCATTTGGTTTCATCGGTTTTACTGTTGCCGGATTCGAGTTCTTCTACTACTTTGGAATCTATTCTGATGGTGTTGACTATTTCTGTGCCGTTGTCATGATGATTACGCAGAGCTAAGAGGTCACAGGGGGGAATGGATTCGGGTTTGATGTTTTCGGCAATCCAATCGTATAGGCATTTCGCAATTTTGGTATTTTTGCAGACAATGATAAATACGGGAATCTCTGGTTCGTCTTGGGTTGACCAGGCTCGGTTTACTTCTTCCCATTGTTTCCCTAATAAAATAATGGGATGTTGGACATATTTTAAGACCGCTTCGGGTTTGGGACTGACTCCTTTACCCCGTTCGCTAGAGTTCATTTTTTTGAGCATTGATTGCCAAATATTGAAATAGGCTAGGTCGCTAATGTCGGCTCCGGTGGTGTCACGGACTGGTAATTGCGGAATTTTGACTAAGCCTGATTCGATGGCATCCATTAAGCTAAAGTCACTGACAATCCATTCAAAGGGTTTGTTAGTGTTTTGGTTGGCGGATTTGAGATAGTAAGGGGTGGCGGAAAGATCCACACAGAAATTAATTTTGCGATGTTGGTGGATGCGATCTAAACCTTCGATCCAGATGGTGGCTTCTTTGGTTTCGTAGAGTTCTTGTTCGTCTTCGGGATCAGTTTTTTCTGATGCGGCGTTGGGGACGATGCGATAGGCGTGGTGGGCTTCGTCGTTGAAAACTAGGATGTTGCCTTTGTCGCCAATTTCTTTGGTTAAAATGCGTTTAATCCAAGCGGCATCACTTTCTACATAGTAATTTTCTTTAACCTTAACTTCTATCAGATTGCCTTGGCTGTCGGTATAGCGTTTGATAACTTCAATCGCGCCTATTTGTTCTTGTTGCTGTAGGCTTTCGAGGGTTAAGTATCTGATGCCTCGGGCGGTTTCGTTTTTAGCACCTATTTTAATTCTTTTGGTTGTGTTGGTGAGGATGCCTGTTTTAATTACTTTGGCTGCGTCGTTGTTGCCAGGAGTTTGTTTCTCGAAAATATGCCAATTGGTAATGAGAACTTTGCCCCGTCGTAGTAATTCCATGTAATGGGGCGGTACAATGTCGCGGGTGCGGTATATGGAACCTGCACCATTATGGGGGATCAGTTCTTGAAGTCGGCTTTTGATGGTGATATTGGGACAGACCACTAGCACGGTGTCAGAGAATTTGGTCTCTCTGGGATAAGTAACTTTGTTCAGAATTGACCAGGCGGCTAACATCGCCATGACGGTGGTTTTGCCGGAACCGGTTGCCATTTTGCAGGCGTAGCGGGTAAAGGCTTGGATGGTTTGCTTGAGGGTCTGGTCTGGGGTTTGAGGTTGGTCGAGGGGAATTTTGATGCCTTGTCGGAAGTGTGGGTCGGCTTCTTGTAAAAAAATAATCGTAGTGACGGCTTCTTTTTGGGCAAAAAATAACCGCTGTGCTCGATCTTGGCGATACCAGTATTCTAGAAGTTCTTTGGTGACTCTAGTTGCTCCGGAATAGTCTGCGTCGCGCCATTCTTTGACTTTTTCCCTGAGTTGGTTTACTAGGGTCATGGTATAACCAGGGGCAAATTCTTCATAGGAAGATTTTTTGAGAACGCTCTGATCGCCGGTGTCCCAGTCTACGTCGGTGTCTTTGGGGGGATAGGCAATGGCGGGTCTTCTGCCGGAGCGCTTTTCTGGGGTGTAGCCTTGTCTGATAAACCAATATTGGTTGGGTTCGTCAAAGGGGTTATTGAGAATTGGTTGTTCGACTTCGTAGGTCATGGTGGGTTAGATTGAGGAGTGGAATGGATGATGGGAAAAATAAATAAATTAGGACTGATGCAGAATTTTCTAAGACCCTCACCCCTAGCCCCTCTCCCAAAATGGGCGAGGGGAATCAGAAGAACTAAAAACTAATATTTTATTTCTCTTGCTCCCCTTCTCCCAGCTTGGGAGTAAGGGGCTGGGGGATGAGGGGCAATTTGTTGTTGCGTAGGTCGTATCAATGTAATCTCTATGTCAAATACAGCAAATCGAATATGTCATTTACTGTGATGTGCCAATCTAAAACGTCTAAAACAGGCAAAATGTCTGCCCCCGATTTCTTTTCTGGAAACTGATCGCCTTCATAAACCATAATCAAATCCTGTTCGGGTGAGATGAGCCAGCCCAGTTCTGTACCGTTGGTAATGGCGGTACTAATTTTGTTCATGAGTCGTAAAGGGGACTGATGGGGGGAAAGAATCTCAATGATCCAATCAGGAGGAGTCAGAATTTGATTGGCGATGCGCTTGTTTTCTAGGAAGGGAATGTTTGCCCAGCGCATCACGGTAATGTCTGGAACTAGGGATATATTGCCAAAGTTACAGCGCAGTTCAGGAAAGGCGAAGGCTAGTTTTTGTGGCTTGCTAATTAGATTGATGGAAGTAACGATTTCGGCTTGAAATGTGCTGTGTTGTCCCTGGGGCATTGGCTTTTGATCAATTTGACCATCAATGTATTCGCTGGCAGGTTGGGTTTCTGGTAAGGCTAAAAATTCGTTGAATGATATTTGGGGAGTGGCTGAATACTTTGCTCCTAGATCTTCCTGCTGGGCTGGCAGTTGGATTGGTATTTGGGCTGGTATCTGTGGCATTGCCTAAACCTCCATAGAAATTAGAAGTTATATTTTTATAGGAATTATAGTCAAATGAAATAATGATGGTGCATTATTTAGGGTTCTTGTCAGACAAGATGTCTGACCTACAAGACATCAATAAACAACTGTGGGACGGACATCTTGTCCGCTTATCTCCTTACAAAACTGTATCTACAATTTTTTCATTACTTCGGTAATTCCTTCACGACTAATAATTCATTACCGCGATCATCGATGACTTTAACGGCGATCTCGCGGTTTTCGCCAGGGGTAAAGGGAGCGCTGGTTGTGCCGGAGAGATGATCCCAAACAGAGTCTTCGTAACTGCCTTTGAGGGCTTTTTTGAGGCTGTCCCAGGCGCTGGTACGGGGAAAGAATGCCTGTCGGACATAAAAACATAACCCGTTATAGTCGGTGTCTAGGAACCATGCGGGGATGTCTTTCCCTTTTTGGTGGCTGGCTTGCATCGTGACGGGATCGAATACGTCTAGTCCAAGGAGTTCTACGGTGTATTCGTTGTTGGCTAGGGGGGTGATGGTGATGTCTGGTAAGCCACAAACGCTAAAGATTTGGGAACTTCTCATATTTTTAAGCAGGTCCCCCATGAGGAGGTCGGGGGTGGCTTGGATGTAGGTGGCGGGAATGCCTATGGTTTCGTGGCAGTGTTCCACAAATTGCCGTGCTTTGGCGACGATGGCAAAGCCAATCACGTACAGGTGCTGATATTGGTTTTTGGCTTCTTGGGCGGCTTCGTAAACGCTTTTTTCGGCAATTGCGCCGTTTTCGGGTCCGAAAATGAATGCTACGGGTTGCCCGTCTACGGTGGCGGTGGCGGTGAGGTGTTGGCTTTTGGTGAGTTGCCGCAGGTTTTGGAAGGTGACGGTTTGGTTTTGGGGCAGCCGTAATATGGGTGACTGCCGCAGTACTTCTAGCATTTTGCCGGTGAAGGAAAAGTCGGGTTCGGTTTCTGGGGGTTCTGGGATGGTGGGTTCCAGTGCCATGTCTGCGGGTGGTGGAATTGTGCCCTCAATGGTGAAGGGGCTGCAAACTCTGACGATGTTGGAGTCTGTTTCAGGACGATCCACTAATGTTTCCATTTTGGGTGGTTCGTTGTTGGCAATGTTTTTTAGCTCGATATGGGGCACAATGCCGCCGATTTCTTCGCCTTTGCTGTTCTGTTTGCGTTGGTAAACAAATCCGTTGGCGGGGGATTTGCCGTTTTTGAGTTCGTACCAGGGGAATGTGGCGGTTAAAAGTCGCTGTCTAGCTAGGGCGATGGGAACGCGGCTTACGTCACAGGTGATCCACCTTCTACCCCATTGCTCGGCGACATAGGCGGTTGTGCCACCGCCACAGGTTATATCCATTACCAGATCGCCTGGATCTGTGGTCATTAAGATACAGCGTTGAATAGCTTTTTCATTAGTTTGGACTACATAAAGTTTATCTTGTGCTCCTGCCAAATCAGACCAAATATTATTCATTTGAGAAAAAGGTAAATCATCCCAAAAAGCCTTAAAAAAAGGTCTGTTATTTCCAGCAGAAATTCTATTTTTTTGAGCTAATTTTTTTAGCCCTTCTATTGAAGTCCTCCAGTGTCTACCCCTGCCAGGATAGAAAGTTTCACCATTAAATTCAAATGGAATTTGCCCATCAGAACTTTCTCCATCTTGTGTCAGAGTAATATCGTCCCTGAAAGGTCTACAACCGATAGGAATCAGATCTGGATTATTCCTTTCTTCAGAAGTTAAAAGGCGTATGATGCCATTGGATTCTTCTAATTTCCGATATTTATTGTAGTCAACATCAGTAAGTGTTTTCAATTGATAATAATTACGGAATTTGACATAGTTTTTATCTCTGGCATACCAAATAATATAGTCAGCGACAAGTGGCAAAAGTCTACTTTCTTGATGATGTGTTTTTTTGAGCGTAACTATTCCTATAAAATTTTTATCGCCAAAAACCTCATCCATCAACTCTCGAACATGATGGACATTTTCATCAGAGATTTGCACAAACACACTACCGCTATCAGCCAGCAACTCCCGCGCCAAAAGCAGCCGATCCCGCAAATAAGTTAAATAGGAATGCAACCCCAATTCCCAAGTATCACGATAAGCCTGCACCATTTCCGGTTCGCGGGTCAAATCATCATCATCATTATGTTTGACATCTCTTTTGCGGACAAACGGCTGAAAATTACTGCCAAACTCGACCCCATAGGGCGGGTCCATATAAATCATTTGGACTTGCCCCGCCATCCCCTCATACTGCATTAGGGAATTCATCACCACCAACGAATCCCCCAAAATCATCCGATTCACCCAGCGGTCATGATATTCATAAGCCCGCAAAATCTGATCCGTAATCGACCACTGCGGATCACTAAACAAGTCCAACTGGTTAGGCTTAGCCTGATGCCCCTTGAGAGTTTCCACAATGGCACGAGTAGAGAGCCTCTCATGGACAAACAGCGGCAAAGTCGGCACATCAAAAGACAACCGTTCCGCCTTGCCCGTCCAGTTCAGAAACGGTCGCCCTAAAGCCTTCAGTTCTTGTGCTGCCGCCTGCGCCTGCGCCAAATCATCCGCTTCTAAAATCCGTTGAATTAACTGTTCTGCTTTTAACCGAGCCGGCTGATCATCCCAATCCAAAGCCGGAGCCAACGAAGAATCATAGCGATAAGTAGCCGGAGGTTTTTTCTTTTTGAACAGCGGTTCCGTACCAATATCAGGACGCAAGGGGTGATCTTGCCCATGACTATAGTTATTTACATCCTTACTTTTACCGCTATTCCCCGACTTATTAGCGCTACCCTTAGCTTTAGCCATAGATCCATCCAGCAAGAAAAATTCAGCTAACTCCGCCCATTATAGCTGATTATGCCATTGCCAATAATCCTAAAAAACTCTAAAATTCTGGTTTAAAGTAAATTTATTGTATACTAGTCAACCAAATATATATTTGACTCAAATTATTTTAAGATTAGTTAAGATTAGTAAAGATATTGATCCCCCCTAGCCCCCCTCAGTTCTTGTAGGGTGCGTTAATGAAATTTAACGCACCATCATATCTAATGTCCAAAATTTGTGCGTTACGCCGACGCTAATACACCCTACTGGACTTTATCGCTCGTAGGTCGGACATCCTGTCTGACAATGACCCTAAACAACGTATTAAATTTAGGACTTACGCAAAGTGCCCTCATCCCCCAACCCCTTCTCCCAAGGCGGGAGAAGGGGAGTAGAATATTTTTCTTATTCCGTTATCCCAGGGTGGGAGAAGGAGCGTAGAATATCTTTCTTATTCCCCTCGCCCATTTTGGGAGAGCAGGGTGGTTTCATTTTCATAAAGTGAGAAAACGAAGAAGGGAAAATAGTAAAAAATGGTCTGGTAAAAGCTAAGCAAAAAGCAAAACCAGACCATGAAGTTTATAGAACAATTAAAGCAGATCCCAGACCATCGGCAAAGTCAAGGAAAGCGCCATCCGCTGTGGCTAGTAATATGCTTAACCTTGGTGGGAGTATTGTGTGGCTATCATGGATATCGCCCATTAGCTGATTTTTGTGAGAAACATTGGGAAACCTTGCAAACAATGCTAGAGCTACCACCCCAGAGCCGAATCCCGTCATATTCGACCTTTCGGCGTGTGATTCAGGGGGTAGAAATTGAACCAATCGTAAAACTGTATAACGACTGGTGTCAAAACAGCCAGACAGCATCATCAGGACAATGGCTGGCGATAGATGGCAAAAGTATCAAATGTACTGTGACCAATCAGACTGACTCTGAGCAAAACTTTACCAGTACCGTATCCGCTTTCACCCACGAAACCGGAGAAGTAATCGCCCTTGCGGTATCCGAAAATAAGCAAATTAGCGAAATCGCAGTAGTTAAGCAAGTGATTACTACCTTAAAAGGACAGCCAGCCTGTTACACAATGGATGCTTTGCACTGCCAAAAAGATACAGTGAAATTAATAACTGAGCAAGGACAGCATTATTTGATTGCCCTCAAAAATAATCAGCCCAATCTGGTCAAGACTTTAGACAATTTACACCAAACTACGACCGCACTTAGCTATGGCGAAGAGTTTGACAAATCCCATGGTCGTCGAGTGCGCCGTCGGGTTTGGGTTTATCCTGCCCCACCTCACTTACGCAAACATTGGTCATCGCTACAGTCTTTGATTTATGTTGAACGTGAGGGCTGGCGTAATGACCAGCATTGTTTTGAGTCTTTTGGTTATATTTCTGATTTGTCTGGCAATGCATCTCAGTTTCTTGACCCAATACGCCTGCATTGGGGGATTGAAAATCGCTTAC
>JBIKNH010000146.1:0-11460 GCA_044358815.1 Pseudanabaenaceae cyanobacterium | reverse complement strand
GCGTCGTAGGGTTGCTTCGGTTGGTTTAATCACTTCAGCCAAACAAATATAACACACTCCATAAATAATGCAAGGGGTTAAACAAATTATTTTTGGGGTTGGTTGTGGTTAGTTTGTTTGCTTAGTTGTATTGAAGCAATCACTGACCTAGGGCTGGGCAGTGCCGAAGAAAACCTCGCCGCTCAGTTGCTGGGGATCTTGGTTGGTCAAACTAAACCCTATGGTGCTAACTGCATCGGTCAGAACAGGGGGCAATTGCCAAGACTGGTTAAACCAAGTTTTACCGAGATATTTTGTCAAACTAGGCAGATCGACGTTTTCCCCTAAATAAACGTAGGTTTGGGGGGGGTGATATTGATGGGTAACGAAATTTGTAAATTCAGGCTGTTTGAATAGGTTGCGTTCCCCTTGGAGAGCAGCTTGCAGCACGGGTAAAGAATTAGAAAAATAAACTAGTTCATCGATCTCGGTATGAACTGCCACTACATTTCCCGCCACCATAGAACCGGATGTAGTTCCCGATGCAGAGGGTTGTAACCGATTAAACTGTGTCCAGAGGGTAAGGGGATGTCCCGCAAAGTCAACGGTTCCTACGGTCAATCGGGCATCATGGCGGGCTGATCCATCAAGGGAATCTAGGGCGGGTTTGGCAGTGGGAGTTTTTTGGGCAATTAACAACCAGTCCCCAGTATTGGCTTGGCGGTAGTTGGCATTTGGTTTTGCAACAGAATTAGCCTGATCTTTCGGAAACACAGCTAAACCATAACCTTCGGTTGCCCATGCCAGGGTGGACTGGTCTATGGGTAAAACCCAGTTTTTAATTAAAGGCTTGAGGGTTTGGTTGAAAATATCTTGAAGTGGCTTCTGAAGGGGCTGTTGTAGTGGGTCAGATTCGTTGCTAGTCAGGATATTTAAGGTTTGGGCGAGGTTGTGACCGATCCACAGGTTGCTATGGTTGGGAATGGTGGCTAACTTACTGGCAAAGTCATTAGCATTGAATGGGCTGGGGGATAAGGTTTTGCGATTGGTTTTAGGGGTTGAATCGGTTTTGTTGGTGTGGTCTGTGGTGGCGATTACATTGCCGATTAAATTACCGATTAAATTGGGGACTAGGGGAGAAGCAGTTTCGTCATGGGCAAGGGTGGTCACTGCGTGTAAGCCTTGGCTATCCCAATGGAACCGTAAGCCTAAGCCGCCGCTGGGTAGAGGATCTAAGATTTGAGTTGATTTGTTTTTGATAGAACCATCGCGCCAAGCAGTTACTTCATCGAGGTTGACAAAGGCAGTAACTAAACTAGGTTCGGTTAAATTTTGGTTAGCTTTTTGATAAATATCCCAACTGGTTAACCCTAGGGATGGTACTTGTAGGGTTTGAATGGCATTACGCAAAACCATCGGATCATTAGCAAACAGCACATAGCCGCCAATGATCGTGCTAGATAAGGATTGACCGAGGGAGCCTGAGTCAGTATCTGGGGTTTTAACGTAGGTGAGGGGAATACCTTGGGCTTGTCCAAAGGCTAGGTCCACGCCACCGGTGGCTAACCTTTGCCAAAAATTATTCACGCTGGCTTTGGCTTGGTCAGTGTCGTTACTTTGCATGGCGAGTAAGTAACCAGGTTGCCAACCATTGGCGGGATCTTGGTCTAGATCACTATTAGTTACAGCAAGGGTAATTTCTTGACCGATCCAAGGCTGCACATCAGCGGTGTAGTCCAAGAGCCAGTGCTCATTCAGATAGGTTTGGACATCTGCCCATAGTTCCTTGAGGGCTTCCCGTTGGGGACGATCCACTAGACCTATGGTGCCATAAAATAAATTGTCGGGATGGGCTTGGGTGGAGATTACCAGAGGGGCACGACGCGGTAAAAACTGGGTTGCCGCTGGAGTTGTTGCCACAGGTTGCAGAATGTTATGGGGTTCTTGGCGATCTGGGTCTGGATTTAGGGCTAAAACTTGCCCCACCGCAGTGATGCTCAGCCAAAGCAAAAACACCGCAAAAAAGCCGACAGATATCCAACTGGAACGCAAACCAGTCTTAGGATTTAAGCCAGCCCCAGAATTTAAACCAGATTTCGCCTTCATTGTTTTCCTAACACAGCACTCACACGTTGCACAGTAGTCTACCTGAAACTGCGGCAATGGTTACAATTGAAACACTCACCGCGCTGAAGCGACGGTGATTATTAACGCATCACTGAGACTTGCTACCGAAGTAGTCTTATTGTCTCTCCGCGTTCGTTTAGAGTCGTGGCAGTTCCCTATCCCGACTTTATCTATATTTTTAGTAGCATTTTCATCGCGATCATGGGTAGCCCCACAACTTAGGCAAGTAACAGATCTGATACTGAGATCTAACTTGCCCCATTGGTAGCCACAATGCGAGCAAACCTGACTGGTAGGCTCCCATCGACTAACAATCGAGAAAGTTCTGCCATACTTTTCAGACTTAGCTTCGCAAAGAGTTCTAAATTCTCGCCATCCTTGCTGACTAATTGCCCGTGCAAGCTTGCGATTTTTCACCATACCAGAAACATTAAGATCTTCTAAAGTGATTGCTTGGTTTTTGCGTACCACGACCGTAGAGACTTTATGCAAAAAGTCGTTTCTAGTATCAGCGATTTTGTTATGCTTTTTGGCAATCCTTAGACGGGTTTTGTACCGTCTATTAGAGCCTTTAAATTGCCTTGCCAATTTACGCTGTAGCTTTCTAACCTTTTTATCCAGTTTGGAGTAATCAGGGCTTTGAAACTTTTCACCCGTACTAAGTACAGCAAAAGTTTTGATGCCTAAATCAACTCCTACTGATGGATTAATTGGCTCTATATTTTCTGGTTCTATGTCCACTACAAAGCTTAGAAAATATCGGTTAGCACAGTCTTTAATCACTGTTACAGAGCTAGGCTCTGATGGTAGTTTTCTAGACCATACTGGCTTAATATCTCCTATTTTGGCTAAATAGACACTATCACCCGAAAGAGAAAACGTCGCTTTAGTAAACTCGGCAGATTGATTATTAGTTTTCTTTTTGAATTTTGGAGATCCAACCTTTTACCTTTGCACTTTCCTTTTAGTGAACTAAAAAAGTTCCGATAGGCAACATCTAAGTATCTTAGAGATTGTTGCAAAGGTAAAGACGACACATCTTTAAGCCATTGCCTCTCTTCAGTCTTTTTGGACTGAGTAAGCATAGCTGAAAGCTTGTTAAAGGCAATTGCTTTACCAGAAGCCTTACAAAATGCTACAGCGTCATTCCAGACCACACGAACACAACCAAACAATTGAGCTAGGCTCTTTCGTTGTTGGTCAGTTGGGTAAAGTCTGTATTGATATCTAGCTTTCATTGCTTGTTTTAACGCTATAATAATTGTAACGCATTTTGCAGTACAATGGAAACATTAAATATAAGATTACCAGAAGAAGAATTAGCGATTCTTCAAGAATTTTGTGAAGCGACAAGTAGGACTCAGACTGAAGTTGTTCGGGGTTTTGTTAGATCGTTGGAGGGAAAGGTAAACCCCAAAAGGATCAAGCCAGAAACGATAAACCCTTATTTACTGCCATCGGTTCCTTTGTGTAAATGGCAAATGGTTCAACAAGTTTCATGTGTTTATTTTGTTATGAGTGGTGAAACCGTTATCTATATAGGTAATGCTCAAAACCTGTATGAACGCCTCGTAGGTAATCATCACAAAAAAACGACTCTTTTAGAAGAAAATCCAGATGCTAGGATTCACTGGGTTGAAAGGATTAAGACAAGTAGGGCAGATTTTGAGAAAAAATGTATTACTCGTTTCAAGCCAAAATACAACGTCAGTCCTAGCTCTTAATGGTGAGGCGGATCATATCCACGCTTTGATTAAGTACCCGCCTAAGTTGTCCGTGTCCCAAATAGTCAACGCTTTAAAAGGTGTCTCAAGCCGAAGATATGGTCAAGCTGGCTATACTAAGCCCTATGGAAAGGATGCACTATGGAGTCCAAGCTATTTTGTTTCTTCTATTGGTGGTGCGCCTTTGGAAATTCTTAAACAGTATATTCAAAACCAAGAAAAGCCGTCCCAGAAGCACGGGGTTTTAAACCCATTTTTCTGATAAACTACATGAACCTTAAATAGTATTCAAAAAATAGCATTCAAGTACCGTTCAAGTACCATCTAGACAATGTTCAAAGACTGTCTAAACCGTCTGATCAATGCTGTTTGAATACTATTTTTGAATACCATTTGGGATGGAGCTAGTTCCTATGGGTGAGGGGTTTAGCTTAGCAGAAGTCTTAAGATGATACTTCCTCATCAGGCTTATCCTATAACTTCGCTCATATTCAGTTAAAAAGGTGCCAAGGAAAGTGCTAATTCAATTCTAAAATTAGACCTTGGCTTCTCCTTCAGTGTTTTTAATCTCTGTAAAATCTGTAATATTTTTAATGTTTGTAATGTTTTGAGGATTCAATTTAAGCTCGGATCTAGCATCAAAACTTCTAGGTTCAAACCCCGCCATCACATCAAGGATATACAAAGGGCGCTGCTTCACTTCTTCATAAATTCTGCCAATGTATTCTCCTAGAATGCCGATAGTAATTAATTGCACTGCTCCCAAAAAGAATAATCCCACCAAAATAGTTGCGGAACCCACCAGCGGCGAAGAAGTGAAAAAGCGCCAGTAAATTACTAAACTTGCCATCCCAAAAGCAAATATGCCAGCGAAGAAACCCAGCCAAGTCGCTAACCGAAGGGGAACTTTAGAAAAAGAAACCAGACCATCAAGGGCTAGGGCTAAGGATTTCATGACAGTATATTTGGGTTCTCCCGCTGCTCGATTAGGACGTTCAAAAATGACTTCCGTTTGTTTGAACCCAGTCCAAGAACGTAAACCTCGAATATACCGATGGCGCTCCGGCAAACGGTTTAGGGTTTCCACAACTTGGCGATCTAATAAACAAAAATCTCCAGTATCAACGGGGATCGGAATTTCGGAAAGATGATTTAGGAGTCGATAGTAAACAAAAGCAAAGAGAATCTTACTTAAGGGTTCATTTTCCCGTTTGGCGCGTTGGGCATAAACAATTTTGAATCCTTCCTGCCACTGTTGATATAGTTGGGGAATGAGTTCCGGAGGATCTTGTAAATCGCTATCCATAATAATAGTTACTGCACCGTGGGCATGGTTTAAACCTGCCGTTACCGCCACTTGATGCCCAAAGTTGCGACTAAAACCTAATAATCGAGTATGATGATCCTGTGTAATAATTTCTTGCAGAAGATTTCGGCTTTGATCTTGACTGCCATCATCAATAAAAATTAATTCGTAACTCAAATCACCGGATAATAATCCATTACATAAATCCTGAACTACTTTAGTTAGGCGCTGGTATAGAATAGGGATATTTTCTGCTTCGTTGAAAATTGGGATTACAACGGACAAGTGTACTGTCGCCGACATATTTTTACGGAGTTTTTATGGTTTTGTGTGGGATTGTTTAGGCTGATGCTGAGAAAATCTATTGCTGTACGATTTAACTGAATAAAATGAATTTCCCTGAGTATTTGAACAGGTATATTCTATATCCTCTTAGACCTTGCTTTCGATCTGTCAACGTATCTAAATCATCTCTCCTTCTGAATCATCTCTCCTTCTAAATTATTTCTAAATTCTATGAGTTACTCCATTAATATTGGTATTGCCCAATGTAATCCGATTGTTGGTGATTTAGTGGGTAATGCTTGGCAAATTCGGCAGGCGGTAATTGAACTAGTGACTAAGGGAGCAAAGTTAATTGTTACACCAGAATTGTCTCTATGTGGTTATCCGCCGAGGGATTTACTCCTAGATGATGGTTTCATTGCCGAAATGAGAGAATCTCTAGAACGTTTAGCCGAAGATATTTACCATGAGTTGCAATACATTATGTTGCCGTCCTTGGCACAGAATATCATGGTATTGGTTGGGGTGGTTACGGTGAATCCAGCGGCAGATCAGGCGGGTGGCAAGCCGTTGTTTAATAGCGCTGCATTGTTGCATGGCGGGAAAGTTAAGCAACTTTTTCATAAGCAGTTGTTGCCTACCTATGATGTGTTTGATGAGGATCGGTATTTTGAACCTGGTTCAGGCAGTGCTTTCTTTAGTTTAGGTGGTTGGATTCTTGATGCCCATTCCACAATGAAGGAACCTCAAAGATCTCATGTAGGAAATAGTCATTCTCAAATATCAGCGCCGGAGCAGGATGCTGGTACGCGAATTGTGCGTGTTGGGGTAACCATTTGCGAAGATGCTTGGAATGATGCCAAATTTTGGGGCAAACGTAGCTATGCCAGCGATCCAGTTCAAGATTTAGTCGCCCAGGAAGTGGATTTGTTGATTAATCTTTCTGCTTCGCCCTATGCCGTGGGGAAACAGAACCTGCGGGAAGATATGCTCCGTCATAGTGCAATGGCTCATGGTTTGCCCCTGGTGTATGTCAATCAAGTTGGTGCTAATGATGATTTGATTTTTGACGGCTGTAGTATGGTGTGGGATGGAGCAGGGAATTTGCTGCTACGGGGGGCTGCCTTTGAAACCGAGAATTATGTAATTCAAGTGGATTTGCCCTCAGTCATTCCCAATGCGCCTGTAAATCAATCCCTAGATCATGACCCAAATCAATCTATTCTAGAAAATGCTTTAATTGTTCCTGCGCCGGAATCAGAAAACGCCGAAATATTTGGCGCTTTAGTTCTGGGGGTGAGAGACTATGCCCGTAAATGTGGGTTTAAGAAGGTTGTGTTAGGTCTAAGCGGTGGCATTGATTCGGCTCTGGTGGCGGCAATTGCAGCAGAAGCTCTCGGTCCGCAAAATGTCTTAGGAATTCTCATGCCATCGCCCTATAGTTCCACTCATTCCATTACCGATGCGGAGCTTTTGGCGGAATACATCGAAATTCAAACAACAACGGTTCCCATTGCGCCAATGATGACGGCTTTTGATCACAGCTTAGCCGAACTATTTACGGGATGTCATAGTGACATTACCGAAGAGAATTTACAATCCCGCATTCGTGGCAGTATTCTCATGGCAGTTTCTAACAAGTTTGGCTATTTGCTGCTCTCAACGGGGAATAAATCAGAAATGTCCGTCGGTTATTGTACGCTGTACGGTGATATGAATGGCGGTTTGGCGGTGATTGCTGATGTATTCAAAACACGGGTTTATGATTTATGTCGTTGGTTAAATCAGACGAAACTTCCCTTACAAATTAAGCCTCACCCCGACCAGATGATCATTCCCGAACACATTATCACCAAAGCACCTAGCGCTGAACTGAAGCCCGATCAGACCGACCAGGATTCCTTACCGCCCTATGAAATCTTAGATGATATTTTGCACCAGTTAATTGATCAGCGGCGCAGCGCTACGGCATTAATCAAAGCAGGTTATGACAAAGACACTGTGAAACGTGTAGTCCATTTGGTCAAAATTGCGGAATTTAAACGCCGTCAAGCCGCACCAGGATTAAAGATTACCGCTAGGGCTTTCGGGTCTGGTTGGCGGATGCCCATTGCCTATCGCCGTAGTTATTAGGTGATTTATTGGGGGGATGAATTATTGAGCAGGTGATTAGGTAAGTTGTCAGACAAGCTGTTAGACAAGTTGTTAGGGCATCACCCAATTATCATTGCAACTATAATAAAACTGTAATAGGACCGTTTGCATAGCTGTATTTTTACTTTCTAGTACTTCCTAGAAAATATTCACTGCAATCATTCCCTAATTATTCTGCCCCTAGTTATTCTGCAATTCATACCATGACTTCCCAATCCCCAGACATTTTAAATAACACTTTAAATAACACTTCCCATAGGTTTAATATTTCGGTAATCGTTCGCCTGACATTACTGAGTTTATATATAGCGCTGACTATACCACTGCCTTTTTTGGCTGATCTGACCCATGCGCCGATTACAGGAACTTGGCTATGGGTTGGAATTGGGATTGGTTTTGTGGGATTGTTCGGAGTCCTCAGCGAACAGGTTCTAGTTAATGAGAATGGTATAACGGTTACCTATCCCCTATGGGTGAAATGGTTACTGCGTAAGGGATGGACTTTAGCATGGAGTGATATTACTGCCCTAAAACCCAGAGTTACTGGTCAAGGGGGCATTGTCTATTATTTTGTCAGTCGGAATGGTGCAGCCTATCTGTTACCGATGCGCATTGCTGGATTTGCCCGTCTTGTGGCATATGTCAACACCAAAACTACCATTGATACGCGGGATGTTCGTCCCCTTGCTCAACCTTGGATGTACTTAATTCTCTTATGTTTAACCATCTTCCTTCTATTAGTTGACCTATGGACAATTACCACCGCTATGGGGCAGGGCTAAGGGCTGGGATCTAGATTCGAGGATCTAGATCCTGGAGTATGGGTGCTCGGATCTGGGGGAGTAGTAACGATTCCTAACATGTGCCGCAGATCCATTGGAATCAGGGGGCTTGTGTTGGTAAAATCTGGATTTAGGATGTCTTGATATGTCTTGTCGTTCCTATTGATACAGCCACGCCCGACCAGTTATCGTCCTGCCATTCCATGACCACACTACCTCTAACCACAGCCCAAACCACTTGCTATGCTAAGGTGCTTGATTTTCTAGAACAGATTCACCAAGTTGATAATCATCATAGTGATCCTCATAGGGAATCCCAGTTTCTCAAAACTAAAAAGCCCCATCGTTTCAGTTTTACTGCTGTACCACCCAGCATTAGTTTAGTGATTGCTGGTGATGATAATCAACTTGGGGCATCATCTGACTTGCATTCTGAATTACATATAGAGATTGCACCTTGGTTAGAAGATCGCAGTATGATCCGCCTATGGGCTTGGTTAACGGAAACGGAAGTACGCCACGAAAAGACATTGCTCTATCTGTTACGGAAAAATGAGAAGTTCCAGTTTGGTGGGTTTAGTATGGCGGCTCATGGTGGTATTAGATTTCAGGTATCACTGTTGGGAGAAACCTGTCAGATTAACGAGTTTGTCTTGGCATTGGCGGAGGTAATTAATGCCATAGATAATTACTTGCCAGAAATCCAACATCAGTTAGGCTTCACCCCAGAACAGGTCTAACTGGTCTCAGCCTAACTATAAGGTCTCACGACAAGATCTAACTACAAAGTGTTACAAAGCCTTTGTACAAAGTACTTATACAGAGTATTTACATGATGTCATTTGTAACCCATGCCCCAAAAATTCCTCGGCTCAACTCCAGTCAATAGACGGCATACTATCAAAGGCTTCACGAATTGCTTTCTCCCAGAGATGACGCACTTTAACCAAATAAGCATCACCCCTAGTTAGTTGCAGTCGATGTTTAATCTCAAAACTATCTCGATAATAGGCAATTAAATTAATCGGTGGTCCGACGGAAATGTTAGATTTCATAGTTGAATCAATCGATAATAAAGCACATTTAGTTGCCGCTTCTACCGAAGTCTGAAAGTTGACAATTCGATCTAAAATTGGCTTACCATATTTAGTTTCACCGATTTGTAAAAATGGTGTTTCTTCAGTGGCTTGGATAAAATTACCTTGGCTATAAATCATAAAAGAAGCTGGATCTTCTCCCATAATTTGTCCTGCCAGTAGTAGGGTGCATTGGTGATCGATGCCATCCCGTTGTAGGTACGCCCGATGCTCATCTTGGACTTCTCGTAACTTCATCCCAATATATTTTGCCACATCATATAAGGTTGGTAAATTGTGTAAATTCACCCGATCCTCATAACGTAAATCTTGGTTGATCAGGTTTAAAACCCCCTGAGTTACCGACAAATTACCCGAAGTACACAGCACAATGACACGTTCTTGGGGACGACTAAAATCAAATAGTTTCTGATAGGTAGAAACGTAATCTACTCCGGCATTAGTGCGTGAGTCAGCGGCAATAACTAACCCTGATTCGGTGATAATACTTAAACAATAAGTCACAGGATAACTCTCAGAATCTAACTCTTAAAATTTAACTCTCGAAAATAATCTCTCAAAACTACCATCTAAAGTACCATCTCAAAACACTGAACCGCCACAGAACTACAGCCATCCCCAACCATCAGCCCCAAGATTCTCTGGGAATAGTCGTGAAAGCGCCTCGAAACTGTGTAATAATTGTTGGTTGCGCTTTGTAATTGTCACAAGGCATAACCTGAGGCTGTAACTACTTCGCTAAGGATTTTCGCTAGGGATTGCTTTGCCGAAGATTTAGTTGTCAGACCTTTAGTTTTTAGACTGAGGCGGTTGTCGCAAAACTTTGCACAAAACTTTGCAAGTCTTTGGCTTGAAGAACTCGATTTCAGGGATTACCTGAGTCAGCACCAAGTCCATGTCTGATCACACCTCAGATTTTTGTCTTGCTTTAAGGCAAGTTGCTCAGCACCACCATACACAGTCCGTTTAGTCCCGCCACTTAACTGCAAAACCATGGCCAAAAACAAAGGTGTCCGTATTGTGATTACGCTGGAATGCACCGAGTGCCGCACTAACGCTAACAAGCGTTCCCCTGGTGTCTCCCGCTATACCACAACCAAAAACCGTCGTAATACCACCGCCCGCTTGGAACTGAAAAAGTTCTGCACCCACTGCAATACCCACACTGTCCACAAGGAAATCAAGTAAGGTTTTACCGCTGCTTGGTTGAGTCGTTGGCGCTGGTCAATTGCCCATGGATTTATTGCCCATTGGTTTAACGACAGTCACTGACAGTTAATGACAGTTAATTATGTCCATTACCTTGATACTTAGTCCATTTCTGAATTTAAGTAATATCACCCCATGAATTCTTCGTTTTATCGGAAGCGCTTGTCGCCCATCTCTCCTAATACCCGCATTGACTATAAAGATGTGGAACTGTTGCGCAAGTACATTACTGAGCGCGGTAAGATTTTGCCCCGTCGGATCACTGGCTTAACGGCAAAGCAACAGCGCCAACTAACCAATGCCATCAAACAAGCGCGGGTCATCGCCTTGTTGCCCTTCATCAACAAAGAAGGTTAGGCTTTTCGGTTGGTCTGCATGGTGTGGATGCTTTAGGGAGTTTAGCTGTTAACTTTCAGTCAGTGGCAATAATGTCCCTAAGTATTTTAATGCAGTCCAGAGCGCTAAGTTGTCTCAATTTCCGAGAATTAATTCCAGAACTATTAATTCCAGAATTAACTTTAACCAAAAATCCCTGTCCATCCTGCGCTAGTCGTGATGATAGACAGGGATTTTTAGTTAGAAGATTTTTGTGATCTAGAGCAGAAGTGTTGACAGATAGAAAAGGAGAGTAAAAAAGGGGACAGAATATGTTATTTCGCCCCCATCAAACAAAAAATAATTAACTTTATGGTACTTTCATTTTCTAACATCATCAAGTCAATATTGAAAGAGCTACCAGCAAATGACTACCCAGTATTGAATAGCCGTCTATATCTTTGAAATCTAGCTAAACTTTG
>JBIKNH010000299.1:0-3251 GCA_044358815.1 Pseudanabaenaceae cyanobacterium | reverse complement strand
ATGCCAATGATTTAAATCTGGTGGATGAACAATGGCATGATTTGAATTTGGAGGAGATTCCACAACTGATTACTACCCTCGAAAAACAAATGCACGATGCTGCTAAAAAGATGGAGTTTGAACACGCTGCTAAACTGCGCGATCGCATTAAGTCCTTGAGAGACAAAATACTGGGTAGGTGAACGGTAAATCCATAGGTGTACCGGATTTGCACCTGATATGAGATAATGGCTCAAGCTATGGGAAAATAATCAATCTAACCTGCTGAGGAACCAAACAATGGGATATGTCATTGCAACTGCAAATATGAAGGGTGGAGTAGGTAAAACTACGGTGACTGTTAATTTGGCAACTTGCTTGGCTAAACATCATGGTAAAAAGGTGCTGGTTCTGGATTTAGATAGTCAAATCAGTGCGACCTTGAGTCTAATGTCACCGGGAGATTTTGCCAAACGTCGTAAACAAAGAAAAACCCTGAGATATTTATTAGATGAGGTAATTAATCCCGATCCTCAACCTGAATACAAAATTCATGATGTCATTGAGCCCGAATTGTGCAAGCTACCAAGTTTGAGTCTCTTACCAGGAGACATTGACTTATATGATGAATTTGTAGTTTCTGAAATGTTACACAATCAAGCTGTAGCTCTGGAAGAACGAGATTTTGAAACTATTTGGAATCGTTTTGAAAGGGTGTTAGTTAGGGATATTTTAAAACCTGTTCGTGACCAATATGATTTTATTCTTTTAGATTGTGCTCCTGGTTATAACCTCATGACTCGTAGTGCTTTGGCCACTAGCGATTTTTATTTGCTCCCCGCTAAACCTGAACCTCTTTCTGTTGTCGGTATTCAACTGTTGGAAAGACGTATTGCTAAGTTGAAGGATAGTCATGAACATGAGGCCAAAATCAATATCCAAATGCTCGGTATTGTCTTTAGCATGTGTAATACCAATATGTTGACTGGTAGATATTATAAACAAGTCATGCACCGAATTGTGGAAGATTTTGGTGTGGAAACTATTTGTCAAGCCCAAATTCCTGTTGATGTGAATGTGGCTAAGGCAGTTGATAATTTTATGCCTGTAACCTTATTAAATCCTAATTCATCTGGCTCTAAGGCATTTATTCAATTAACTGAAGAGCTTCTACGTCGATTATAGCCACATAGGTTATGGATTATTGTAGTTTAATGCCTAAAACCTGGGTATAAGCACCTCTAGCTTGGGTTACACCTATAGTTCTTTGGGCAGACTCTATCATAGGACGACGCAAGCTGACCACAATAAACTGTGCTTGTTCTGCTTGTTGTTTAATCATTTTTGCTAGTCTTTCAACATTAGCACCGTCTAAGAACATATCCACTTCATCAAAGGCATAAAATGGCGATGGACGATAACGTTGGAGGGAAAAAATAAAACTGAGCGCTGTCAATGACTTTTCTCCCCCGGACATAGAGGCTAAACGCTGCACAGGTTTACCCTTAGGATGGGCAATCAGGTTTAAACTGCTATTAGAAGGATCCTCCGGATTATCAAGTTGTAAGTATCCATCCCCATCTGATAGGGTAGCAAAAATTGATTGAAAATTTTCGTTTACTGCGTCAAAGGCTTCCTTAAATGCAATTTGACGTAGCGTAGTAAAATTCTCAATCCTTAATAACAGTTCTGTTCTCTCTGCTTGGAGAGTATTTAGCTTTTCTGTTAGCTCTTTTACTCTTCCTTCAACTACTTCATAGTCAGTTAATGCCAACATATTAACTGGTTCCATTAACTGTAATCTTCTGGCCAAACTGCGCAGCTCCTTTTGTAAATCTTCCAAGTCCACCTTATCAGGTACTTCTGGTAAGGGATTGGGCAATTCTGTTCCCAGGGTTTGCAGTTGAGCGTGTAATTCGGTTAACTGTTCGCGTCGTTTCTCTTGATTCTGTTGCAGTTTTTCAATTTCCCATTGTAATTTTTGCTGGGATAGGATCATATCCCTCAATTCTTGCTCTGTCCTATCTCTTTTCCTTTTCTCGTCACCTAGATTCTCCTCAATTTCCCTTAATCTGGATTGGATATGGATAATTTCTTGAGTTAGTTCCTCAACTTGATGATTAACTGCGGACTGTTGATTAGTTAGTGTGATTTGGTCACCCTCATATTCCCCAACGCGCATTTGGGCTTCTCTAATTTTCTCTTCTAACCGCTGTTGTTGATTCCCCAAGTTTTGCAGTGTCTGCTCCACTTCCCTGACGGTATTATCTTTTTGTTGTAATTGCTGCTCCCAACTTCTAATGGTAGTTTGGATTTCTTGCCATTCCCTAGGGGTTTGGGAAGCTTCCAATTCCGCCAGATTATGTCGTAATTGTTGCAATTGTTCTTCTTGAGTTGGCAGTTCCCGATCTAAAATTTCTAACCGGGTTTGAGCATAATTGACTTTCTCCATATTTTGATGGAATTGTAACCGGGTAGTTTCCACTTGTCCATGCAAGTTATGGACTTCTTTCTTAAGCTGCTCTAAATACAACTGTTGCTCTCTACGTCTTTGTCTAGCTTCTGTTAATTCTAATCCTAGTTGTTTGCTTCGAGAGATTAAATTGACTATAGCTTCCGCACAACGTTCTAGAACCCTATCAATATCTGCCAATCTTGTTCTTAAATTAATAAGTTCTTCCGATTCCTTACCCTCTCCAGTATCAAACTTTAAACTGGACCGTTGAGTCTGACTACCACCTGTCATCGCACCGCTAGTTTCTAATAATTCCCCTCCCAGGGTGACGATTCGATATAGTCCTAATTGGTTTCGGGCCTGTTCCAAAGTTTTGAAAACCACCGTATTACCAAAAACATATTTAAATACCTCCTGATAGCGGTCATCACACTCTACTAGGTTCATGGCATATTCAACAAAACCATCAACATAAGAAAGCGTTAAATCAGGAGTAAATTTAGAAGCTTTTATTTTATTTAAAGGTAAAAAGGTAGCCCTACCGGCACGTTTTTGTTTTAACAATTCAATTCCTGCTGAAGCCACACGTTCATCTTCCACCACAATATGACCTAGTCTTGCACCTGCAGCGGTTTCTAGAGCTAGATGATAGCGGGAATCAACCTTACCCAATTCCACTACCAGCCCACATAATCCTGGTAAACCAGACTGAATAATGACCTTACTGGCTTGGGTTCCTTGTACTTCTTGTTGTGCTTGAGTTTGGGCCTCCAGTTTATCCAAAAGTCTTTGTTTTTCCCGCTGTTCTTGTAACAGT
>JBIKNH010000145.1:0-11521 GCA_044358815.1 Pseudanabaenaceae cyanobacterium | reverse complement strand
TATACACTGTAAAGCCAATGTAAGCGTTTGATTTGGTGGCGATAATGCCATAACAAATAGGTCGAGATCAGAAGTAAACCAATGGTCAGTCCCGTATCTGTGGTAATTTGCCATAAGCCAATAGCACTGGCAGCCACCCATAGGCTCGATTGTTTAACGCCAACTTGGTATCGATAACACCACCAAATTCCGGCAAATAAAATTAAGGCAATTACACCAATGGGGTGTGTTAAGTCAATAATGTTACCAGCGGCAAAATTGCGCCAACCCCAAATAATTACATTAAAAGAATAAACCCATATTTCTCCCCAATAAGTATCCTGAACACCTTGCCGCCAAGCACTTTGGACTGATAAAAATGCTAGCGGATTCCCAAAATTTAGCCAACAAAATAACATATATGAACCGATGCCGCCCATAGCCATTAAGACGATGCGGGAGTTATTAATTGCTATGGTATTAGGGCTGAAAAAATCTTCTATAAAAAAATCTTTGGTAATGTTAGCGAAATGTTGTTTAATCTTGGTGAGTAAACTAACTTGCCTTGAATCAAATTTCGAGAAATCGCTGATTAGATTGTCAATTAAAAAAGTTGCGATGATAGCAAGACCATTTAACCTTGTGGCAGTGGTTAACATACTAAATAAGCCTGCTAAGTAACCTGCATTTTTTAAATGAGTTTTTTGATTGACTAAACTTACAGGGTTTTCAGATAAATTATCACTGTCTGAGTCGCTCTGTACGGGGGATAAATCAGCAGAGTTCGCCGCATTAACCGCATTAAACTTTTGATAATATTGCAAAGCCAAAAGACTAAATAATAGAAAAACACTTTCCGGATAGATCACACTGCCATATAAAGCAACCGGATTAAATGCTAAACAGATCGTGGACCAGTAAGCAATTTTAGGGGTATAGTTTGACTCTATCCAGCGATAAAATAAAATGATTACCGCAAAAAATGCAATATTACTAATTAAAGTTCCAGCAATTAAGAAATCAATTCCTAAATAGGTAAATAATTTAATGATTAGTGGATAAATCGGAAAAAAAGCAACGGAGGACTCCTGAGATATGCCATTAATTGAGGGCTTTACTGCGTATTGATAGCCGTGATTGACAATTAGTTCGTACCACCCACTGTCCCAACGATGGAAGATTGACCAATCAAGATTTAATTTAGTCCCTAAAATACCGCTTAAAACAACTATTCGCGAACTCAACCAAATCATTAAAGCCCGTAACAACCATTGGTGATTTGGCAAGAGATTCTGTGCTTTTTTCATGGGCAGCAATTATGGTCAGAAATTTCTGAATGAGATGCTAGAAGAGCGACCAAATGCATCAGCCGCTACGAATCAAGCATAGAACACGTCAAGCTTACCTTAGATAACTGCAATCCTGAAAAAGCGCAAATTTACAAGAGATAAAAAATATAAAAAATAAAAAACCCGCAAGAGGCTCTCGTGCGGGCGCAGTATGTAGATACGTCGCTAGTGATTAGTAGTATGGACGCAAACGATTATTAAGGCAGTGATAATTACACCTATTCCCTGTGATCATTGTCACCTCTCTCCTAGGTCTGGGTGAGCCTTGGCTAAATTACCCCCTTAGAGCTAGGAATCGTAGCGGCTCGACGGGGATCAATTTCCGTTGCCATCCGCAATGCCCGCGCAAAAGCTTTGAATGATGCCTCAATGATGTGATGGGAGTTAATGCCGTCTAACTGCCGCAGATGTAAGGTCATTTGGGCTTGATTGACCACCGCTTGATAAAATTCCCGCACTAACTGAGTGTCATAGGTGCCGACCCGTTGGGTGGGAATTTCTAAACCATAGACCAGATAGGGTCGTCCCGAAAAATCTAAAGACACCTGCACTAGGGACTCATCTAATGGCGCGATAAAATGCCCAAACCGCACTATGCCTTGACGATTGCCCAAAGCTTTATGAATCACCTGCCCTAGGACAATGCCCACATCTTCGTTGGTGTGGTGATCATCAATTTGTAAGTCCCCCGTGGCTTGGACTTCTAAATCCACCAGTCCATGAGAACAAATTTGGTGCAGCATGTGATCCAAAAAAGGGATTCCCGTGGCAATGTTAGCCTTGCCAGTACCATCGAGATTTATGGCGATGGTGACATCAGTTTCACCGGTTTTGCGGCTAATTTTAGCAATACGGGGGGCGGGTAATTCGTAGGACATGGGACTGACTTAACCTAATGCTTTCTAAGAGTATTCTGACTACTCTAGCAATTCTCTGGCAATCATTAACCCTGAATCTTAAACAGTTCCTAAACTAACCATAACTAATTAGAAATTAATCAATTAGAACAAATCAGGACACAATTTGGGAATGGTATTTCCAAAAGTTTGTCAACCAGAAGTTAGTCAACTAAAATAATTACTCAGAAAATAATTATAGATAATTCAAATAAAAAAACACAGCTTCGACTGCACTCAGCTAACTTACACCGATGACTGAGCATAGTCGAAGTCCCCTCTACAAGTTATTTTAAACAACCATACCCATAAATAACGTCATAAACAAGCCCAGCCAAATGTTTCAAATATTTGAAATATTTCGACTAGGCTAAATGGAGACGGTTGCAGTTAGATGATTTAAGTTAACTCTAACTTTAGACCTGGTAATAGTTTCTCAAGATTCCGCAAAGATTTCCCCTGCCAAGCTATATCCTCACTCCCCAAAACCACAACCTGTGTCCCCTTCTTTTTGCGCATCCCCAAAACAAACTTAGACAACATACTAATACCGGAACTGTTGACAAAATCTAATTTGCGTAAGTCTAAAGTCAAGACATCTGGTTCCTGATCTGCTACTTCGCTCAGTAAACTATTGATTGGATCATATTCACCAGGATTACTCAAAGCCAATTCTCCAGAAAATTGAACTGTATTACTCTGAGCATCTAAGGAAACACTGTAGTCTGCGGTTTGAATTTCCTGAACCATAAACTTGTCTCTACCTTCTTTTTTGCGCTTTTACATTTAATGAAATTTAATAAACCTAATTAAACTCAATTAAGCCAAGTTATAGCCAACCAGTTCACTCTAAATCAACTTAGTTAATGATTCGTTATTAGGCACACTATTTATTATCATTAGGCATACTATACTGCGATTTGCACCATTGTTGTCACAATAATTTGCTCATCTGAAATATGATCTAAAGATGTTGATGCTACCTTTGCTAATTCAAGTTTCCACCCTACTTTAGCACTGTAGTCATTAATCATTGTCAGTAACCCCAAACCCGAAGCATTAGTGTCTTGTTCCACACTTCTTTCAATTTGTTCAATGTAAAGAGCATGGGTGTCACTGCCAAGAATTTTATCAATAAACAATCTTAGCTTGACCAGCCTAACTGGACTAATAGCATTACTAGCAAATAAAATCGCAGTAATATCATGGTCGTGGGACTCAAATTTAATCCCGAACTTGATCCGATGATTACTACCTTGCTCATGAAATTTCGTTGAGTTTTCTAATAACTCGTTAGATATATAACTTATTGCTCCCTTTCCTTCTTTAATGCGTCTTGCCTCAGCTTGATTATTAGGATCAAGGGGTAAAAAATTAATAAAGTATTCAGAGATAAAATGCGCTGATAATCGATTATTTCGCCAATGTTGCTGATCGATGCCCAAGCTAGGCGTAAACAAGATTTCTAGACAACCTGAACTCAGATCTATATCATCAAGAAAATCTCCACAAACTTGAGGCAAACTATAATCTAGTGTTGGCTGGTCCATTAATTTTTACCTTTTACCCTTAATTTCTTTTACCCTTAATTTCTTTGCGCACCTCTGGGTATTTCCGCATCTCTGGGGCTGGATAGGTTTTACATACTGCGTTTTAATACCAACAAAGTAATATCATCCATAATCTTTTGATTGCCAATATATTCCGCTACATCAGTAATCACTATTTTTTGGATTGCATGGGCTGATGCCTGCCAATGCTTTTGTACTAAGTTACATAGATGTTCAATACCATAAAACTCCTTTGCTAAATTTTGCGCCTCGGTAATACCGTCGGTGTAGAGTACCACCCCATCCCCGGGCTGTAAGTAAATTGAAACATGCTTAATAAACTGACTAATATCTGGTTCTAAGCCAATGGGAAAACCTAAGTCAAAGGTATCCACCCGTTCAATTATGCCATTGCGGCGCACCACCAAAATGTCTTCATGTTGACCGCTAATAGTTAGTTTACCTTGATCATAGTTCAATATCGTTAAGCTGAGGCATTTATCGCTGTCCATCCGTTTGATGTTGTAGTACAAAGTGCGATTGATAGCGTTAAAAAATTCTTTAATATTCCTCTGATTGATCTCGGTTAGAGTCCGGACCGCAGTTTGAGTCATTAACATCACAATCCCGCTTTCTAAGCCGTGACCCGTCACATCTCCAATGGCAAAAGTCACCCCCGCCGGAGTTTGTAACACATCGTAATAGTCTCCTCCTATTTCGTCCATCGGTTGCATATAAGCAGCAATGTCTAACCCATGAATTGTCATTTCTGCTTGGGTCGGTAAGAGCATTTTTTGGATCTGACGCGCAATTTTAATTTCTGCCCCTGTACGGACACTATCTGCCCTTAGCCAAGATTGGACAGCTAAGGTTTCTTGACGGGCTAACATCAGATGGTGACCGAGGGTATCAAGAGATTGCTGGCGGTGGTGTAAGTGTTCTTGAATCTCCCTAAGGCAATAGTGCCACTGTGCCTGTAATTCATTGACGGGATTAAATCGCCTACTGGAGATCAGAGCAAAAAACGGAAATTTGGCTTGTAGGGTATCCAAGGTAACAAGGGATAACCTCGATCGATGGAGATAGTTAACTGGTTTTTTGTGCAAAAAGTAGCTTTTACGGTCATTTCTGTCTGCTCTACTGGAAAATGACTGAGCCGAGAATTGGCTTTTTTTGAGATGGAATAGTTTAACGTGACTAAAATTGAAATTGCCGTGGGTGGTCTGGGCTGTAATTTCCTGGGTGATTTGTTGGCAGTCCCATGTGATTTGTCGAATCGCTTTGAGTAACCACTGACTGACCAGCCAAACCCACACTAAACTTAGGACTAGTCCCCCGAACCACAGCGCTATTGCCCTAAACGGCGGCACATTAGCCAAAAATTCATCCTCTGGCATAACCACCACAACCAATAACCGTTGTAGAGACTGATTGAATTTCACAGCATTAGTGTCATGAAAATCAAGCCTCGCCACTTCATGGGATTGGGGCATATAGGGACGGACCACAACATGATATTTCTGATGATTCCGCTCAAAAATTAAATTCTGCTGATATTTGAGGGTGCCTAGGGGTAATTGCTGTTTGACATAGTTCATGGTGCTCAAGGTTAAATCATTAACTTGATAGTCGCCAGCGGCGGTTTGCGGTGCATATTGTTCGGGATCAAAAACCACCACGGCTCCCCGACGACTCACTGGTAAATCAGCGCTTAAATCCTGAAATGAAGGGATGATTTGTAGTAAATTCGTGTTCTTATTCTTGTGCCCCTGATCTGCAGCGGCAGACTCAGCGGCATTATCCCCCCGTTCCCCAGCCTTACGGACATTGTTCTGCAAATTACTGCCCACAATTTGCCACGCCCGCAGCGCGATCTCCTGCCTCAGTTGTAAACCTAGCCGTTGGGATACGGTGTTACTTTGTTCTGAAGACAACCAAAAACTCATCCCCCCTAAAAAACAGATTTGCACCCAAAAAGGTATGGTCAAGGTTAACAGAAGCCCACACCCTGAGCTTTGACGTAAATGCCACCACGGTAAAGCTGTTAAACCCATAGACACCGCAGTTATAAACCGAAAATCGCCCAAGCCCGATAGCTAAAGCACCGCAAGCGGCTATATGTCATCAGATTTCCCCAATGCCCGTGGAACCTCTGAAGAATTACATACATATTAACAATCAGCTATTAACAATCACCAGAGAAGTACCAAAAAACCATTGAGCATGAGGAGCATAATCGATTACTGTTCACTGGTGCTTATTAATGGTGTTTGATCAAAGTGCTTAATTCAGGCGCTTACTTAATTTAGGCGCTTAATTTGGGTGCTTAATCTAGTCGTTTAGTGGCGTTACTAATGGGAGCCAATGGGGAGCTAATGGGAGCCGCTGTCAGCCAACAGATTAGCCATAATATCATCACTACTAAGACCATCATTGACCATAGTGCTAACCTTTTTGAGGCGTTCTTCTAAGCCAATCACAAATATATTTTCACTGGAACCAAGGGACTCACAGGCAATTTGCACAGCCAACAAATTACGCCCCGTCAAACGACAGAAAAATGAAGTTAAAACCCCAGCTTCTAGATAAGCACTAGGACGTTTTTCCTGTTGTCCCAAACGGCGACTATAGGGGGAATTAGTGGTTTTAATTAAAATAAAGCCCTTGGCATGATGTTGGGGATCAAACTGAAAAGTGCCCCAGCCGTGGGTACGCCAGCATTCCTTGAGACATTGGACAAAAGTACTCATGTCCATTTGCGCCACATTAGTGTTGTAGTACTCTTCCAGAGACTCTGTGAACCGAGTATAAAAATTCTTGCCCCACCAAGTGCCGCAGTTAAATAAGACTAACCGTGCTGCCTGTCCTGTTTCTTTAATTAGTCCGTCATACAAAGCCGCAATCAAAGTGTCAGGAATCGCCAGCAGTCTGTCGCCCCGTCGATTTTCTAATAGTCCCAGTTCAAGATCGCCTCGGATGTAGGCGTTGTAATCAAAGAAGTTGGCACAAATTTGATTATCTTGAATAAGATCTGCTACTGAAACCATAGTTCACCTTCCTAATTCGTGGGGAATTTGTTGTAAACACTGCAATCCAAATTATGGAATTTTCTTTGACTGATCTAAATAACTCGCCCAGTCATAGCGACTTTGTGATCAATGTATTAACAATTTATTAACAGCTACTGATCAACAATGATTGATAATGATTGATTAAAATCTACATCACAATCTTAATAAATTACTGCCACCTGAGCCGTAGTAATTAAAGGTTGGATCAGCGCCACCTGGGAAGCAGAAAGATTTTCTTTTAATACCTGTTGCAAAATCTTGTATAAAGCTTCATTCAACCGTCGTAAATCACGCATTCCTGCCAATTCTCCCAACCATTTCAGAAGTCTTTCCTTCAAGAAAGCTTCATCATTCATGAGCATTGCCATTGCCGCATAGCGCAACACTAAAATTAAATCTTTGATGGCGGTTTCTATATCAGTTTCCTGCACATTGGGTAACTCTTGAGGTACGCGATCCGCCACAGCCTGCAACAAGTCCACCTCCCGATCCCGAATCATGCGATAGAGGTTAAGCCGTTCTGGTAGAGATTGCACATACTCTTCCAATAGCCCCAATTCATCAGCCGCAAGGTAACGATCTTGGGCTTTGTCAATCATTTCTTGGATTTTAGTACTCATAAGATTTTATATCACCCTAAACTCAAACATTAAAGTCAAACACTCCAGTTAAAACACTCCGTTCCATATCTCAACCCTTAATTAATGCATCAGAATTAATGCATCAAACCATAGGAAACCTAACAATTCAATGCCTAAATTGTTAATTTAACTATGCCTAAAATCATTTCAATCTCTATATAGAACTAATCAAGATAGAACTGATCAAGAACTCCTATAGATTAGCCAATAGATCAAGCTAATATGAACTACTTAGGACTATTCAAAAACAATTCAGCCAATGATTGAGAACCACTAGAGAGATTAATTGTCTAGAAAAACTTCGACAAATCCTCTAGGAAATCATCCAGAGTGGCATCATTACTCAACTCTGGCTCATTATGGCGGTGTTTTCCGTCGCCACCATTGGGAATAACACCAATTTCTGGAGTTCCTTCCCAACTAACGGCAACAAAATAATCTTTGACAGTCATAGCAAAGCTCAGATTAGCGGGCAGTTGTGTCCCAGTGGTTACCACGCCATCAGTCACTGGTGGATTCATTAAAGGGCGATTATCCCAATTAATGTTCTGCCAAAAACTGCGCACCGTCTGCTGCATTACCGCTTGCATCACACTGGATCGATTCATTACTTTTACTCCCGTGACTAGCGAATTACTAGGCGAATTACCAGACAAATTACTAGATGAATTACTAGCAAATTGAATTTAGATTAGGTAAGCAAACCCAATACCTCCTACCAATACCTACCTCCTAAGAAGTCAATAACTCCCCATGACGCAACCGCTTCTCAATGTCCCGCGATGTTGCTCCTTCGTTCATCCAGAATGCCGCTGCGTCAATGCGATTCTTACCCCCCAATAGGAACTTACAGTAGTTTTCTCCCATTGAGTAGCACTGAATTTCAATGCAGTCTAATTCCTTCTTAACCAAGCTAGTAAAAAATCCCGAAAACAAACCAGCATACAAATGACACACTGGCTTACCCACATCCCCAAGACTACGAGCCACGGCAGAATCGAAAATACTAATAAACATGAAACCTTGCTTCCGGTCGCTCATGTCTACTTTCCAGCGTCCCCAGCCTTGGGAGGTAAAGGGCCACCACCAAGTCTCTAGAAGAAAAGGCAAATTACTTTGTCTAATGCTGCGCCCAAAATCTTTCTCAAACCAAGCGGTAAAAAATTCGGCATCCTTGCGTCCCCATTCGCAGCCAATGGTATACATCACCGCTGCCGAAGCATCACCCACTTCCTCTTCTAGACCTTCCTGCAAGCCAATAATAAAATCTTCCGTTGAGAAAATATTCCGCAGACCATTCCAGTCATAGACGATGCCTCGATCTAACTGAGGCTGGAAAAAATCCTCTGTACTGTAATGGTTATTTTTCCGCGCCCTAAGGGCTGGTGCGGTCCGTTCAGCAGTGACAGTCATTGATAATGTACTCCTATAGCGCTCTAAATAGCCGGTCTAAATAGCTGGTAATCAGTCACGATTTAACCCTAAGCAAACCCAAGATGTATAGAATATGTTCCAGTATGTTCAAGATTATTTTATGTAAGATTATTTACAGTAGTTTGATTCAAGAATGTTTACTCAAGAATGTTTACTTAGAGACATTTACTCAAAAAAAACTACTTGAACTGACCTAAACCGTAGCCGACTCCATTACATAAAACCTACCCACCAAACTAACCTGTGCCACGATTGCCCAAATCAAGCCAGTCAGCACAAAACCTACTCGAAAATGTCTACGCGCTTCGTTTTGGCTAAATTTTCGCCCACATGGAAATTGGTATTTTCCAACTGTCGGACTACGGAACGAGTAATCAACTGCCCCACCTCGACGAGGGTTTCACCGGTGATAGGACTGAGGATCGGTTTTTCGCAGCGGCGACCAATCAAGGCTTCAATATCTTGTAAGGATTCAACGTACATCCCCACAGGCAGGTCTACTACGATACCTTCACCCATAACCCGCGCTTGGCAAGCTAGACGAGAATTAGGCTTACAGGTGGTAATTACCTCTAAAGTGCGCTGTTCCCGTTTCGCCATGGGGGTCAGGGACTCCATGCCTTCTAGGATATAAACATGGCAAGTGGCGCACATGCCCCGCCCACCACACTCCTTTAAGATCTTAAGATCTTCACTCATCAAGCCCGATAATAAGGCTCCGTTAGTAATTACGTCTGCCGTTTGGGCGATTGGTTCGATTTGAATTCGTTTTGCCATAGATACTCACCAATTATTCATTTCCCGTAATCAATCCAAGCTTTGATCTAAGATTTATCCGGTTTTGGTTGCCCTTTGTTTAATTTAGCTGTTTGTTGAGCCGTTTATTTGATTTATTTACTGGTCACTCATTCATTTGGGATGCCTAAACAACCCAGAACCCCCACAGACCAAATCACGGGGGATCACGCCCAGCACAACGCTATGACGTTCACTCTACTTAGCCAATGGATCTAAAGAATAAATTGGTCAAAGTTTTTGAGCAAACGATTTAACTGCACATGAATTTTAGGTGATGACTAGTTATGTTTTGGGATATTTCCCATTTCTTAACAGTGTAACCTATGACTTTGCTTTTACTGACGAACGAAGGTATTAATTCAGCTAAAATGCCGATTCCACTAAATAGCTAAGACACGACTAACTACCGAATTAACTAAGTAATAATTAATCGGCATGATAGTTAGATTCCAAGCGTTAATTCCTATTGTCTCATGACAGGAAATCCCCTAAATAAAACTTGATAAACACAGGAAATCTTAATCTAATTTTATCAATTAGTCATGGGTAGAAATTCAAACTGTTTTACTCTATGTAGTTTGATTACTACGATCAATTTTAATTGAAATCATTGAAAAAGTTATTAAAACTAAACTATTAAAACTAAATTATCAAGACTAGTTTAGGCAAAAAGTTGTTTTCTGCCAATATTAGCTGCAAACTATGGCTCATACCCAGCACCTATTGTTGCTATCAATCAGATACCCCCAATACCTAAAAAATATCTTAGATTATCCTGAGTTAGTATTGCCCCCTAAATCAACTATTCATGGGTTGACCCTATAAATTAAACATATACATTAATATTTACACCAAAATCTAGTGCTCACAACGCCCGATTATTCGTTGTCAGTAAAAAATCATTCAGTAAGTGCTCACTATATCTACTACCAACGGTCACCAGCAGTTGACATAATCGCGACACAATCAATTGAGAGAACCAATTGACATCACCAAGGGCAACACTGGAATTACCCGATGCGAATTGCCTCGATGACCTTTGTAATAAGATGTAATGCACCATCTTAAATCTGCATTGCCCCTTCCCCCCTCTTCTGTCAGTTGCCCCATGCGTATTGATGTCATCACTCTCTTCCCTGACTTTTTCACATCTCCATTACAAACCAGTCTCTTAGGTAAAGCCCTCGCCAATGGCATTGCCACAGTAAATCTGACTAACCCCAGAGACTTTGCCACCGATAAACACCGTCGGGTTGATGATGAACCCTATGGCGGCGGCGTGGGCATGTTGATCAAACCTGAACCGATATTCGCCGCAGTAGAATCCTTGCCTGTCTTGCCCAAGCGGGAAATTATCTTTTTGACTCCCCAAGGGCAACCCATGAAACAAGCCCTATTTCAGGAATTGACTGATTATGATCAGCTAGTGCTAATCTGTGGCAGCTATGAGGGAATCGACGAGCGTGTTACCACCCACCTCGTAACTAGGGAAATATCCCTCGGTGATTTTGTTCTGACCTGTGGCGAAATTCCAGCCCTAGCGCTGATCAATGGCGTGGTGCGCCTCATGCCCGGCACCGTCGGTAAAGCTGAATCTCTTAAATCCGAAAGTTTTAGCGATGGACTCCTCGACTATCCCCAATACACCCGTCCCCCAGTCTTTCGTGGGTGGTCAGTTCCTGAAGTTTTACTATCTGGGAACCACCAAAACATCGCCCAATGGCGACACGAACAACAAATCCTCCGCACTCAGCAACGCCGCCCTGATCTATTGATACCGCCGCTCGGTGCCCCATAATGCCC
>JBIKNH010000298.1:0-3277 GCA_044358815.1 Pseudanabaenaceae cyanobacterium | reverse complement strand
TCACTAATCGACTTAGCTAATTTATGATGCTTGACCATATTCCCCACTTGCAAATCTTCATAGACAATCAGGTCGTTAGACCGAACCACGCACCTTGCTGTTTTTATTGCAAAGTCTTTACGCTGCCTACTTACTTGCAAATGCTTCTTTGCTAATCGCTTAATTGCTTTACGACGATTAGCCGATCCCTTTTTACGCTTAGAAACTTTGCGGTGTAACTTTTTCAGTTGACGCTCTGATTTTCTAAGATATCTAGGATTCTCAACGACTTGACCATTACTATCGGTATAGAAATGATTCAGCCCCACATCTAAACCAATTGTGGTTTTTGATGGTGCAAGCTGTTCTTTGCGGTCAATATCCACGCAAAACTGAGCATAGTAACCATCAGCCCGTTTTACCAGCCTGACCCGTTTAATTTGCTCAACCTGATAGAAATTAAGGTCACGACTGCCAACTAGTTTGAGTCTGCCAATCTTAAAGCCATCGGTCAAAGTTAGGTATTTCCGATCCTCAGATAGTTTCCATCCTGATTGTTTATATTCAACCGAATGTCCACGTTTTTTAAATCTTGGAAACCCTTTCTTGCCCGATACTTTCTTTTTGCAGTTCTCAGAGAATCTAGATATGGCTGACCATGCTCGTTCGGCACTGGCTTGTCTGGCTGTTGAGTTTAGTTTCTTGGCAAAATCAAACTCTTTGGCTAAAACGGCACAATGCTTATTAAGGTCATATTTATCGGTATCCTTTACATCCATCCATAGCCTCAAAGCTTTATTACGCACAAACAGGGCAGTACGAATCGCCTCGTCAATGAGGTTGTACTGCGCTGTTTTGCCTTTTAGTTTTGCTTCGAGGACTAGCATGGCTTTAAGTTTCTTATGCGATATATTCTAGCACAAAATAGCACAACAATATAAAGCCGTTCTTCTAGCACGGGGTTTTAAGCTCTATTTCCCGATAAACGCCCACATCCCCGACTTTTCCTCCTGAATTTTTGCCTTAAATTTTTCTTTTCCGCTAGTTTAACCATTGCCTTGTTCCAACTTACGACTAGCTTGGGACATGGAGTAACAGAAAATCCAATACAGTCCCGCCGTAAATAAATAAACTTCACTGTAACGCCCAATAAATTCTGGCTGGGATAAAACGGTACGAGCAACCCCCATCAAATCCACCAGCCCCACCATTGCCACCAGAGACGTATCTTTAAACAAAGCAATAAACTGCCCCACAATTGAAGGCACAGACAAACGCAACGCTTGGGGTAAAACAATCAACGTCGTAATTAACAACGGATTAAACCCCAAAGCCTTTGCCGCTTCTGTTTGTCCCTTAGGCAGAGATTGCAAACCACCGCGCACGTTTTCCGCCAAATAAGCCGCACTAAACAGCGCATAAGCCGCCACCGCTCGCACTACTCGATGCACCTCCCATCCTGCGGGAAAAAATAAAGGCAGCATCACCTGCGCCATAAATAAGACCCCGATCAACGGCAAACCCCGCACCAGTTCGATATAAGCCACACACACCCATTTGATAATCGGCAATTGCCCCTGTCTACCCAGCGCCAGCAATACCCCCAAAGGAAAAGACAACCCAATCCCCAAAACCGCCAAGCACAAAGTTAAAAGTAAGCCATTCCACAAGTCGGCCTCGACTTTGCCTAAAAATAGTCCTCCCCCCATCAGCCACAATGCCATTGGTACAGACCCGAACCATCCCAAGGCGATCGCCCCGTTACGCCATGACCAATCTTTACCCTTCAGCCATTGCCCTAATCCAAATCCCCCCGCGATAGTTAAACCCCAAATGCCAAACCATAGGGGCGTAGCACTCACCAACAAACCGATAATTACCAGTGCCCCCAAAACCACCGCAATACCCCGACGCAACCGATCCCAAAATCCCCAGGACAGCCCCGCCAAACCCGCCACCATTGCTAAGACAACACCAATCCGCCACAGTTCAGCCGCCGGATATAGTCCCGTAAAAAACAACGGGAAATTACTAGTGATGACCTGCCACCGTGCCGTAGCCACCCAGTTAACAATCTGATGTCCCCCTTGATACAACAGCCACAGGCACACCAGGGTTAATAAACCATTGCCCCAAGAAGAGAATAAATTTTCCTGTACCCAAGCCACAGGCGGCGATGGTTCACCTGATGCACCACGCAACAAAGAAGCCACCCAGTTAGGTGACTCCTGATTTTTAATCAAAGCGTTTCTCGAAGAATTAGGGTCCGAGTCCGGCGGTAAAGCAGACATTCCACACCTCAACAGATGCTCACACTGACTAGATATATCACTGATTCAGTCCGAATCGGTAAATCTGAATTATTCAATCCAAATTATCTAATCTCAGCATCAATTAAACCCGTGAATACTTTTAGCTAATCTCAACTAACGTACCCGTTCCAACCTTTCTCTAAGGTTTTGGTCCCCCGTATAGGGCAGTTCACCAGTGGCAGGATAATTGTCGGTGACTGCGCTAGGCATTAACAAACGGGCAATGCCATCGGCTAGATATTGCACCATTTCTGCCATCATCATATGGAGTTTCATAATCTCAACCTCCTTGTTTATTTTAGCTGTTTCTCTTGATTCATTCGTTAAATCAAATCATCAATGAAATCACTTATAGAAATCATTCACAGCATCGCCACCAGTCAGAGGAACTGTTTATTTAGACTACTGTTTAAACTGCGATCACCAAACCACGATCACCATGAGGGGAATGTAGCAAGATTGTGTTTGGGGGGATTTGGTGCAGAAGGTAGCTGGTGCAGAGGGGTAGTTTATGTGGATTGCTGTCTGATTTGCTTCTGTATTCTTATGAATTAATTCTACCTAACCCCGTTCTTTTTTAGTGTTAATTGTTGTAATCCTTAATCTTAACTTTGACTAAGTTTGACTAACTTGAACCATTTTTTCGATTTCCCTGGAATTTCGTTGTAATTTTGCTAAAACTTCAGTCGAGGTTGATTCGATTTGAGGATTTATTTAACCTAAGGTGTTTTGGGGCATTTTTTAGCTTAATTTAAGGCTTGACTCTAAGGATTTGGTCTTGGTACCAAGATCTACCATTAGAAATTTACTATCAAAAGTCTATGCACTAAAAACCTGTTATTAAAAGTCAGAATAGGTGAGCTACAAAATTAAAACCAGTTTTACTCTATACTAAAATTTCAGTATTTGGAGTATAATGGCTTGCTGGGCTTTGGCTTAATGCTTCTATGATTTGTGAGTTGATTTGCGAATTGAAAGAACATAAA
>JBIKNH010000012.1:0-38182 GCA_044358815.1 Pseudanabaenaceae cyanobacterium | reverse complement strand
CAGAAGTCGGTTTGGGTTCTCAATTGCTCCTCGCCGATCGGAAATTACCGCGTTTTGTATATTGGAATCGGCAATTACAAGCGATTCCCATGAGTCCCCCCAGTGCCATTGCTACTAAACTTCTGAGTTGGGGTGGTAAAATTCGCCTTGCTTTAGGTGCAATGGGATTTGCTAAACCTGCAATGGCGGGAGAAGAGTCGGTGGCGCAGTTTTTCCGTCGTCAACTAGGTTCCGAGGCATTGGAGCGTCTTGTATCACCATTTGTATCAGGGGTCTATGCTGGCGATCCCAGTCAACTCAGTGCCCAGTCAGCATTTGGGCGGATTGTAAATCTCGAAAAGAACTATGGTGGTTTATTAGCTGGGGCGATTCTGTTCCGTAAACAAGCTAAAAAAACTGCCGCTCCAGCCAAGAATCCCAATTTACCCAAAGTGAAACCTGGTCAACTCGGTTCCTTTCCTAAAGGGATTCAGATGTTACCGGAAGCGATTGCCCATAAACTGCAAGAATCAGGGCATCAAATTCATTTACAATGGCAATTAGAGCAGATTCAACCCTTGGCTGAGGGCGGCTATGCCACAACTTTTCATACAACTGATGGCGCAAAGACTCTCTACAGTCGGAATTTAGTTCTCACCACGCCAGCTTACGTTACAGCCAAATTATTAGAGAATCTTGCACCCCAAGCCAGTCAAGCCCTCAGCGAGATTCCCTATCCTCCGGTGGCTTGCGTGGTTCTTGCCTATCCAAAAAATCACTTCAAGGTTGCTCTGAATGGATTTGGGAATTTAATTCCTCGTGGTCAGGGAGTTCGCACTTTAGGCACAATTTGGGCATCGACGCTCTTCCCAAATCGCGCTCCTGAAGGATGGAATTTATTATTGAACTTCATTGGTGGCACAACGGATCCGGCAATTGGCACGATGGCAGAATCAGAAATTGTTGCCGCTGTGGATCAGGATTTGCGCCAGACTTTACTCAAACCAGATGCACCCCAGCCGAAAGTGGTCGCATTGCACCTGTGGCAAAAAGCAATTCCCCAATATAGTTTGGGTCATAGTCAGCGATTGGCTACCATTACTGCGGATTTGTCCCGTTATCAGGGGTTGAAGGTCTGCGGCAATTTCATTGGTGGCGTGGCTTTGGGGGATTGCATCAAAAATGGGTTAGCGGTTGCTGAGAGCTTAGGTGAGCAGACATAATCCAGTAAATTCTACTGGTAGAAAGAATTTAACTTCACTCTTTCTACCGGTAAATTCTCTTTCGTTATTTCTAATTTAATTTGTTCTATTTTAATTTGTTCTATATTTAGGCTTTTGGAGCCTTCGCACTAGGAGCACTAGGAGGAGATGGCGGACGATCCTCGGGACGAGGCGGCTGAGTCATCGCGCCCAAAGCGGCAGTAACGGAACCTCGTTGTTTCTGTTCCACCATTACCATGCCCAATAACGCATCCATTAAACCATTGCCGTGACCACCGCCACTGACCGACACATCAGAAACCACCCGCACATTATGATCGCCAATGACTTGCATCAACTGTAATGCTGTATAAGCCTGTGGCCCTAAGGCTTGCACCCCAGAACGATAGGCTTCTGCTTTTGCCTGTCCCATTAAACGAACGGCTTCCGCTTCACCATTCGCAGCATTAATTCGGGCATTAGATTCTAATTCTGCAATTTTAACACCCTGTTCTGCTTTAACGACCTGTTGCTGAATGTCAGCCAAAGATGTTTCCCGAACTAGTTCCTGACGCTGAGTTTGGGCAAGACGCTGTACCTCGTAGGTCTTTTCCTGTTCCTGGGCAATCTTGCGGTCAATCAAAGTTTGCATTAACTCTTCTGGTGGTTCGATTTGCCCGATTAATGTATCCACCGCTTGCACATCATAGGCGCGTAAAGCAGTGCGAATATAGTCCGCTGCTTCTACTTGTCGCTCACTGCGAGCAATCAGAAAATCTAACACCGTATAGGCTTGGGCAGAGTTCCGGAAATAGTTGCCGACAATAGGACGCATCACATGGTCTACTAAATTCTGCATTGAACCGACTCGTGAAATCACTTTCGGCGCGTCCAATGCCCCCACATGAATAATCTGCGCCACTTCTAACCGAAATGCAAAACCATCAATGGAACGAACATTTAGAGAGCGCAACTTCGCATCATAACCATGTTCTTCCGTGCGGTCAGAAAAGTTCAAAACTATATTAGTGGTTGGTACTAGTTCCACTTTCATAATGTGAGTATTGAGAGGATGTTTCCCTGGATATAGCGGCTCAACCCAAACTCCCTTATTACCCACACTTACTAGGTGACCGTGAGTGAAAGATTCTCCGCTTACATCGGTGTTAGATGCCCCCACAAAGGAAATCACTACCCCTACATAACCAATGGGAACTGTAGACATAGGTACTTGTTCCACTTGGGCAAACCAAGGATTTAAGTTCCATGAGCCGGATAGAACTACTTGCTCCTGTAAGCCTCTGCGTCCCCCTTGACTGATGAAAGATTGGGCATTTTGGAAGTTGTCATGATCAGGAATAATCGGTCCGGCAATTTCTCCTTCAGAAATAGGAACCCCATCTAGGGTGGTCACAATTCCAACTTTTTCGGGATCAACTTTATAAATTCGTAATTCACTAGGCTTCATACCGAATTGAGTGGCATTAGTCGAAGTGATCACGGAAAATAGAGCACTATTGACTCGATAAGTCCCAGCGGTCAAAATGCCCAACTGTCGCCCTTTTTCGCCACCATTGAGCAGAAACTTACGAGCATCTTGAAAGTTATCACAAGGAACTGTTTTGCCAAGAATGCGTTCCGCTGGAATAGAACGCCCATCATTAGCTACCACCAGACCAATTTCCCCTTGGGGCACGATAATTACTGGTTCCCGTTTCACATTATACTGCCAAGGGAAATAGCCAAAATGCCACCCAGGAGCCAAAACATCCGCTTGATAACCTGCTTCTCCATTGAGGGCGATCAGATGACCAGCAGCTAAACCTTGTTTAAATGAGAACTTCTTAATTACAATGCCAACTTCTCTCTCATTGACTACAATGAGACCCATAATCCAGCCTAACTGAGGCAAAAACACAAACATCAAAATTGTGCCGCCAAAAAGCCATAGTAAAAAGGGGATTTCTCCCGATTGTTGAAGCTGAATAGTGCGCTCTGGCGTAGAAACTTCGGCTTTAGGGATGGGTGAATTAGGCGAAACTGTACCAGGAGAAACTATTGAATTAGTTGTTTTTTTGGCAGGATTAACTACAGTTTTTGCTATAGATTCCTGAGATATGCTCACCCCAGAAGTCCCAACCACAGCCATAGTCAGACCAATTCCCCATAGAGCGCGGCGCAGGGGTGCAAAAGAAAAAACCATGATCTTCATCCTCAGTAAATTGGGAAATTCTGAAAAGTGTTAAAAGTTCAAAAATAGGGTTATAAAATATCGCAATTTGATGATGATCGGCTTAATATTCGCCAAATCGGACAGTAGATTCTAAACAGCTTATGGGTAAGAGTTAATGGGCAATTGTTGGCTAACTTAGATTCCGGATTATGTCAATCAATTGCGAAACATGACGAAAAGTTACAGAAAGCTTCGGCACAGGCTACAGGGATAGTTTCACTGTAATAGACCTACTGTAATAGATCTATCGATTAACCCCGCGTATTGTAATGATCAATTAACAGGTTATGCCCTTATTGTTACTGCGTTATTTTGTTGCTGGGTTATTGTGGGTTATTGGTTGGCTCTTAATTCTCTATGTCTCAGCTTCATCAAGGCATCGGCAACCATAGCACAACCATAATTATTAATTTGTAATCTGCTTTGCTGTCTCGCTTTGGTCACACTGCTAAGGTAATCAACTAGTTAACCTTTAGTTAAGAAATTTTAGTTAAGAAATTATTTAAGAAACGGCGCTGACTCATAATTGACCTGAATAATGCCTAGTTAATGCCAGATTATGGTTTAGATTACGGTCTATTATCTGGTCAATATAGAATAAATTGCCATTAAATAATCACCATTAAAGACCTCGTTGAAAACCTATTAAAGACCTGCTAAAGACCATTTTCCATAGGACTGTGATCCCCTTGTCATGCTTCTCAGCCCAATTCTAGACATATACAAAAATTTTACAAAATTTTACGGTAAGTCAATGTAATTTTATTAATCTATTTCCTTGGGAGTAAGAAAAAGGTTTATGAATGCTGCCGAACAAGCTAAAGATTTCATCCTCACCAATAAAATTGCGGCGACAGTGAATCTGTTCAAAGGGAAATATCCTGCGGCTCGGGCTGACCTCAAGCCTTGGTTGAACCATCCCGATGTCATGGACTGGCTTGATCCTGACTCCATCGATGTGGGCTTTCACTTCCCGGGGGTAAGTCGCATGTTGAAAGTCCGTAGTATTTTGTGTCAGATTCGTTTGTATCAAGATCCCGTAGAAAACAAACGCCGTGCCATTGGCATCGAAGCCAGCGGTCACGATTATCGGGGGCAAAGATGGCGCTTTTCTACCATTGACAATTGGGAATTTACCGGAGATACCACTCCTTTACCGGAAGCAGTAACGGAAATTCGTGATTTCTGCCGTCAAGCCATTGACCTGTTTAACAGTAATACCTCACCTTTTCTCGAAGAGCATGGTTCTTAGCCGTCAGTTCTGAAAAGTAGGTTCTGAAAAGCGGGTTATCGAAACTAGTTGCGCTCTTAGTTTCAAGTATTGTACTTACCGCACTTGATAGCCTGTCTAACGCCGTCCGCCTTGTTTAGGGTCTGGTGACTTGATAAAGACTCGCTCACCGGACTCTACCCCACTGAGAACTTGGGTACGATTATCAATGGTTGTGCCAATCACCACAGGACGAAATACTGGTTTACCGTTGCTATCGGGGATTAACAGTCCAGTTTTGCCCTCTTGGGTTGTAATTGCCACCGTTGGTACTAGCAAAGCGTTGTCAATGACTTTGCCCACAAAGCGCAGATCGATATTCATCCCTGACTGGAGCACGTCTGCACCAGTTTCTAAAGTAACCCGCACTTGGAAAGAAGTTACATTCTGTTCCACAATGGCTTCGGGAGCAATCAGACGCACTTTACCCCGAAAAGTCTTACCTGGAAAGGCATCCGCTATAACTTCTACTTCTTGATTAGGTCGAATTTGTTGAATATCTGTTTCCGGAACTTTCGCTAAAACTTCTAAGCCGCTAGCAATTGCCACAATGGATGTAGAAGTAGCGGAATTATTGGCAGAGGCTGAAGTGGTCGGAGTCACAAACGCCCCAGGGTTGCTGTATTTCTGGGTGATAATGCCATCGAAAGGAGCACGAATAATCGTATCTTCCAGAAGCACTTGGATATTCTCAACTTGAGCAATCCCCTGAGCTAACTGTGCCTCAGCCGCCGCAATATCTTCCACTCGCGGACCATTTCGCAACTGTTCTAAATTCCGCACTGCCTCAGCCACACTAGCCTGGGCTGCCACAACATCAGCTTGGGTATTGCGATCATCGGTCACCGACTCATCGAGACGATCCCGTGATATTGCCCCTTCGTTTTGTAACTGAGTAAATCTCTCCCGACGCACCTGGGCTAAAGCTTGACGAGATTGAGAAGCTTGTAATCTACCTTGGGCAGCGGCTAAACGGGCTTCAGCAGCGGCAATTTCTTCAGGACGGTTGCCATTGCGCAGTTTAATTAAATTCGCTTCCAAGGCTGCTACATTGGCGCGGGCTTGGTTAAATTGTGGAATTAAATTGCTGTTGTCCATCCGAGCAATCATTTGTCCTCTCTTAACTCGTACCCCCTGTTCCACATACAATTCCATTAACTTACCGGACTGTTTCGGGCTAAGGTTCACCGACTGAATCGGCACAATGGTACCACTAGAACGAATTTTTACCGGCACCTGTTCTGTAACGACGGCAATGGTATCACTCTCTAGATTGAGTTTGTCACCTGCGCCACGATTTATGAACCGAAACGCTATGGCGATCCCCCCCACAGCCAAAACAGATATTAATACAATGGTAAAAATCTTGGGCTTGCGATTTGGCGATAAGTCACCTTTAGGAGATTTACCAGAAGGATTACTGCCCCCCCTATTACTGCTAGGGACTGGGGACGGCTTGATTTCCGGTGCATCAGTATTAGTTATCGGTTTAGGAACCTCAACCTGCTTACTCAAATTACTGCCCAAACTATTGCCTAAAAATGGAATTTCCATGAGTTATACTGCGTTATAATGTATCGAATCTTGTTCCTTTTTAAGGTTAGTTATTTTGTGAGATAAATATAAATCACAAAAAGTTATACAAAAGTCATAAAACAACAACTAGGGGCGCAAAGGTTGACTAGCCTATGATGTAATCCTACAGACGGAAATCTTTTTTCTGGTCGGCGGTTTCGATAGTCCCTTGATTGAAGCCACGTCCCCCAAACTTATCAATTTAGTCTGGTCAATGGGGTTCATGTGAGGGAGCCAATGATGCATAAAGGTAACGCATCAGAACAGATAGTTTTATTTGGTTTCCTTGACTAGATTTGCAACCACTTTTGGTAACCACTTTTAGCAATCAGTTTTGGCAACCAGGTCGATGGACCAACCAGACTAATCTCATCAGGCTAACTTTAGATTGACTATTGGTCCGTGCATCGCCTTGATACTATCTCCGATGTTACTGCTCAACTAACCAAGAAAAGGCTGATTGATCGTAACCTCTATGATGATGCTATTGTCCAGCGGGCAAACTCAGGGGAATAGATTGCCCTGATTGGTTAGTTGGGGTTTGGGTCTGAGGGGCTGGGGCAGGTTTGACGAGATTAGATTCCGGTGCAGTGAAGCGAATACCCAGCAAAATCGTTAAGGTCAGAAATGCGGCAACCAGAAACCAAGTGACGCGATTTAGGGTATTTTCGGCGCTTTTGGTGCTAGAGAATAATTGCGCTTGACCACTAAAACCGGCTAGTCCATCACCTTTGGGACTGTGGAGCAAAACTAATACCATCAGGCAAACGCCGACAACTGCCCAAATAATTTTTACGGTTTCGTACATGGTGGCTGAAAACTAGATTTGAGTGAATAGATTGATGCTGGCTTAATCGTAGCAAAAAGCCGCGATCAATCGTGATCCTGTTGGGGGAATAGGACGGATCAATCTGACCTTGGGAGTAGTGGCTCTTATCGCGCAATAGTCGGTTTCGCTAAACTTAGATGGTTTGATAACTTGCTTGTGAATTACCTGTAAATTACTTGTAACCTGGTGGTGGATTTCACCAAGAGAAACTTGACCGGAGAATTTAAGCAGAATTTTCCCAAAAATACTCTCTCTAGAATAGTCTCTAGAAAACTTTTAATTGCTTGAGCCTTTCATTCACAGTAGCTTTAATCTGAGCCGACTTATTACTGACGGTGGTTCCGCTGGAAACTTGATCCAAATAGCTGCGAATTGTTAATAATCGCGCCACTGCCTGACGACGGTCAATGGTCAGTGGTAAATCTGGGGATAGTTCCACTTGCAGTTGGTTTAACTCCTGTTGAGCCTGATTAAACTTTTCCACTGAAGTTCTTTCTTCCTGCAAACGTCGCCGCACTTCAGCTAAATTACCCCTGTAAGTTGCTATTAGTTTTTGAAGTTCTATGTAAGTCTCGGGACTGTCATGTAGAGTTTTCGGATCAATGGATTCCAGTTGTCGAACTGCCTCGATCCATAGCTGTTCTGCCTGTGCCCACCGTGCCACGGGATGGGGAGGCTTTGTGACAGCAGCACTGGCGCGTTTGGCAAATTCCTCGGCTCCCGCTGTGAACATAGCCGCCGTATTCCGATTTCCCTGAACTCCCACTATTTGGGTAAATTCCTGGTTGGCTATGGTTTGTTTTTGCGCAGCAGTGCGACCCGCTAAGGTTTGAGGTGGAATTTGGGTCATCTGAGCAATGGTACTACGCCAAGTTATCTGTGCCGCTTGCTTTTGAGCCGGAATTGTTGCCTGTTGATATTGGTTTTTAGCCTGACTGATAGCGGTTTCTGATTCCTGTAAGAGCTTTTGAGCCATCCGCTCTTGAGATAACCTTGCTTCTAAATTACCTACCCGCACACGGGCATTTTGTAGTGCATAGGGTGAAAAATATGAGCCATACCACCAGTGATAACTATAACCATATTGCTCCCAATCTCGGCTAAATGTCATGGGAATGGCATCAAGATCTTGTTTAGCTTGGCTGAGGTTTTGTTCGCCTAAATCAAAATCCGTCGGACTGGTGGGAGTTTCGATTAACTGCCGAGCTTTTTCGAGGGCAGCATAAGCACTTTTGAAGCGATTTTCAAATGAGACATAGGTAGGAATTAGTAAAAAAGGAGCATACTGAGCAACGGTTTGCCGCCATACAGGGACGGGTAAATTAGCCACTGCAACGATCCCCACGGGTACACCCACCAAAAAGAAACCCCACACACAGCATTTCCAGAGATAACGTCCCGCCCCCTGTGCCTGACTCACAGCTTGATCGATGTAGTTAGTTTTCAAGCCGCGATTACTGATAGCAGATTGTGCCGCTGATGGGGCAACCAGACCACCTTCAGTACTAGGTTGTTTGGGGGAAATGGGTTCCGGTGTGTCTCTATATGACCCAACGGATGGAGTGGGGGTTCGCTCTACAGTTTGTGATGGCACATTGATTGTCGTCTGACTAGGCGGCGTATTTGGGGGCGTATTTGGGGGCGTAGTTGCTGATGGGGCACGAAAAATGCGGTTTAAAATACCCATGATTAGTTCCAATAAATCATTTTTGCGATTTCTCTCATTGCTTAATCACTTTTCGGCTACTGAGTTTAACCTTTGCATTGGCAGCTTGAGCCGAAACCGTCAAGATTTGGGTGGTTGGAGCTTAAGTTGATCAGGTGCTGTGATAAATGCCGTTGTAATAAATGGTGTTGTAATAAATTTAACTCAACCTCTAAACTGTTGTCTGGGATTTCGCCAATTATCTCCTAACCAAATCAATCAATCTGGCTCATCAATCCGGTCACTAATCCAGTTATATTATTCGCCCTGATGGTGTCTAACAAAATGTCTAACAAAGAAGTAATCCGTGCCGCCGATGCCCCTACCCCAGTGGGTCCGTATAATCAAGCCATTGCTGTGCCTGCCATGAGTAAATTAATTTTCTTGGCGGGTCAAGTGGCAATCAACCCCACCTCTGGCAAAATTGAAGCTAATACCGTTGAAGCCCAAACCGAACAAGTGATCCAAAATATTAAAGCGGTTTTAGCAGCGGCTGGGGCTGATTTGAGCCATGTGGTTAAAACTACGGTATTTTTAGCAAATATGGCTGATTTCCCTACCATGAATGGGGTTTACAGCAAGTATTTTCTCGATCCTGCCCCTGCCCGTTCTACAATTCAAGTAGCGCGGTTGCCCCTTGATGCTTTGGTGGAAATTGAATGCACTGCGGCTCTAGATTAGTCATTTCTAGATTAGTGTTTTGCACTGCCTCGACTCATTGCCTCCCCTGCATTTGAGATGTCTAATCCCCCCGTACGTTATCTTAAACAAAGGGGGGATTTATCGTAATTAGTCAAATTGTGGAAACTAGGGCGCAGGATTACTGTAACGACTATGAATTGATTCAATCTCTTTAAAGATTTCTTCGGGTAACTCAGTTTCAATACTGCGAATGTTTTCTGATAATTGTTCCAAAGTTGTCGCACCAATAATCGTACTTTTCACAAACCAGCGGGAACGCACAAACCCCAGCGCTAGATGGGTGGGACTAATGGCATGACGATGGGCTAAGGCGCAATATTCAATTACTGCAAGTTCCACATTGGGTTTATTGTAACGCTGCCCAAAATTCGGGAACTGTGCCAACCGTGAGCCTGGAGGCGGTGAATCATTGATATATTTGCCCGTGAGCAATCCAAAAGCCAGGGGACTGTAAGCCAGTAAACCAATCTGTTCCCGATAGCTCACTTCCGATAAGCCAAATTCAAAAACTCGATTGAGCAAATTATAGGCATTCTGAATTGAAATAATCAGGGGCAGGTTATGCAACTTCGCTAATTGGAGGAAATTACACACGCCCCAAGGGGTTTCGTTACTAACGCCTAAATAACGAATCTTGCCCTCAGCCACCAACTCACCGAAAGTTACCAACTGTTCCTGTAATGGAATAAATTCTCGTTCATTAGCTGGATCATAATTGGGCTGACCAAACAAGGGCACATAACGATCTGGCCAATGGATTTGATATAAGTCGATGTAGTCAGTTTGCAACCGTTTCAGGCTATCATCTACGGCTTGGCGAATATTAGCAGGACTCAGCGCCGGTTTTTGACTGTCCCGCAACCAAGGGAAATTCCGTCCTGAACCAATAATTTTGGTCGCAATCACAAGCTGATCCCTCGGTTGTTTCTTAAGCCAAGAACCTATATAAGCTTCTGTTTTACCTTGGGTTTCGGCACGGGATGGCACAGGATACATTTCCGCCGTATCAATGAAATTAATCCCCTGCGCTATAGCATAATCTAATTGCTCATGGGCTTCGGCTTCGGTGTTTTGCTGTCCATAGGTCATAGTACCCAGGCAAAGTTCCGAAACCCGTAGATCAGTATGTCCTAATTGATGAAATTTCATGTTTGCACCTCAGGTGTGATTGACGGGAATTAGCGAGTTAAATCAACCTATTTTGAACAACCAAATCCATAACTACCATAACTAAATTTTACTCACCAAAAGTCCCCGACTTCCCACAGAAATCGAGGACCTGATGGACCTGATCAAGATAAATAGAGATGTTCTATAAACCCATCAAATCAATTAACCGTTCCAGTTGGAAATGGGACTGCATCAAATCTTTAATAATACCCACTTTGATTCCCTCATGGAGCCGTACTTGATCTAGACAAGATTCAATAATATCAACGGTTTTGAGGGTGTCAGTGGTCACAGATAAAATCGGTACACCAAGTTCCATTGCCTTCTGGTACACCTGTTCGCTGACAGTGGGACGACCAGTTAAAATCAAGCAATTCGTAGAAGTTTCTAGGGCTGCCAATTGTAAATCAATCCGACCATTACCAGTGATCACCACCTTATTAAAAGATTTACTGAAGAAACTTTGGGCGGAGTTCACATCCATTGCCCCGATTTTTAGCTCTTCAATCATCAATTTATTAAAGTCAATGTTTTCGGGACGGCATAGCACCGTAGCCCCCAACTGATCGATTAGTTCACTGACATTAATGCTCCGTAAAGTGCGATTTTCCGGAGTAATGGCGAGAATGGGAATCTTTTGGGATTCGAGATAATCTCGTAATAGAGCGCTGACAAACTCATATTCATCGGTGGGCACATCGTTGATCACCACCCCCAAAAGTCGATGACCAAACCGCTGCTTTGCCACCAGAATATGATCCACTACCAGTAAGGAGGTAAACCGCAAAACTAATAAAATTGGGGCTTCAAGACAGTCAGACATCTGTTCTAGAGATAGCCCAAAAATTGCACCTTCGGCAGTATTAGCCGTTGATTCAACCAAGACCACATCTGCATGATCATAGTCATTGTATTTACGCAACTCTGCCTGATAATCGCGGGTGTCTGCGCCACAGAGTCGCTGAGCAATACTTTCGCGCCCTAACTGCACTAGGGTCGGCAGGCGTAAATTTTCAGGCAAGTTCAAGGTTTTGGTAATGAACTCCACATCCACTTCCTGTTCCGATGCGTCCGGCAAATGGCGTGAGATGAAAGTTCCTAAAGGCTTACCATAGCCAACGGCATAGCCCTTAGCCTGTAAATTAAAAGCTAGACCAAGGACACTAGCAGACTTACCGCTGCCCGAACGGGTCGAACCAATCAGCAAATGCTTGGGCTTAGCCACGACTGTTATTCCTCAGCGTCATAGATAGGGATAGAAAAACAAAAGAAAAATACTGAAAAAGATCGCAAATCTGAACTGACAACATTTCGAGCGGTTTGAACTTTTGGCAACTCAACACCATCGGTTCGCGACAAAATGCTAAATCTGCACCTGTCGCCCCTGAACATCCGTCAGCAATTTCAGCTTTATTGATCAAATTTAAAGTTGTTGAAAGTTATTGTAATTGAAAAACCTAGCCCCATTCAAGACAATTAATGGTTAATTGCCAGAGCATCACAGGGCTTTAGTTAATAAATAATCAATTATTTTAGATGGTATATAACGCTTCAGATTAGCTCTGGGAGCGGAAAATAGCATCGCTAACCAACCGCACATCCCGCAATATTTTAGGATCATGGACTCGTAAAATATCCGCAGATCCAGCAATAGCCGCACTGCAAGCCGCTAAAGTACCTATTTTTCTCGTTTCAGGTTCCGGCTGATCACAGATGATGCCAATAAAGTTTTTCCGCGAGGGTCCCACCAGCATCGGGGCATTCAGGCTTCGTAATTCGCCGAGATCCCGTAATAGGGACAGATTATGATCTAAATTTTTGCCGAAACCAATCCCTGGATCAATGGCAACATAGTGGCGTGGCAAACCACAGGCAACAGCTACCTCAATGGCTTGGCGCAAAAAGTCTTTCACTTCAGATACAACATTGTCATATTGGGGATTTTGTTGCATGGTTTGGGGTTTGCCCTGCATGTGCATCAAAATCACCGGAACGCGCCGCCGCCCTGCTAGAGGCAACATGTCAGGGTCAAATCGTCCTGCGGTCACATCATTGATAATGTCGGCTCCGGCATCAAGGGCAGCACTGGCTACAGTGGACTTCATGGTATCAATGGAGATTGGCATATTGGGTAATTCCCGCCGCAATGCCTTGATCAGTGGTACAACTCGGTTGATTTCCTCCACTGCACTAACAGGGGTTGCTCCAGGTCGGGTTGACTCCCCACCAATATCAATTAAATCCACATAGGGGGCAATTTCCTTGGCTTTTCTAATGGCTTGTTTTGGGTTTTGGTTTTGCCCACCGTCACTGAAACTGTCAGGGGTGGCGTTGATAATACCCATGACATAGGTACGTTTGCCCCACGCAAAGGTTTGACCACGTAATTGCCAAGGGGGTAGAGATGATGACATAACAAAGTCTGGATGGAGGACAATCGCCGGAGCTATCAGATACTCATGGTTGAAACGGTACAGCGCTAACTTCGTGATTGGTTAAGGGTGTCCGCTTCACCATAAGATATAGTGAAAGATTGTAGCGATTCACATTTTATACGGATTTGTGGAGTAGTGCGGATGGCAGGTACTATGCAAATGCCTCTTAGAAATAACTCTCACAAATAACCCTTACAAATAACTTGTGTAAATAGCTCGTGTAAATGGCTCGTGTAAATGGCTCGTGTAACCAACTTGTAAAAAGTACTTTTTACGAGTACCGCTTCACCCCACCGCTACTGGATAAATTTACCCAAAGGAATAGTAAGTTTTACTAGGGTTTCCTGCCGATAAACACTATGAATGCTGAACTTTCCGCCAGCTAGTTCAGTAATCCGTTGGGCAATTTTTAACCCCATACCCATACCATCCTGGGCGTGGGCGGGACGCTCAAACTGAATAAAAGCACCAACACGGGCAATCTGTGCCTCCGTCATACCCCGACCTTGATCGTGGATGGTAATTTCCATCACGTCTTGATTGATGTGACTACTGAGAACAACTTTAGTCCCTGGTTCTGAGAATTTTATGGCATTATCGATTAGTTCCCTAATCAAAATTGATAGGTAATGTTCCGAAAGCCCAACATAACCACCTATAATGTTCGTAACGAAGTCTTCCAATCGCTCCGCTTTCTCGAAATAAGGCTTTAATTCCATAACCAACGCTTCACCGCTAAATTCAGTGCAATGGTGGGTCAGCTTTTTGCCTTCACTGACTAGAAGTTCTAATTCTAAATAGATGCGAAATCTTTTAGTCATTGCAAACAGAAGTTGCGCTGATTCATCTGCCCAGCCCAAAGTCTCTTTGATCTCTGACATTTCCATCTGGTCGATGTTATGCCGCAGCAAAGCAATCACACCCATAATGCCATTGAGGGGCGTATTCAGTTCGTGGGATAGTTTAGCAGCTAAACTCCCCGTTAAGTTATTGAGGTTCTCTCCCAAAACATTGATCGTATCTCGCTGTAAAACAGAAAACCGCTGAATGGTATCGTACTGTCTCTTAATTCGCAACATTGACTTAATCCGTGCCCTCAGTTCTAAACTGTTTAAAGGCTTGCTGATAAAGTCATCGGCTCCAGCTTCCAAACATCTCGCTAAATCTTCTTTAGCAGTTAAGGCAGTGGTAATAATGATAGGGACACTCCGCCATCGTAACTGCTCCTTGATTAACCGACAGGTTTCAATCCCATCCATTTCTGGCATCATGACATCCAACAAGATCAAATCTGGCTGGTACATGTCGATTACATCTAAGGCTTCTTGTCCACTAGAAGCATAATGTAGTTGGTAAGGCTGATTGTTCAGGATAACTTCAATCACATCAAAGTTATCTGGTTCGTCATCAACAACCAAAATGACAACGGTATTGCTGTCAGCAGTTGGAGTAGAATTAGGTGGAGTTTTAGTGGACATAGGCATTGTCGAAAGTCCTCTCTATAACATTAACTAATTCCTTCATTTTAACAGGTTTGCTCATATATTCGTTGGCTCCGGCAGCTAAACATCGATCTTGATCGCCACTCATGGCTAGGGCTGTCAGTGCAATTATAGGCATTTTTTGTAGTAGTGGGTTGGCTCTAATTCGTTGAATTGCTTCTAAACCATCCATGCCGGGCATCTGAATATCCATCAAAATAATATCTGGACTATCTTTTTCGGCTACTTCTAAGGCTTCTAAACCGTTACTAGCCAAAATAATTTGGTAACCTTTGGCTTTGAGATAACTCGATATCGTACTAACGGTCATGGCATTGTCTTCCACTAACAAAACAACCTTGGGTGTGCCTGTAATATCCGAAGGGGGGGGAACTGGTAATTCCTCGATGGCAGCATTGGGGGCGGCGGTATCTGGAGAAGCAGGTAAATCAAATGTGAAACAACTCCCTCGTCCCACTTCACTACTCACATTAATTTGACCATTGTGTAATTCTACTAAACGTTTGACCAGAGCTAATCCTAACCCCGTACCTTCATACTGCCGATTCAGGGCGCTGTCAATCTGGACAAATGGCTGAAATAATTTATTAATATTCTCCGGAGCGATACCGATTCCAGTATCAATGATGGAAATGCGAATGAAATTTCCCTTGCGAGATGCCAGATCTTCAATATCGATATTTCTCAGTGGTGGTAACGGAGGACAGGGATAATCCACTGTAACAGTAATCTTGCCCCCTTCTGGGGTGAATTTAACTGCATTGTTTAAGAGATTAATCAGAACCTGATGAATTCGTAATTGATCTACTTCAACATAAGGTAATTGAGGCGGTATTCTTGTGGTAATCTCAATCCGTTTTTTACGCGCTTGTTGTTGAATGAAAGTTAAACCGCTTTGCACTAGCAGTGGCACAGCATTAGAAGTCAGTGATAATTGTACTTGACCAGATTCGACTTTTGATAAATCAAGAATGTCATTGATTAAAGCCAGTAGGTGGGTGCCACTACGTTCAATGGTTTGAATTGATTTCATTTGTCTATCATTTAGTTCGCCAAAGACGTGCTCCTGCAAACCTTCCGCCATGCCGAGAATTGCATTTAAGGGAGTGCGCAATTCATGGCTCATACTGGCGAGAAATTCGTCTTTGAGGCGGGTGGCGCGGGCAAGTTGGGCATTAGTATATTGTAATTGCGATTCCCAAACCTTGCGCACCGTAATATCTTCAGCAATGCCAGCAATCAGATATACTTGCGAACTCTCACCTTGCATCGGAAAGGCGCGATCATGAATCCAACGAATCTCGCCCCCAGGACGGATAATCCGATATTCCTGATTGAAATCGCCGCTAATTTGCTGGGGCAGTGCCGCCCGCACTCGGTCGCGATCCTCGGGGTGGACGGTATCGAGCCAATGATCTGTACCAGTATAGAGATTGATATATTTACGACCCCAGATTTTTTCGTAAGCAGGACTGACATAGACCCATGACTTGCGATCTAAACTCATAATCCAGAAGACGGCATCAATAGCCTGAGCTAACTGCCGGAATCGCTCCTCACTGTTCTGGAGTGCTCGTTCTACGGCTTTACGATCACTAATGTCGATGACCACGCAGACCGTTTGATCTTCGCTATTGGGTAACAGTGCTGCTCCTATTAAAATAGGAACTCTAGTACCGTCTTTGCGATAGTATTCCTTTTCCCAAGGGGTAATCATGCCGTGTTCTCGCAGGTGTCTCATGGAAGTTAAATCCATTTCTTGATGTTCCTGCGGCGTAATAAAATCCCAACGAATCTCATTTTCAACAAATTCTCTTCTGGTATATCCTAGGATTTCTAAGAAACGATCATTGGCATTAATGATATTGCCCTGGAAGTCAGCTAATACCATCCCCACTACCTTAGATTCAAAAATTTGGCGGAATCGGCTTTCGCTAGCCTGCAATTTGACTAAGGCTTGTTTCCGTTCTGTAATGTCTTGGATTTGCGTCACAAAATACAGTGGTTGATTCGTTAAGTCTCTGACTAAGGATAAACTCAATAGCCCCCAAACTAGTTTGCCAGACTTAGTAATATAACGCTTTTCCACATGATAGCTAGAAATTTCGCCACTTAAAACCTGCTCCCTTGACTTTATATCCATAGCCAAGTCATCCGGATGGGTAATATCACGGAATGTCATGTTTTGCATTTGTGATGGTTCGTAACCTATTAAATTCGCAAATGCTTGATTAACCCTCAGGAAATGACCAGAGGTTAAGACAAGACACATGCCAACGGTGGTATTATCGAAGGCATTACGGAAAGACTCTTCACTCAACCGTAATAGTTCTTCGTCGGTTTTACGCTGGGTTATGTCTTGAAATGTACCAACTAAACCAATAATCTCACCGTGGGAATTCCGCAGTGGTGCTTTATGGGTTTCTATATAGCGCTTTTGGTTATTCGGTAGTGTCAGGATTTCAGGAATCCTTAAAAACATAGTGCCTGAGTTAAGCACCATCTGATCATTCGTGTGGAGATCATCCAGTTGTTCTATATTTAGAGAAAGCTCTGCATCAGTTTTACCAATGATTTCACTAGGACTTGATAACTCTAAGAGTTCCACTAAGAAACGATTGCATCCCAAAAACTTCCCCTGTCGATCTTTCCAAAATATCGGTAAAGGAATGGTGTTAATAATCGTCGTAATAAACTGTTGGGTTTCTCGGAGTTGTTGCTCTGAACGTTTTTGTTCTGTAATATCAATTATGAGACAGATACAACTCCCACGATCATCATCATCTTCTAGGAGTGCCACCCCAATTAAAATTGGTACTTCGTGACCCTGTTTATTGTAGTAGACTTTCTCCCAAGGGACAACGGCACGATGGAGTTGTAACTGATTAATAGCTTCTATATCCTTGTGGCGATGGGCTAGGGGTGTCAGAGCTTCCCAATTAATTTGCCCATTTATCAGTTCTTCTCTGGTATAACCAATTAAATTGAGAAAGTAATCGTTAGCATCGGTAATTGCCCCGCTAAAGTCCGTAAACATTACGCCTACTACATTAGCGTCAAACAATTGCCGGAACAGATTTTTACTTTTTTCTAGTGCCTCTGCAATTTGTTTCTTTTCTGTTATATCCCTACCAATACTGACAAAGCCGATCACCTGATCATCCATATCCTTAAGGGGAGAAATGGATGCACGCATGGGAAATTTTGTGCCATCTTTGCGAATGTTAGTCCATTCTTTTTCGGAACATTCCTCTGCCCCCTCAATCGTAAAAACTGTTACATCAGGACTCACAGACCGCCCTAGTTTTGCCGATAGGTAGTTGGCATGATCTTGGACTTCTTGAGGATCGTAAAACACTACAGGAGTCATTTTGCCAATCACTTCACTAGCGCTATAACCTAAAAAGTTTTCAGCGCCAGCATTGAATGTCCGAATGATGCCGTTGATATCCGTTGAAATAATCGCATAATCAAAACTATTGAGAATGGCTTGCTGTAGACTATAAATCTGTTGAAATTCATCAATTCTTCTGGCTATTTCTGCTTCTAGGGAATGATTGAGGGTTTCTAGTTCTTGACGGTTAATCAGTCTTTCTTGGGCATTCACAATGGACTGTCCCATTACCGTGACTAAGTTAATCACTTCCTCTTCCCAATATGTCGGCGTACTCAAAGAACCGCAGCCAATATAGCCAATCACCTGATTTTGTTGTAATAAAGGAACTAACAGAATCGATTTTAGTTCTAGTCTGCGCCACTGTGCCACTGTTACTGCTGCATCGTTGGGAGCATGGTCTATGTCCGGTATATAGCAAGTTTTGCGTTCCGCAATTAAATTTTGGAACCAAGGACAGATTCCTAGGGGTAGGTGCTGATTTAGCTGCATCCTGCTAGAGTAGCCATCTCTAGTCCATTCGTGGGTCATGGTCTGAGTACTTTTAGCATCATCTAAACGGTAAAGGAAGCTTGTATCAGCCTCCATTGCACCACCAATTAGCAGCAAACTGCGATTGATTTCTGAGTCTAGTTCTGCCAATGTGATATGCACAAATCGGCTGGTAATCTGCGCAATAAGCTGGCTAAAATCTCGTTGTGTTTTCAGGGATTGCTCCACTAACTTCCGTTGGGTAATATCAGACACCATCCCCACCACGATATATGCTTCTCCATTGGGATCAGTCAGCCATTGTCCCCGTTCTTCAACCCAAATATATTCTCCCCTCTGATGTAATACTCGATATTGGTAATGAAAAACAGTTTTAAGGTCAATACATACTTCCACTAGTGCTTCTACCTGAGGTAAATCGTCAGGGTGAACGATACGCCAATAAGATGGGAAATCCGACGGAGCATCTTCCGGTTTATAACCTAAAGTCTCCTGAACACCCGCTCCCCAAATGATTTTTCCTGTACGATGATCATATTCATAAATCAGTTGCCCACTGCTACTGGCGGCGGCTTCGTAGCGCTTGCGCCATAGTCTTGATTCGGTGACTTGTTGTTCCATTTCAGTATAAGCGATGGATTGCCGAATCCCAATCGACAACTGCACCGCCAAAGCACTTAATAACTCGGCTTCATCGGAATACCATTGACGGCTAGATTGGCATTGCTGCGCTGCTAATAACCCCCATAGCTTGCCATCTAGCCGGATCGGTGTCATCAGACCGGCTTTAACTTGATACCGATTAAAGAATGCAATTTGTTCCTGTGGATAAGCGCCAGAATCAATATCATCCACGATGACTTGCCCATTGGCAGCCTCTGCTCCATCGTCATTCATTAACTCTATGGTTTCCTTCTCACAGTAATTATCTGGAATATCAATTCCCAAAAGACTGTCAAAATTTGGGTTGCCGGACTCTGCAATCACTACACCACTACGATCACACCCGCACTGATAAACAATCACCCGATCACAGTCTAAAAAGCGCTGCACTTCCATAACGCAGGCATTTAAAATTTCATGGAGATCTAGGGAATTACGAATCCTTTGGGCTACCCGATTAATGATTTTTTCTCGTTTTAGGGTAAGCTCTAGTTTATGGGTCCGTTCTTGAACTTCTCGTTCTAGATCTTCGGTACGCTGTGCCAGAATTCTAACTTTTTCCGATTCCAATTGATTAACTCTGGTTTCTAGAACCTCGGCTAATTTATAAAGTTCCGTAGGATCTAATACTCGCAATAAACTGGTATGGGTAATAATACCCTGGAGATTATGCTGTTGATCCACCACAATTACAGATCGGATCATCCGTTGTGTCATAATCTGCTGGGCATTCCAGAGATGTTCTTCCGGTAAGATCGTAAAAACTGGACTACTCATGATCTGGGCGGCGTTATACTCCTCCACCGCTAAACCAAGGGCATGAAACTGGACTAAATCTCTTTCCGTAATAATTCCTATGGGTTTAATAGAAGAACAACTATGATTTGGTTTATTATTTACCTGGTTGGTTATCTGGTCAGTTATCTGATCAGTAGTTGTAGAATCAGTCTCTAGATTATTCTCTAAGTCAGTCCCTGAATCAGTTCTTAAATCAGTTCTTAAATCAGGCTGTGCAATCACCACCGAACTCACGCGATGTTGATGCATCAATCGGGTAACTTCTAAAATAGTCGCCTCAGGTCGGGTCCACACTACGGGACTGGTCATGACCTCCTGCACTTGACGCACCCGCAACAAATCCACAGGTCGCGCAATTTGGCAGAGGCTCTCATGGGTAATAATTCCCGTAATTCTGCCGTCAGCATCAACGGTGGGTAAATTACGAATCCGATATTTCTGTAATAATCCCGTAGCTACGAATACATTCGTAAATTCTATTTCCGGTAGAGAGATGACCTTACGGATCATCACATCTGCTAAACGTAATCTTTCCAGAGCATATTGCTGGGCAATTAAACGCACCATATCCCGTCTACTGAAAATCCCAACTAAACGAGATGCTTCGGTCACTAAGACACAGCTAAAGTGGGTTTCAAGGTGTAGATCCTGTAGATCCTGTTGAGAGTTATGGAGTTGCTTCAGTTGACTAGAACTAGAATGATCTGTCCCAGTATTTGAGATTCCAGTCACCCGATGACGATTCATCGCCGCAATTGCATCAGTAACCAAGGTTTCTGGGGGCAGCATCAAAGGATGCCGAATAATTGCTAGTTTTACGTCTAAGTCAGTTAGTGCAGCAATAGGATTAAACATGGCTTTAGGGATTTAGACTGATAATTTAGCTAAATAATTTCGACGTGTTTATAATTTGATGTGTTTATCAGAGGGATATTTGCAGGATTTCAAAATAGTAAAATTAAAATCATTTTATCTTTAATAAATCTTAGGCAATGCAGGGCTAAATTCAACCAGGCAAAGAAAATCATTAAGGAAGGAGATGATATGGAAACAATTTTAATGGATGTAATGAATGTATTGAGGGATTCTTTGTGATATAGGTTATGGTTGTTTAAAATGATTTATAGAGTTGGCTTTGACTTGGCTCAGCCGTTGGTGTAGGCTAGCTGAGGGAAGTTGAAGCTATATTTTTATTTGAATTATTCATGACCTCAGGATGATTCTAAGCCTAGATAATTCCACCGCTTTCAATTATTAACTTTAACTATTAATTTTAACTACTAATTTAAAATTAGTGTTAGCTAAATATTTCTGAGTATTACTCCTACGCATCTTTGCGGTACTTTCCCACCTCGTCTTACCTAAAAAATCCAACCTATACTTTAACCTAAAATATGTTTTGATGCCACTGAAGACTAGAAATCTTCATGTATAGTTGTTTGAAGTAATTTGTAGAGTTGGCTGCAACTTCGCTCAGCCGTTGGTGTAAGCTAGCCGAACGAAGTTGAAGCTGTATCTTCTATTTGAATTATCTATAGTCTCACAATCAGACTCATACCGTCACAAAATGCTCTAAATCACGATGTCCTAGAAGTGTTTCTATGGTCTCCCCACTGAGGGGCTGAGAAAACAAATACCCTTGCCCAAACTTATATCCTAAGGCTTTGAGTCTCTCTAGTTGTTGGGAAGTTTCAATGCCCTCCGCAATGGCATCAAGTTCCAATTGTCTACTGAGGGTGGCAATGGTTTCCACAATCTGATAATTCTTTTTTCCTTCCTGCATTCGGTTCACAAAAGACTGATCGATCTTCAAATTATCCATTGGCAACTGATGCAGATAACTCAATGATGAATATCCCGTACCAAAATCATCAAGACTCAATTGAATGCCGCGTCTTTTTAACTCTGTGAGCAGTCCGGTGATCGACTCAATATCTTCAATTAACATACTCTCAGTAATTTCTAGAGTGAGGCAACAAGCATCTAATTTAGTTTGGGCGAGGATCAGATCAATTTCTGCCACTAGATCCGGTCGTCGGAGATCTTGTACCGAGAGATTCACACTCATTTTGAGAATGGGCAGATTAGAGAAAGCAATTTGCCAGTTAGTCAACTGCTGACAAGCTGTGCGTAGTGCCCAAGCACTGAGGGATGTAATCAATCCAATTTCTTCAGCCACTGGGATAAAGTCCCCAGGGGATTTCAAACCTTGGGTGGGATGTTGCCAACGCATCAAAGCCTCAAACCCCACCAGGCTACCACTGTTCAAACAAATAATTGGCTGATAATGGAGGACAAACTCTTCGCAATCAATCGCTCGCCGTAGATCATTCTCTAAATGCATCCGTCTCAGAGCTTCCTGATGCATTTGGGCATCAAAGATTTCGTATCGGGCTTTACCACTGTTTTTAGCGCGATACATTGCCGTATCAGCATCCCGCAGTAAGTCAGAGGCTTGGGTATATTTGTTTGTACCCACAACAATACCAATGCTACAGGTGGTATAAACTTCCCGACCTTGAATGGTCATTGGTGTTTGTAATGTCGCAAAAATTCTCTGGGTGGCGTGAATCGCGTCCTGGACATCTTTAATTTCATCTAAGAGAATCACAAATTCATCACCGCCTAACCGCGCCACAAGGTCAATATCTCGCAGAATAAATTGAAGCTTTTGGGCAACGGCAATCAGTAACTGATCACCCTGCAAATGTCCTAAACTATCATTGATTACCTTGAACCGATCCAGGTCAAGAAACAGCACCGCAAACCGATAATCATCAATGCGTTTGGCGCGGTGAATCGATAGTTCTAACCGTTCCATTAAGAGATTCCGATTGGGAAGTCCCGTCAATGCATCATGGAGCGCCTCATGTTCTAATTGATTTTGCACCTGAATCCGTTCTGTAACATCTCGGGAAGTGGTTTGTAGTTGTACTATCTGCCCCTGATCATCCATAATTGGCGTGGTTAAAGTCTCAAACCAGATATAATCACCAGACTTCTGGCGCACTCGATAGGTAATTGGGATAGCTTTCCCTACACTCGCTGCGGTAAGGGATTCATGGTGTACACGTTCGCGATCATCAGGATGACAGTAAATCTCAGGATTTTTGCCAAGCATTTCATCATAGTGATAGCCTAAAAGGGTTTGGCAAGAGGGACTGACATAGATATAACGACCATCAGGATCATGCAAACAAACTAGATCATTAATGTTTTCCGCTAACAGCCGATACCGTGATTCACTCTGCCGTAAAGATATTTCTGCTCTTTTGCGATCACTAATATCACGAATCAAACTCATAACTTCATTATCACCACTAACAACAATCCGCGACTCTTCGTAACAGATTTCATTATCGATCAAGATTTCGTATTCATGAATCTGTAATTCACCAGTCTCAAAAGCTTTTTCTACATAATACATCCGCTGTCTAGCAAATTCTATGGGTAGCACATCTAGAATTCGTTTGCCAATCATTTGATCGCGGGGTACTACTAGTTTCACACTTTCCGATGGTATAGCATCTAGATAAATTCCCTCTCGACTAATGCGCACAATCAAGTCCGGCAGGGTATTGATTAAGGCTTGATTGGTTGCCATCGCTTGGCGCAAATTTTCTTCAATTTTTTTGCGATCAGTAATATCAATATGAGTACCAACTATCTTGATCGGCATTCCCATTTCATCACAAATTAGCTGAGCGTTGCTGTGAATCCACCGATAGCTACCATTGCGATGGAGTAACCGAAAATCCTCATTATAGACAGATTCCCTATTCTGAAATGCTTCAAACGCAGCGATCACCCTCTGCCGATCCTCAGGATGTAAGCGATCCTGCCAATCATTAGCCGAGGGTTCTATAGCATCCGGCGGGTAGCCCAGTTGAGTTTTATAGATCGAAGAAACTACAGAAGTTCCACTTCGCAGATCATGGATATAGAAACCAATTTGGGATGATTCCACAACTAAATCCAGTTGGGTTTGTTGTTCCCTAATCCGCTCCTCTGCGAACTTACGGTCACTCACATCCAAAACCAACACATCCCAAATAACTTCGCCATTAGGTTGCTTTTCAGGACGACCCGAAGCCTCTAGCCATTTATGACAACCTGATGGTGTAATAATGCGCCATGCTGAAGACCAAGGTTGAAGAGTTTGGGCTGATTCTATAATTGACTCTTGTAGCATCAGTTGATCTTGGGGATCGACCATCTGACATAGCACAGTGGCATCTTTTTCAAGTATTTCTGCTGGAACTTCCCAAATCCTATAGCATCCAGGACTCATATACAAAATTGCTTTAGAACCATCGGGACGAAGTTGATACCGGAAAATTGCGCCAGAGATATTCGCTGCCATTTCCCTAAAACGATCTTCGCTTTGCTGTAAAGCTAATTCCGCTTCCTGATGTTCAACTTCCCTACGTTTACGATCACTAATGTCCGTCAAAATTCCATTCCAAATAATTATGCCATCTGGTTCATGACGGGGCATTGCTTGACCTAAGATCCACTTCAGCCCTTGGTTTCCAGTTTGAATCTGAAATTCCAAATGCCAAGGCTGCAATGTCTCCGCTGAAATAGCAAGGGTTTGTTTGATAGCTTGCCAATCTTCGAGTAAGATTAAATTCGCAAAAACCTGTATATCATAGACCACCTGTTGTGGTGAAACCTCCGCCAGTTCCCGAAGCCCCTGACTCACAAATGGCATGGTTAATTCACCTGCTGGCGTGAGTTGAAATTGGAAAACTGCCCCTGGTATTGCATTAGTTAAATTAATGATTTTGAGTTCGCTTTTTTGTAATGCTGCATCAGCTTGATGACGTTCGCTAATATCCCGAAAAGTAGCGATGACATAAACCACCTGTCCCTGTGGATTAAAAACAGGTGTCGCTGATACTTCTAAAGGCACGACGCGATCAAGACGATGTACTTCCAAATCACTAACTTGAATCGTTTCTCCCCGCAGAGCACGATTACTGGGTAAATTTTCAATTGGATAAAGTTCGTTAGTACCAGCGCGATATATTTGAAAAAATTCTGGTAAAAGATTCGGACTAGTTTCTGGATAGTGATTTGTGCCTAGAAGAGATTGTCCCACACTGTTGATGTAAACTAACTGTCCGTTTGACCGATGAATCGCAATACCGATGAGGGTCGCATCTAGGAACCGTGCCAGATAGCTTTCATTGTCTGATAAAACCGCACTTGCTAATAGCGTATTAACCAGATGCCGAACATTACTGGGTGTATTGTCCCAGTCTTCTGGAGAAACATGATCGGATAATATAAGATGCCGTTTTTCCATAACTGAGGTGCTGGCAAAATCTGGTAATTAATCTGGTAATTAATCTGGTAATTAATCTGGTAATTAATCTGGTAATTAATCTGGTAATTAATCTGGTAATTAATCTGGTAATTAAATTACGACCAGTAACTAATCATAGCAATTCTAAACACTTTATGAAAGTAGCCAGGATAAAACTGACTAGCTCCACAGAATTTGTGCCTATGCCAACCTGTTATAGCAGGAATCACCTTAATTATGATGTTATGTGGAACAAATATCATCCTCATCCCCCAACCCCACTCTCCCATTAAGGGGAAGGGGGAATAAAGCTAATCTCTTGTTATCCTCTCATCTTTTGGAAGAGGGGCTAGGGGGGATCAATTATTGTTTTTAGCGAATATGCAGACTTCCCAAACACCCTCTAAACCATGCGGCGAGGAATTGCCTGGTTATAAGTATCAATCAGTTGCTGTAATGGCGCATTAATCAAGGTTTCACCCGCCACCTTAATGGTGAAATCTTGATCTGCCGCTGCCACCGCACCAATTTTTTGTACTGGAACTTCTTGACTTGTTAGATAAGCTTCCCAAGCTGCCACGTTTTCAGGCGCAACGCTTACCACAATTCGACTCGGACCTTCGCCAAATAACAGCACGGTGAGATGTTGTTCCTGAGGATTCGCTAAATCAATCACAGCACTGAGACCACCAGCGATTGCCGACTCTGCCACCGCCACCGTCAAACCACCTTCAGCGCAGTCATGGGCAGATCTGAGCCAATCGTGGGCTACTCCATAACGGTTTGCGGCTTGGACAGTCTTCTCTAGATTCAAATCCACTGCCACAGGTTTACCAGCTACGGTTTCAAGAATTGTCGCTAGGTATTCGGAACCAGCCAAACTCACTGCATCGCCACCAATTAAGTAAATGGCATCCCCTACGCCTCTGAAACCCTGTCCGCAAACCTTCGTCACGTCAGGCACTAACCCCACCATGCCAATCACAGGGGTAGGATAAATCGGGCTACTGGTGCCATCGCTCTGAATCGTTTCGTTATAGAGAGAAACATTACCGCCAGTAACTGGGGTGGCTAATTCACGGCAAGCGTCGGCAATACCGCGACAGGCTTCGTGCAGTTGCCAATAACCGATGCTATGTTCGGGACTGCCGAAATTGAGATTATCGGTTACGGCTAAAGGTTCCGCACCCACACAGGAAAGATTCCGAGCAGCTTCAGCTACAGCCAGTTTTGCACCTTCGTAGGGATCGAGATAAACCAGACGGGCATTACAGTCTACGGTTGCCGCTACACCAATGGAATTGTCTAAAGCTCTGGTATTAGCGAACTGATTAGGTTCTAAATTACCAATGCCAAAATCTTGTTTACGAATCCGAATCACTGCGGCATCGGCTCCCCCAGGAAATACCACCGTATTGTTCTGTACTTGATGATCATATTGGCGATAGACCCACGCCTTAGACGCAATGGAAGGAGTATCTAGCAATGTCAGGAAAGCATCTTGGGGGGATACTTGAAGATTCCCTAAGGTTTCGGCTTCGTTCCAAGCCCAAGCTTTTTGCGCATATTCTGGTACTGGTCCGAGGGTGCGGTGATAAATTGGTGTATTGTCTGCCAAGGCTGTGGCGGGAATTTCGGCGGCAGTTTCCCCATGCCAGAGAATCCGTACAATTGGCTCAGCAATGACTTCTCCTGCCACTACGCCATGTAAACCCCAGCGTTCAAAAATCGCAATCAGATCTTGTTCTTGTCCTTTATGAGCCACGAAAAGCATCCGCTCTTGGGATTCAGAAAGCAAATATTCATAGGGAACCATACCCGTTTCCCGTGCGGGGATTTTATCGAGATCTAAAATAATTCCCACATTCCCTTTAGCTGCCATTTCGGAAGTGGAACATGTCAAGCCAGCGGCTCCCATGTCTTGGGCGGCTCCCACTGCCCCTGATTTAAAAGCTTCTAAACAGGCTTCGATTAATGACTTCTCTAAAAATGGATCTCCCACTTGCACTGCTGGGCGATCCTGTTCAGATTTAGCAGACAGTTCAGCACTGGCAAAACTCGCGCCTTTCATGCCATCGCGCCCCGTTGTGGAACCGACATAAACCACTGGATTACCGACCCCAACCGCTCCAGCTTTGACGATTTCGGGAGTTTCCATAATCCCGATTGCCATTGCATTAACCAAAGGATTGCGATTGTAGGATTTATCGAAGTAAACTTCACCGCCGATGGTGGGCACGCCGACGCAATTACCATAACCAGCGATGCCATCGACGATGCCCCGCACGCGGCTCCGGACCCAAGGATCAGACAGTTCGCCAAAACGTAAAGCATTGAGTAACGCCACGGGTCGCGCTCCCATGGTGAAAATATCGCGCAAAATGCCACCGACTCCAGTTGCGGCTCCTTGATAGGGTTCTACTGCTGAGGGGCGGTTATGGCTTTCAATTTTGAAACTGATGGCAAGATCATCGGTAATCTTGACTACGCCAGCGTTTTCGCCAGGTCCGACTAAGATTCGCTCGCCTTTGGTGGGAAATTGCCCTAGGAGGGGGCGGGAGTTTTTGTAACAGCAATGTTCCGACCACATCACGCCGAACATACCCAACTCAGCGCGATTGGGTTCCCGTCCCAAGCGGTCGCAAATCATTTGATATTCGTCGGGGGTGAGTCCCTCGGCTTTAAGTTGTGCGGGGGAAAACTGGCGCTTGTCGGTGTCAGTGGTCATATTTAAAGCAGTGACGATCATTGGCTTGCAACAATTATCTTATCGCAATAGCATATTTCTAGCGCAGGGCTTTATCTGGCTTCTTTGCAGATCCTAACGCATCCGCTAGAATGTAAGTACTAACTCGTCATTTATTTAGATTGAGAATGCCATGTCTGAGCGCCTAAAGTTTTTCCGTAAGCTGATGTCAGCTTTTGAAGGTACTTCCAATCCTCAGCGTGCTGTCGAGCGAGGATTTTATGTTAAATTGCCAAACAGTCCTATTAGAGAGATTACCAGAAGAATTGAGGTAAATCCTTCGTCAATAAAGATTCTTTTGGGTGGTATTGGAGCAGGTAAAACCACCCAACTTTTGCTAACTCAAAGTGCGTTAAATGAACTGGAAGATATACAAGCTATCTATGTTGATGTCAGTCTTTTTACTGACATCTCTAATCTTCAGGCAGGTGCTTTAATTGCTATTGCGGGACTTGAGTTAATAAATATCTTGGGTGATATGAAGAATACCATACTAGAAAAATGTAAAAAACGAATCGAAAAAGTGGCTCATGGATATAGCGAAACAGTAGTGTATGTGCCTGAGCAAAGTTTAGAGCCGTGGGAAGAGCAGATTTCTCTTGATTATCAAGGAATACTATCGCTAAATAACAAAAAACAAAAAATCATAGAATCTCTTGTGCAAGATTTATCTACTTTGAAAGAAGCTGTCAAACAGAAAATTGCAAAAGAAATTGTTTTCCTCTTTGACGGACTAGATAGAATAGCTGATCCACAACTATTTTTTGAATCCGCTTTAAATGATGCAAGAATGGTTAGGGAAATTGCTGGAATTGGCTCAATTATCGTGGGTTCTGTAGCAATAACCCAAATGCTAAGAGAAAACATTAAAGGGCTTTTAGTATATCTACCATATCTTGATGTATTTGATAGTGTTGAAGCTAAACAGTTTTTTATTGATATTATGGGCGTGAGAGATCCCGATAACATTTTCACTTCAGATGCACGGTCACTGTTAATATCATGTTCAGGAGGGGTTTTACGAGATTTTATATCTATTTCTCAAATGTCGATTGAGGAGGCTTACTTAGATGGAGCTGATAGAATTACAGCTCAGCATGTTGAACAAGCAATTTTACCCTTTGTTCGTTTAAAACTTATGGGCTTAAATGCTTCAGAGATGACTATTCTTCGCATATTCGCCCGAAGTTCTTTTTTTCCTAGCAATTCTGAGCACTGGGAGTTATTACACACAGGTCACATCTTGGAATATCGTTATCCTAAACCACGTTTTATAGTTCACCCTGCAATAGCTGCAGTTATTGAGAATAAAATTGTAACTGGAGTTTTAGATGATTAAGTTATTTTCTGTAGATGAATTATTGCAAAGAATTAGAGCGCGTCCAGACGCAAATATCTGGATGGTTCTTGTTGTTGATATTAGTGACATAGAATCGATAGTTACAGACTTACAAGATACTATTGAAATTTTTAGTGAATGTATCACAGTTACTATCTCTGGTGAATCTGGAGCAAGAGATTTAATTAATCAAATTAGTAAAGCATCAGAAGAATATTTTTTACTATGGAAATTAGATGATTGGGATAGTAACCAATGGAAAATATTTGATGCTTTGAGAAGTCGATTAGATAAAGGTAATAAAGGAGGATTACTTGTCATTTCTGAGCAAGCTAATGATTTAATGATACATAATGCTCCTAATTTTCTGAGTTGGTTGGGTGCAAGAATATATTATTTACAAAAAGATGCTGAAATACTGAGTGATGAAGAATGCGATCGCCGCCTAGCTGCACTACAAGAATGGACAGGTAAAACTAATGACGAAGTAATTGCTTTAGCTGAGAATCGTCAACTACCAACCGATCCAGAATATGGGGAATGGCTAATTTTACTTAATCGAGGTGACTTGCTTGAGCGACAAAAATAGTTGGCAAAAAATTTGCGCTGATGTTCAAGAGCGGTCATTAAGCAATACGTCACTGAACGTAAAAAATGCCAAGATTTTACGAGCAGAAATCCTGAAATGTCTAACATTGGCTAGTGATGAAAGAATTGTACTTAATAGGTTAGATCAAATTAACAAGCTGCTAAAGTTACGCCCATCATCTGTAATTCCCCAAAAAGGCTATTCTGAAATTATGGGTGGAGATAAAAACCAAAAGCGAGAGTTTCATGTCCCACATTTCAAACTAAATAATGGCTGCTGGTTTGATTTTGCGATTACTATAGATGAAACTTGTAAACCTGCTCAAATTATAGGATTTGACTTTGAAATAAGGTTCCCGCAAAGAGAAGGAGAAACTAAAGTTCCTTTTCTAAGAATCGATCTCAATCTGCCAGATCATAACAACGATCAGCGAGATATACGCTTTCATCTTCATCCCAGCAATGACGATATTATGATCCATAGCCCACCCATGTCACCTCTGGAAATTCTGCATATGTTTCTCTATGGCATAAACATCCCAGATAAACCACGCGATTCTTAAAATATCGCTAATTCAGCTTCATTAGGTTCACGATTTGGTAGTCCTAAAATGGGTAGTCCTAAGATGGAAAGGATGAAGTAAGGCTAGACAGTGCTACGGGAAGAACTCAGCACCCTGTCCTATTTAGCACCACCTTCTGATTTATGCCTTTATGCAATTCGCAACAAAACCTATGGCAAATCACTACGAAGTGAGAACAGTCGAAAGTCTAGAGATCAGTCTCTAAAATCTTCCGTAAGACTTCTATTAAAATCAATTCCAAATTAGTCCTAATCAATCCCAATCAATATAAAAAAATAGGCAAGAGAATTACTTCCCTTACCTGTCTTGAACCAATATATACAATATCTAATTTTATGGTTCTATTTCTGAGACTGCTTGATAAACCGCAGCACCCACAGCACAAATTCAATTTAATTCAATTTAAGATTCTTTAGAAGTTTCGGGACGACTAGGGGAAGGAATCAGATAGGCAATCACTGCACCGCCAATAAATCCGGCAACATTGCGCACGATGGGCAACCATTCCGCAGTCCGACTAATCACCGGACCAATACCAAAGGAAATAAACAACATGCCCCACAGCGGTGTAAATACCAAAGCCCATTTCCAAGCAAAAATCTCCCCTTCTTTACGAGGATGTCCCGCAAAACCAAACACAAACCCGCCCACCAATGAAGTCAGCAAAGTTAAAATCCATTGCTCTTGGGGTAGCCCTGGCACCACTCGACAACCATCCTGTTCTAAACAAGTTTCAATGGCATCGATAGCCGCTAAAATTGATTGATCATGTCCCTGATCTCGCACATAAAACTGATTGCCATAACGAGACTGTAATTCAATCCAAAAAGTGCGCGGCAACAAGTTATAAACCTCATCACCCACACTAAAATTTAGGAGATTCCTACCGCGAGAATCTGCCACTAACATAATGCTGCGATCATTGAGACCCCAAAAATCTTTTACTGCTCGTCCAGGGGTGCGATCCACTTGGGTTAGAACCCGTAATTTCCAACCAGTACGAGTTTCAAACTCTTGCAATTGCTTGTCTAATTCTGCCTCTTGACCATCTGCCAAAAAACGCCCCAAATCAATCACATTGGAATATTCTGGGGGTAGCAGTTCAGGAGCATCGTAGGCATAGGCAGGAGCGGTCAAACTAGGACTCAAACCAATTAAGGCAACCAAAACAACGGCTATGATCAGCCTGGTACATTGCTCATGGAAACGCTGCCAAGAGAGCAATATCTGCCGATTCAGCCAATCTAAGAGATTTTGAAAATTGTTTTGGTGCATGGAATTTTTTATAGTCATTTTACAAATTTTTGAGAATTATTTGAGAATTAATTTAAACAGTTTTACCTGATGGAGTACTACCTAATATCGCTAATTAATTATGAGCTTAATCATTGGTGTAGTTAATAGTTTGATTAGTTCGCAATTTGTCAATTAAGCAGACGAATGAGATGCAGTATTAGATATTCGGGAAGGTTTACTGAGGTTTGTCAAAGTTTGTTAGAAATAAGCTAAAAGTTGATGAATAAAATACAGGACTAAAGTTTATTTAGGTAGGAAGATCAAGGCTTTAGAGAAGTTACTTTCTCTGATTACTGAATTCAATTTTTCAGGAATCTTTAGCCATTGACAGCAATCGATGATAAATTGGTTTTCTTAATATTTCTTAATAACACAATAAGAGTATATACTAACTTTGCTGGTATTGACGATAATTCGGGTTAATCTCAGCCTCGCTATCCCCCTGCCTCTTCACCAAAAACTACGGCTCTTCAACTAAGGCTCTTTTCCTATGGCTCCCTTAATTCAGTGGTATCCGGGTCACATTGCTAAGGCAGAAAAACAACTGCTTGAGCAACTGAAACTAGTTGATGTGGTGTTAGAGGTCAGAGATGCCCGCATCATTGCTTCTAGTCAACACCCCAAAATGCCCACCTGGACTAATGGCAAAGCCCATCTGGTGATCTGTAATCGGGTGGATATGATCCCCGAATCATGGCGGGCGCGGTGGCAAAACTGGTTCCAAGCCAATGATCAAGCGGCTTATTTTACCGATGCCCAATCCGGCAAAGGCATTAATGAAGTGATGAAAGCAACCCAAATCGCTGGGGAACACATTAATCAACGGCGGAAAGGTCGGGGGATGTTGCCGCGTCCGGTGCGAGCGGTGGTGATTGGTTTTCCGAATGTTGGCAAATCAGCCTTGATTAATCGGTTGCTGAATAAACGAGTCGTCGCCAGTGCCAACCGTCCCGGAGTGACCCGTCAATTGCGCTGGGTCCGCATCTCCGAAAAAATTGAACTGCTAGACACCCCTGGGGTAATCCCGCCCCTACTCAATGACCAAGAAGCCGCTTTACGATTAGCCATTTGTGACGATATTGGTCAGGCTTCCTATGATTCGGTCCTAATTGCAGCGGCGATGTTAGATCTATTCAACGAAAAAGGCATTAATTATCAAGACCGCTATCACCTGGATGTCAGCCTAGCGCCCACCGGTATTGATTACATTCATCAACTAGCCCAAACCAAGACTTACCAAGGGGATCAAGAAAAGGCAGCGCGACAGATTTTGCATGATTTTCGTAAAGGACGACTGGGAGCCATTGCCTTAGAAGCACCACCAAGCCAGATTTCAGTGGAAATCCCCCCCGTCAACTCATCAGCCACACCAGAAACCACCCTAACCCCGTAGCAGCCAGGGCAATCAAAGTTTGTAACATCACCACCAACCAAATTTTGATCTTTTGACTGGTGAGAATTTCGCCACTGATGACCATACCCAATAGCCCAAACCAAGTCACCAAAGCGATCAAAATCCAGTCGGTGGGGCTTTTGGTAATCACAATCAAACCCCCAATGATCAACACACCGCTGATCAGATAGCCCCAACGCATCAAGCTATATTCAGCGCAGGCATTAGCCAGGGGCAGGACCAAGGAAATAGTGATCCCACTCATGGCTAAAGTACGTTTTTTGTAAATCAGGAGAATAAATTGCCGACTCACCACCACATAGCCCACCGCCATAAACAGCAGCAAAAGCGGCACGAGGCTGGCACGCCATGAGGGCAGTTTAAGTTTTAACTTGGGTAAATTGGGTAACTTTGGTAATTTGGGTAGCTCAAATGATGGGACTAATCGTGATAAGCCTAGGCTCAACCCACGAATTTCCTTAGCAGGGTGTTTACTTCCAGATTCTGCCCCCTTGTCCGACTCCTTAGGTTTATCAGACTCAGAATTATTTGGCTTAGGGTTTGGTTCAGGGACTTCAGGAGCCACACCAGCCGCGTCACTGGCAGATCCGGTATCCTTCAGGGTCACATCCTCAGCAACGGTGGACTGGGGCGCATCAGTGGGGGCTAGTTGATCATTAGCCATCAGTGTAGTTACCTAGGTTGATATTTGGAACCATTGCCGCCACCAGCCGCCATCATTCAACCATGATCCAACAGTCAGTTAAAGCAATGCTGACTCAGAGCCAACAATCATCGATCCCACCCCAGCATTAGTGAAAATTTCTAACAGCAATGAATGGGAAACCCGCCCATCAATAATATGGGCAGCTTTGACCCCCTGAGCCAAGGATCGCACACAGCACTGCACTTTAGGAATCATCCCCCCGCTGACAATGCCCTGTTCGATTAATTCTCTGGCTTGGGAGATCGTCAAACTGCGGATCAGCGTCGAAACGTCTTTGTAGTCCCGCAAAATTCCTGCAATGTCAGTGAGTAAAATCATTTTTTCAGCACCGAGGGCAGCAGCTAATTCCCCCGCCACTGTGTCAGCGTTGATATTGTAAGCCTGTCCCGTCTCATCCGTTGCCACACTGGACACCACCGGAATATGCCCCGCATTGAGTAAAGTGGTCAGCAATTTAATGTTAATACTGCTGACTTCCCCCACAAAACCAATGGCATCATTACCTTGGGAACGAGCGCGGACTAGGTTACCGTCTTTACCGCATAGCCCCACCGCCGAACCGCCAGCGAGGTTGATCATTTCCACAATTTGTTTATTGACCCGCCCTACTAGGACCATTTCCACCACTTCCATCGTGGCAGCGTCAGTGACCCGCAAACCATTGATGAACTGCGGCTCAATGTTCAATTTAGCGAGCCAAGAGTTGATTTCTGGACCGCCACCGTGGACCACCACTGGACGCAAACCCATAAACGACATCGTAACAATATCGCGAATCACATCTTGACGGAGATGCTCTTCCTTCATGGCTGCACCGCCATACTTCACCACTACGGTACGTCCAGCAAACTGTTGCATGTACGGTAGGGCTTCACTAAGGATTTGCACGCGATCAAGATCAGTAATCATGGGTCTAAATGTCCTTGTAGTCTTGCAATCTGGTGGATGGAATGGGAATTGATGAAATAGAAATCCAGTGACGGTTTAAGTGCTCCTCAATGGCGGATCTTTAACAAACCGCCGCAGATCTTAGCCAACGGGGGGGATCATGGACAGTTGATTTTGATACGAACTGCAACAGATATGACTGAAAATAGATATTTATTTGTGTTTATTTGTGGGATATGAGGCTGTGGGGCTGGCTCCAGAACACCACAACCTAGGTTAACCTTAGGAGTCCGGATGACGAATCAGGACTGCATCGATCATATTTTCCAGATTCTGTCCAGCAGTGAGACCGCCAGACAAGTGATAGTGGTTTTCATCAGCGCGATAAAAAGTCTGAAATCCAGTGCGCATTCTTTTGTCCCCCAGCACCCAATAGCGCTGCACAATGGCATCAGGGGAAATTAAGCCTTCACCTTCGACCCTACCTAGTTCACTATGGTCTAAAACAAAGGTAAAGTGGCGCTCATCGGGGTCAATTCTGCCTTTGTAAGCAAGGGTTAGTTCATCGCGATTATCGCTGCTAAAGCCAATTTTAGACACCATTGTGAACCAAAAGTTATCTTTTGACCATGCCACAAGGGTGCGCCCTTTAATGGCAATTGGTCGCGCATCACGTTCTAACCAATTCCCCTCAAGAGTCCATTTGCCGGGCTGCATCAAAAAGGTATGTGCCACACAATTAATCTCTTGTATGTAACTTGTATGTTGATCAAGGTAATTTTAGCGGATTCTTAGTCAGTTATTGTGAGGCAGTTATTGCCAAATTATTCTTTGACACCTTGATGCGACTACATGGAACCCGTTTATGTAAGTTGTGTATGCAATTTGTTCATGCAACTTTGCAGATGAAACCCAGATCCAACTCAATCGAGTTAAACAAATCAGTTGCATAAATTCAGTTGCATGAAGCCACTTAAACAAATGGGACTAAACAATTGGGGCTAACCAAATCGGGCAAATGGCAATTCAATAGTTTGGCTCTATCCGTTGTTATCGGAATCCCTTTACAATCAAACCTAAATCATCCCAAATATGATCAAATTCTCAAGCTATCGGAGCCGCAACGCACCATGACTGTAAGTGATCCCTCCCCTCAGGAGACCCATACCCCACCGATCCAAGAAACCATCATTGAAGCTGGCAGAACCGAGCGACAGTATTGGCAAGATCTCTGGCGCTATCGGGAACTGTTCTACTTTCTGGCATGGCGGGATATTTTGGTGCGGTATAAACAAACCGCCATCGGTATGGCTTGGGCGTTATTACGTCCTTTCTTGACGATGGTGGTATTTACCGTGATCTTTGGTGGATTGGCGAAATTACCCTCTGACGGTGTGCCCTATCCCATTTTGGTATTTGCGGGGATGCTGCCTTGGCAACTGTTCGCTAATTCCCTAACCACTGCTAGCGGTAGTCTAGTGGGAAATGCCGGATTAATTTCTAAGGTTTATTTTCCGCGTTTGATCGTACCCACTAGCGCCGTTGTCGTCAGTTTCGTAGATTTCTTGATTTCAATCATGATCTTATTGGGGCTAATGGCTTGGTATGCCTATGTCCCCACTTGGCGAGTTTTGGCTCTGCCTGTATTTACCCTAATTGCCTGTATTGCCTCCCTGGGTGGTGGTTTGTGGCTGTCGGCACTAACGGTGAAATATCGGGACTTTACCTATGTGATTGGGTTTATTGTGCAGTTTGGTTTGTATATTTCCCCTGTGGGTTTTAGTAGTAGCATCGTACCGGAGCAATGGCGCTGGCTCTATTCCTTGAATCCAATGGTAGGGGTGATTGACGGCTTCCGCTGGGCAATCCTGAACACCGAAGTAAATTTACATCCTGTGGGTTTTCCGTTGTCGTTAATGGTGGTCGGTTTATTGTTTGTGACTGGTTTAAATTACTTCCGCAAAACTGAACGCACCTTCGCCGATGTGATCTAGGCTTTCTAGGCTCTGATCACCCCCACACCTCTACTCACTTTTGAGATCCCGCTCCATCAAACCCTCCACCGCTTCTTGGGGCGTGATCTCTCCCTGTAGTAGCCGATACACATAGCGAGACACTGGGACACTGATGCTATAGCGTCCCGCTAAATTATTTAAAACTTGGGCTGTGTTAACCCCTTCTGCTGTACCAACAATATCTGCTAGGGCTTCGTCCACAGATTTACCTTGAGCCATAGCATAACCTACTTGATAATTACGGCTTAGGGGACTGCTACAGGTGGCGAGTAAATCCCCCAAACCTGATAAGCCCCAAAAAGTTTCCGGCTGTGCCCCGAAATACATCCCCACCCGAATAATCTCTGTAACAGACCGAGTAATCAATGCCGCTTTAGCATTAGTGCCTAAGTTCAAACCATCACAGACCCCCACCGCAATGGCAATCACATTTTTGAGCGTGCCGCCTAACTCCACACCGATGGGATCTTTATTGGTGTAGACACGAAAATTTTTACTGGCAAATAGACTCTGGATTAATTTCGCGGCTGCACCGTCATGACTCGCCACCACCGTCGCCGCTGGCAAGCCTGCCCCGATCTCTTTAGATAGATTTGGTCCGGACAAAACCACTAAAGGATTATCTGGGAAACAGTCCTGCCAAATTTGCGAGGGTGTTCTGCCAGTGGTTGGCTCTAAACCCTTCGTGGCACTAACAATCACCGTTGCTGGATTCAAACCAATACTCTGTAACTGCTTAGCAACCATTGGTACACCCTGCATCGACACCGCAGAGATCAGCACTCTAGAGTTAGCGGTGACCGTCCGTAAATCTGTGTCAGTATGGCGGGACCATTTTTGCAAACTATGACCATTACCGCTCACTAGCTGCCCTAAAACGGCTCCCCAAGCCCCTTGTCCCAAGATTGCAACCGCCATACGGTCTGACAATGGCTCTGTATTAGCACTAACGGAATTAGCACTAACGGAACTCAGACTATGGGGAAGCGCACTAGACATAGATTCACAGGGGATAGATTAGATCGATCTTAAACCAATTACCACTGGTAAACAAACCTCAAATGAGTAAATTCGAGGGACAAATTCCATAGGCAAATGCCAGAAGCAAATTTACTGTCAGTATGACCAGTGGTCGCTATCAAAGTTCTAATATCTACTCCATTGTTATACAGCCGTGTAATGAAGTCTCGCCGTGTTGTATGGATGCTGATACCACGGTGATACAGCACTTTGCAGAACTAGCTGGGACAATAGCAGCAATGAATGAAGTAGTTCCGTAATTGGGAACTAGAACATAACATTACGCCAATCTTCAGCAACTGTGCCACCGCTATTGCTGTCTTTGG
>JBIKNH010000144.1:0-11678 GCA_044358815.1 Pseudanabaenaceae cyanobacterium | reverse complement strand
CGAAACAGCATTGTGTTTTGATCATTGCCTCTGAAACTGACTATGAACCGATGGCGGAATTAGTTAGTGAATTTGGTGGCACTATTGCTTACGAAAAATCTTCCCAAGAATCTGGTAAAGGCATTAGTTTAGTTGAATTTTCGTGGAACCATACTACTCTACATGCACGGTTAGCCGATGGCAGTTTTACCTATCTGCAAAGTATGTTCCCTAATGAGCCAGACTTACGCACCTTAGCCCATTTGTGTGACCATTTTGGTGATGAAGTAATTCCCCATTTGGAAGTAGTGAAAGTCCATAGCCAAGTTACTTTGTTGGGTTTACAGTTGGTACGTTATACCAATGAGGCGCGACTAAATGAAATCATTGCCTACCATGAAGCCCAAGGGGTGATGATTGCTAATCCCCATACTTACATTCTGGAAGACGGAGGGCGCAAGGTGACTAATCCAGCCCAGTTAGCGTTTAAGCGGAAGGTTGATCCGTTCGGTTTGCTCAATCCGCAGAAAATGCGGGGCTGGCAATCGGTTTAAATATTTTTAAATATTATAGTTATTTCAAGTTAAGGATGGCACAACAAAGGAGACGAATTAACGGACAAGATGTCCATTCCACGTTTCTTTATTCCTCGTAGGTCAGACATCTTGTCTGACAATGCCCCCAAATAACCTGTCATTCTTATTTTGTTTGACTATATTACTAACCACTTTTTAGCTTCTAACTAACATTACTTTCTAAACTAACATTACTTTCTAATTGATATTTCAATTAACCTTAGGCTTGACCGTTTTTAGCGGTGACGGATAATATTCCGGATCGTCAGTCAGCGGTGGAGTGAGCCAAAATCTCAGGGTATATAAAACTAATTCTCTGAATTCTGCCCATACTGCTTCAGTTTGCATATAGGCTTGACCGCTAAAGAAAAGATAGTCTAATTTAAAGCGGAATTTTCCTCTGAATATGGGGCAGCGGTTAAATGTAAATAAATTAGAATTATTGCTCCATAATGGCATCACCCGCATAATTACATTGAGGTTTTGATTCCGGAATGACAAAAAAGCCCGACTCGCTTCAATGGGGCTAGTAATCAATAAGATTCTAGTATTGCGACGTTCATTAGTGGGCAATATCTTCTTTTTTTGCAATTCTAAAACCGTATCCCCTGTAAACCGCACTACGCTGGTTTTACTGTCAATAATGATTGATTCTCGACGAACATTATTAGGGGCACTGGTCAGAAAAGCACACATCTGATCTGCTTCAGTAAACTCAACAGTTTTGATTACTTCTGCTGTATTTTTGGGATCTTGAAACATTCCCTCAAACCGACTGTCATATTTGAGTTTTAAAATATCATTACGAACCCTGTCTTTGGTGCGATTGGGTGGGATTTCACCGCGAATTTGACAGGGATAAATCGGCTCACTATCTAACACTCGACTACCACTAACTAAAATTAATGGTTTAGCATCACGGGGGGAACTTTGCCAAACTTTTACCGCTTCCATCAGACGATTTTGCACAGAAGCCGGATTAGCCATCACAATAATTACATCATAACGATCTCTTTGGATTGTTAATCGATCTGCTTCGGTTAAATTCCGCACCGGACGACGATAGGACTGTTCCACCGCGCCATAGGCTTGTTCCCCCAGATAACAGGTCAAAACCTCTGACAAAAAGTTATTACTGGCAATCGCCAACACCAGGGCAACTATGACAATCTGTTGAACTAAACCATCAAACTTTTTTTGATTGTCTTTATTATCAACCTTTTCGCCGCTTTTAAATTTCAGTTTCCTCAAGGGCAGAATGTGTTTAATACCCCAAATTAAAGCTAACCCCGTGATTGTAAAAGGAAAATTAATAATATCTAGGACCAACCGAGGAACTGGCTGTTCCACAAACCGAAAATAACTAAAGGCAATAAATACAATTGCCGCAAAAATAATTAAGCCTAAAACGCCAAACCATGCCTTGGGAATTGCCTTATAGCCAATAATTGCTACAGGCAAAACCAACACCCAAATGAGAATATTGATCAGTAGCTCGAACATCTCATTCGCCTAATCCTACTCAATATCCTGCAATGCTCTAGGCTCAAGGCAATCAATCACCAACCACTTACGAAATGCCTTACAGAATACATTATAAAATGCCTACAACACGCCTACAAAATGCTTGCAAAACCTTACAAACCACTTTTGCGATACTTAGAAACTCTGCTTAAGCTCATCAAAAATCAGTCAAACTAATCAAAAGTAACGAGTTAAAGTAACCAGTTAGGAGGTTAGTCTCAGAGACTTGCTAGGCTGGGTTTTCTTTGAGAATCGCTAGGCAAGTTTACATGATTTTGCCTCTTTGGCAAGCTTATTTTTAGAGTAAACGCTCTAAACGGCGGCGCATTTCTTCAATTACTGGATCACTGCTAATTACTGGATCGTCATTGTCAGGAATCTCATCATCATTTGCCCTATCTGAACTTTTTTCCGCTGCCTTACGCTCTGGACTCCAATCCATATCTTCGACGTTATACTCTGGCGGGAAAAAATTCATTTCATCGGCTTCCACCAGTTTTAACAAGTGTCCAGCATCACGACAAAATTCCTCTAACTCCACTGAGTCAATCGGCTCAACTACTGGATTAAGAAAATCTTGGGCTTCTAGTAAACCAGCATAACGGATGGCATCATCTTCTTCTAAAAAAGCCACCACAGTATCCCGATCATTGACCTTGAGGGTGTAGATGCCTTCATTTTCAGTATTCGGATTAAATAATAAAACCCAAACGCGCATAGTTTTTTGCTTAATATTCAGGGAGTGAAGTTAGTTAAGTAAATGACAATTAAATAGTAAGTAAATAAACTTAATAAATTTAACAGGTTTAAAATTTATGGTGTGCCCACAGATTGAACGCCCCCAGACCTAGACCAAAGGAATTTACTTTGGCACTTGGTTTGGTACTTAGTTCGGGAATTCATCGAATACGTTATGACAGATTTAGTGTTCCTGAAGGGGCACTGGCTGACTATTAGGAGAGAACTTACAGCGGGTAAAATGCACCGCTTGCCAGTCTACCCCATTGAGTTCCGCATGGGAAAAGTCGCAGTGATGCAATAAAGCATGGTCAAATTTAGCATAGGACAAATCAGCTTGCTTAAAAGTTGTGCCAATGCCATACCGCAAACACCGAAAAGTCTGCTGAAAAATCAACAGAGCAATCATACCCAAAATTGCCACCGTGCCTGCAATCACCATGCTGGTACTGGCTAAATTAACCCGTGCCAACTGTAATACCGTATCTAAAAGGTTCATGGTGAGTTCTTTTGCCAACACTGCACCAAAGAAACCCACCAAAAATGAAATGATGATCGATACAGCCAACATAGTTCTTAACAAAACTGCGTGGCTATACAAAAAAGCCCCCGCAAAACTAACGGTAAATGCAGCGGCAAATGTCCCCACACCGATTTTGGCGAGATTAGGTAAAGCAGCGATAATAATTCCTCCCATCCCCATGGCTGACTTTTGAGGTGCTTCAGTCAACAGGTACAACGTCACGGCAGTACTGACTAATACACTGATTAACCCCACCGTCACAGCAAACAACAACGAGCCGCATAAAATTGCGACCATCGTCAGATATAACTGCCGTTGACTTTGCCCCGTGCGAGCGCGGTTGAAATCTGCATCCTGTAAATTAGCGCGGCTGAAATCACAACCCCGTAGATCTGCGCCACTAAAATTTGCACCGGCGAGATTTTGTCCCCGAAATGACCGATCCCGCAGATCTTGGTTAGCAAAATTAAGCGATGCAGTCATAGCGTAATTAAGTCCTGATTAAGTCCTTTAGCTTCCTGGTCACTCTGGTTACTGTAGTTCAGCGGAAGTTGGTTTGGAAATGTGGGGCAAACCCCAGCCCAATTTTTCCCGTAATACATGAAAAAATTCACCCTTGTGCAGACGGACAAATCTGGCAGGATAAGAGGAGCGCTTTACTCTAACATGATTTTCAGGATAGACATAGCTACCAGCGTTACCGTCTACAACCAATACCAAGCGGTGCCGATTGGCAGGGGTAATCACCACAGTTTCGGTGTTAGCGAAAACTAGGGCGCGGGAGGCGAGGGAATGGGGACAGATTGGAATTAACTGAAATACGGGAATCCCTGGCTCGATCACCGGACCACCAGCGGATAAGCCGTAAGCAGTGGAACCCGTCGGCGTGGAGAGAATTACCCCATCCGCCGCCACATCCACAGGGGAATGTCGCCCGATTTTGACCTCGAAGTGACACATACTGGTGAGGGGTTCGCGATGCAATACCATTTCGTTCAGTGAGAGAGCTTCCCAACGTAACTCTTCACCCTTAAAGATTTGTACCATCATCATAGACCGCTGTTCAACCACATAGTCACCTGCTAACATTTGGCTGAGGGTTTCTTCCCAATCGTTGAGGTAGGTTTCGGCTAAAAAACCCATGTGTCCGGTATTGATGGTGAGCATCGGATAGCCTTTGGGGGCGATCTGGCGGGCAGCAGCTAAAACTGTGCCATCACCACCTAGGACAATCACAAACAAAAGATCTGACTCAAATCCTTCGGGGACAAGGCTTTCGATGGGTGTATAACAGTTGGGTAAGCTAACATCCGTATGCCCCAGCACACCACCATCCCCCGTAGCGAGGACACATTCCACATTATGCTGCCAGAGCCACTTTTGCATTTCTAGGGCGGCTTTGGTGGCAGAGGGTTTAGAGTCATTGTAAATAATGCCTACTTTGTTGCTGATATTGGTACCAGCATTGCTAGACGCATTACTTTGGGCTGCGCTATTCTGGGCATTATTAGTTTTGGGCGAGGTATGCTTAGAGGAAGTTTCCGGTTGGTGGGAGGAAGTATCTGACACAACAATAGCTACCTAAACAAGTAATAAAAATTTAACTGAAAAAGAGGTCAAGAAAAGAAGGCAAGGACACCAAAAACACGACTCAGAAATTTAGCCTGCGCTAAGCTTCGAGCAAAATCTGTGGTGTGTGGGGTGTGATATTGTCTGTTTAGTTTTTGTGATTTCACCTAGCCTCTAGGATAACAGTCACACAGAAAACTGATCAGAAGTGCTCAGATCAGATAACTCTGACCAAATCTCAGGTGATCTCAGTTGAACCGCTGTGATCCAAGTTATTAATCAAAGATCAAAAAGATCAAAGGTATAAAGTTACTTTGTCACTCGTAAACTTAAAACCAGCTAACTCAAGATAAGCTAACTCAAGACAGTACCAATCAGGCAAGAGACTAAGTAAAAGTACTTATTTAGTCTAGGCAGTATTCTAACTGGATTTTTCGGTGAATTTTGACCTGAGAGGATGGAGATTTGGGGGTTTAAGTCTTGAGACAGAGCAATCTCTAGTCTGATGGGGCTACCAAAAGATCTTTAAAGATCTTTTATGTTGTTTGTGTCCTCTTCTCGGTTCGCTCTTTCGTTTGTCAACCCTCATGATTTAACTCATCTAGATTATGACTTCAATCATTTATAGTGATAGATTTCTCCTACACAAAGCTACTCAACGTCATCCCGAAAGACCAGATCGATTAAGTGCTGTCACTGAAGCACTAAAACAACAAACCGATGCCCTAAATTTACGATGGGTTGCCCCCACAGAGCGAGATTTACGGGATTATTTGAGCCAGTTTCACAATCCCCGATATATTGACCGATTGGAAGCTATGGCAAATCAAGGGGGCGGTAATATTGATGATGATACCTTTGTCTGTGGCAATAGTTTCCATGTGGCGATGTTGGCGGTGAGTGCTTGGCTCGATGCCGTTGATTTAACTTTGGAAACTAATACTCCGTCATTTGCTCTGGTGCGTCCACCGGGACATCATGCTCTCAAGGATTTTGGTATGGGATTTTGTCTGTTCGGTAATGCCGCAATTGCTGCGCACTATGCCTTAGAGAAGCCGGAAAGCCAACCAAAGATTCAATCAAAGATCCAAAAAGTGGCGATTTTAGATTGGGATGTGCATCATGGCAACGGTACTCAGGCGATGGTGGAAAACAATTCCCAAATTGCATTCTGTTCCATTCATCAATCCCCTTGTTATCCTTTTACCGGTCGCGAAGATGAACACGGTATTTCTAATAATGTGTTGAATATTCGGGTTCCACCAGGATCAAGTATGGCAGAATATCAGCCGATTTTTACCGAAAGAGTGATACCTTTTCTCACTGATTTTGCACCGGATTTGCTCCTAGTTAGCGCGGGATATGATGCCAATGCCGCAGATTTCATTGCTTCAATTCAGTTAAAGCCCGCAGACTATGGCGCATTTACGAAGCTCTGTTTAGAAATTACGCCTAAGATCGTCTTTGGTTTGGAAGGAGGTTATGAATTGGATAGTTTAGCTCAGTCTGTGGTGGAAACCCTAAAACCCTGTGCTGCTATATAACTCAACTATTATAAATAATTCAACTATTATAACCAGTTGCCCACCAGAATAAACGGTGACCAAAAATAAGGATGATTCAGATTCGTTACTGCACTACGTTGATTTAGGGGAATTGCGTTTAAATTCGGCAGTCCCACAATCATTTGCTGATTCACTTTCTGACTTCTTGGGGCAGTAGACCGAGAGGGTAGATCCTTATTTTGTTGAAAAGCTTCCGTTAAACGTACCTTGCCATTCAGGAGCGCAAGTTGAGCCTGCTGTAATGCCACTGCCTTAGAAGGAGCATTCCGTAAATGATGATAAAAGCCAATCATTAATGGCGCTGTACCTACATCTGCCACGGACCATAACGAAGCTAAAACACTCTTAGCTCCCGATTCTACCGCTAGACCTGCTAAGCCCAAATTGTTGCCTACAGCGGTTTGACAGGCGCTGAGAGTCAGGATTTCTACCTTCGGTGATTCAAATCTCAATCCTGGCAACTGATCTAAACGGAGTCGCTGCCCCCATAATTGAATAAACGAACCTTCGGGACTATTATTTAGGAATTGGGCATGGGTGGCTAAATGAATGATATTGTAATTTCCCTTTTGGCGGCGATTTTGGAGATTCTCTAAAGTAAAATTCTCATTTAAAAAAACGCTGCCAGTCATAATTTTAGAGCTAATAATCTGTACCTCTGACTCTACCGCTGGCAAAGGCGCAAATCCGCCCCTAGACTGAGATAAACCCATCGCTAATACATTACTTTCTCGACTACGAGGGGTTAAATCAGTTAATCGTAATGAAGCAATACTAGCAATAGCAAATCTTTCAATTACAAATTTCTTGCCGTCATGAAGCGCCGCCACAGGAATCGTCCGGAGATTACTATCCATAACAAAAACTAAGGTTTTGATTTCACCAGCAGCAAGCTGATTTTCAATGGGACGAATCAACCAATCATATAACTGTTGTGCTGGAACTAGATAATCATCACTTAAGGGATCATTGAGATAATAACGGAAGTCTTGAATTACTCTGCTGATCACATTTTGAGGTACGGATGTGACTTGGTAAATCGCTTCTCCGGAGGGTAAAAGCATCATCACTTCAATACGATCTGGAAATAGAATTGGATAAATTAGCGCTGATTGGCTCTGGGTTTGTTGAGAAATATGATTTAATTTCGCTTGAACTTCCAAAAGACTAAATTTACCCGTTTGTAAATTCCGCTGCGAAAAACCCTGAAATTCATCGATATAGGTGCTTTCTAGAGAATTCCATGCATCGTTGTATAGTCCATTCCGTAAAAAATTACTCGCTTGCAACCTAGAATTAGCATCGCCGAGGGAGACTAATTGCTTTTGCCAAGATTGAATATTGCTGGGTAAAAGAATGGTGCTCCTGTTATTTAGGAGTAAATCCTTCGCTTCAATAGTAGGGGCAAACGTGATATTACCGAAATTAACCGTTAACTTTCCATTAGGTAGCCGTAAGAGAGGTCTAAATATTGCGTTATTTGTCACAATAGAACCTCGTGTGCCGTTAGTTCCAGGATCTCCCACCCAAAAATCATTCCTGCCACCATGACGTAAATTCACACTGCCACCATTCCCAAATCCAGTGGTGATAATACTAGGATTGCCGCTATCAGTAATCACATTTGTAATCGGCAAATTAGTAATCACAGTATCGGTAATGCGCAAGTTTCCAGATGTCACAAGATCAATGTCACCACCTTGTCCGGTAGCAACGGCGGCAAGGGATGAGGCTTGAATATTCGTCCCCCGCAGAATTATATTACCTGCCCGCTGGGATTGGCTAGTATTGAGATGTCCTGTTTTTAACTGTCCCTGACTAATGAGCGTAATTCCGGAACCTGAACTACCATCAGTAGTACTAACATTCCCTAATGTGAGATTTCCTTGGGTTTGGAGCCAAACACTGACCGGATTCACCAGTGATACAGTGGTTTGTAATGCCCGTAAAGGAACCGTTGCCCCAAAAGGTTGTAAAGCTTGCCAAGTTTGACTATTACTAATATTAATTGTGCTATTACTTCGGGTATTATTAGTGGGATTAATTACGCCATTGACCGCACTATTAAAAGTAATAGAACCTAACGGAGCCTTCACATTTAGAGGACGTTCCAAATTAATCAGTCCATCAAAGCGGATATTCCCATTACGTGCTGTTAAATTTAAGGAAGTATTAGTAAAAGTGCTGCCCCTAGTGCCCAGATTGATTTGACTCCCATTTAATTGAATTTGTGTTCCTTGAATATCAGCTTCTAGTCTGAGATTGCCATTAGCAGAATCTGAAGGAAGCAGAGGATTTGCGGTATTACTCAGGCTCACAGTACCGGATAGATCCAGTGCCGTCGGTAGGGTTAATTGTCCTACATTATTGAGAGTGAAATCTTGGGCAGAAATCGCTCCTAAAATTATATTTCCTGTATTCGCAATAATGACATTATAGTTAGTGGTGGTAAGGCTTCCCGTAATCCTTTCAACAATATTTAATTTGCCATTGATTTGATTCTGTAAGCCATTCAGATGTAAATTCCCATTAGCGGAAAACTCAACTATACTGGGTAGAATGGGATTACCCGTCGTCGGACTAACCAAGTTATTGGGAAGATTAATTCCACCAGTCGGCACTTGATTTAGAGAACCATTAGCCACTAATTGCAGATGTTGGCTGTCTAAATTACCCCCTAGTGCCATTGTGCCTTGGTTAATCGGGATATCCGTCGGCGCAGGAGGTGTCACGGTGCTATCAATCAGTTTTAAACTGCCATCGGCTTGTAAAACCACCTGATCCGCATTAGGAACCGCAGCGGTTAGGGATTCGGCTAACTTCGGTAATGTGCTAAGTTGACCATTCCAATTAGTAGGTAAAACCTCCGCTGGTACAGATAGCTGCAATACCCCCTGATTGGAACCTAAAACCACTGTGCGATTACCTGGTACTGAGGCTAAGTTAATGCTACCTTCCGGAGCCTTGAGAGTGCCTGTATTAACCACCGTGCCGCCAGTCAGACTGAGATTATTACCCGCTGGGACTTCGAGATTACCACCATTCACAATCGGGGCGGGATTCGTGACAGCAAATTCCAATTGATTGGGCTGTCCCGATGGAAAAACCTGTCCTTGGGAACTATTAGGATTGATAGTAGTTAAAGTTTGCCCACTGTCAAAGCGCATTCCTGTGGCGGTAGTGGCATGGAACGACGCACCCACATCTAGTTTAGCGTTCTGCCCAAAAACAATTCCATTGGGATTAAGTAAATAGACATTCGCATTAGGGAAATCTCCTCGACTGCGAATCTCGCCTAGGATTTGGGAAGGTTCATTACCTGTGACGCGGTTAACGATATTCCGAACCTGTGTACCGTCGAAAGTGGGATCAGGCTTACTAAAAGTGACGCCAGCGGGGGGCACATTGAACCGCTCAAAACTGTGAAATAGATTCCCATTCTGTAAATTAGGGGGAGCCGTGACCGTACTTGTGGGGGTGACTATTACCGCTCCTTGGGGCGTAACCTGGGCACTGGTGCTAGTGCTGCCATCGGGAACAATGGGGGCAGGAGGGACTGCCTGAGCGTTTACCCCTGTGGTATAAGTGGTTAAATATGCTAATAATAGAAGCCTAAAAGACCAATAGGGAATGGAAGAATGATTCTGATATAGTGCAGATTTCTGAATTGGTAGATCATTACTTTTGGGGTTGAACCATAGGGCATGGTAGCGTCGGGCATCCCCCCGATCCCAAATTGGCAGCGCATCAGCCCACGATTCCGAGGGATAGAATTCAACAAATACTTCCATTGCCTAATAAACCTCAAAATCACAGGGATTCAGTCAGAACAATCTATGCATTCGTTAAGCCCTTAGTTGTTGAGATTATTGATTGATCAACGATTGACCAATCCAGTCGTTAATTAACCCCTATCTTAACTAAACGGAAATTGTCATCAATGCAATCAAACTTACGCTCAAACCTATACTCAAATTTGCGACCCAAATTATCGCCACGGTGTGATCATACCCTGTTCTCCTAGGAAATTAAGCTTTTTAGGGCGAGCTTTTTCAGGTGAACTTTTTAACGATATTTCAAGAGCATCTTAAGGTCATTATGGGATCTGAGTGGGATCTGAGCTTAAGTCAATTTCAGCTATAGGGGCTGACACTGGGGGCAAAAATGGGACGATCTACCGCCGACCTTGAGCCGTACAATGGCAGTGTGACAGACGCGACAGGGTTGTCCCGTGCGCCGAAACACCCAAGCGTGATCGATGTAATTGCCTTTCAATCCTGCTACATCCTGAAATGAACTAAACGTCGTTCCACCGTGATCAATGCCTGCCTGTAAAACTTGGATAATTGCTCGGTGTAAAGCCACAATTTTGGCAGGGCATTCATGATCAGTGGCGCAATCTTTTCCTAAAACTTCGGGAAAAGCTTCCGGATGAATCCCACTACAAAACAAAGCTTCATCGGCGTAAATATTGCCAATACCCGCCACAATGGTTTGATCTAACAGCAAAGTTTTCATGGCGCGGCGGCGGTGGCGCAACTGTTGCCAGAGATAATCCGCTGTAAAAGCCGGATCAAACGGTTCCAAACCCATTGATGCTAGTCCCGTAATCACTTCTGGCTGAGCCGTATCCGCTGGAACCCACCACAGCCGCCCAAAAGTGCGCTGATCATCAAACCGTAATTCCTTTTGTGTTGTGCCCTGTTTGAGCCAAAACCGCGCCCTTGTATGTCGCCCCACTGGTTCCGTTACATCACACCAGCGCAAACTACCAGTCATCCGCAGATGCACCCCCAACCGCCCTAGGATTTGCCCTTTTTTGACTGCTGTACCGAGTAAATATTTACCCCGCCGTTCCCAGGCATCGAGGCTACAACCCTGGAGAATCGTAATTAAATCCTCAGGGGTACAGGGTGCGGCGACGACTTTGGCTAAAAGCACTTCACCGGCGGTAATTTCCCAGCCTGGGGTAGTGGCAACTAAACCTCGGCGGACGGTCTCAACTTCAGGTAATTCAGGCATGGCAAGTAAAAGAAATACGGCAAATTAAGTCAGGAATAAACTAAAACAGTTATGACAGTTAATTGGATTAAGTTTTAGATTAAGTTAAGTTACAGGACTCAGTTTAGAGCAATGCCCATAACTCAGGCAAAGATCCCACTATATCGCAGTGTTTCAAGAAATATTAAGTGGCGTAACATTCAA
>JBIKNH010000297.1:0-3325 GCA_044358815.1 Pseudanabaenaceae cyanobacterium | reverse complement strand
AAAAGACGATGATTTAGGTCTGTTTACGATTGATTCAACATTACTTGGTTTGACAATTCAACTATTTTGACAACAAGATATTATCAATTAAAACTGATTAATGGGGTTGATATTGAAGAGGGATATACAACAGAATGTTTGATCTGATTTAGTCAGGAAAATGATGCAAAATCTCTGGATGAAGTGATGATAATGATTCTGTATAACACTATAGCAATAATGAATCGTGGGTATACTAGTTGGGATTTTGTCAATCAAATGAGTGATGCAAAACTAAAGTTTATTCTGAGAATCAGAAATAATATGAAGATAAGGTTTGACCATGATAAATATCGTGTGGTCAAGTTTTATGATGCGCAAAATAGTGAATATAGATTGGTGACCAATTTAACTGAATGTAGTGATGAAGAAGTAGCAGAAATTTATAGCAAACGTTGGCAAATAGAACTACTATGGAAATTTCTAAAAATGCATCTTAAGCTTGACCATTTGATTACTAAGAATTTAAATGGAGTGAAGCTACAAATTTATACAGTTCTCATAGCTTACTTAATTCTTCAGCTAATTGAAATTCCAGCTTTCTATGGCAACAAATTACTAGAAAAGTTTCGTTATATCCAGATGTTTTTACACAGACACTGCTCCTTAATCCACTGGAGCTATGATCTATTCCCTGATCTTCTCTTTTAGTGTTTTGTTAAGTTTTGTTTACTCATTCAACACTTCTGATCACTGATATATTTGGATAAGCAATCTCCAAGTCTTGCACCGATGTACGATCAGGTATGTACGGTTGCATGGCCAGATGTAAAATCTGAGCTTGCTCTTAAGTTTGCAGGTACGAAAAATTGGTTCGCTTTAGACCTGAAACGATTCGAGTCATTTGCTGAACGTGCTGGTGCCGATCCGATCAGGACTACCGAAGTTGTTCAAGAGACGTTAGCTCAATTAGTAGATGTGTGGAATAATTCACAAGTCTCGACCTTGATGCCGGCACTGCATTCGCAACATCTTCAGGATTTCTGGAAACGAGTGCCCTTGTTACGCCCGTATATGCTTAAAATAAATTAGCATTGCATAAAGAGCAGTTCCACAAGGTAGGTTAATAGATTAATGTAATGTAAGCTTATCTAGTGGACAGACAGGGCTAAAACAGTATTTTAGAAAAATTTCAAAGTATTGATACAGGCAGTATTTAACCTGCAATCTATTACATTGCTCTAGACATGTCTATAAACTACATTCACCTAATGCTCATCTAAGGCAATACCCAACTCTTGCAATTTAGCCGCCAGCCGATCAGCCCTAGCTTTTTCTTGGGCTAGTTGTTGATTGGCTGCCTCTGCCCGTTCACTAGCTGCTTCTGCCCTTTGTTTCGCCGCGATCATCTCACTCTGCAACTCTTCAGGAGTGAGTAATTTCTCACCATTATCAAGGCGATAGAAACTAATCAGATACTGATCGGGCTGTAATTTCAGTTGTAATACTTCGCTGCAATTATCTTTGATTGGCTTGTAGACTCCATCTTCATTGAGACGAAATCCTACCAGTTGTCCTGGAATCCATTCACCATAGGGATCAAATAGCCAATATTCGGTGACTCCTAATTGTTCGTATAAAGTTTTCTTGAATGTTTGATCTGTGTCTTTGGTGCTAGCGGATGTCATCTCGAATATAATTGATGGAGTCTGCTTGCCTTCCCAAATTTTGTAATTGTCATAGAGTCTTTTCTCAATATCAAAGATGACCATCACATCAGGGGCGACTCTGGCTTTGGGATTGCCTTCGATGTAATAGAGAAACTGATCGGCAAAGACCACAGCGGGTTGGTCTTTCAGATATAACCGCAATAAGCCAAGGGTCATCAGGATGGCTAGGGCGTGTTGTTGTGTTTCTGCCAAGGGTTTACCGTCGGAACTGGGATAGATAATTTCTGGGGTGGTTGCTGGGGTTTCAGGTGTAGTGTCGGTGGCTTGGGGCGGTGGATTGATGGTGGCTATCATAACTGCCTCAATGGGAAGGTGAGGGGGATTGATTCTATTGTATCAGAGGGGATTTTAGATAGTAATACATATAAGGCTATCTTAAGTGTTTTGATGTGTTTGAATCACACGGATCGGATATTGACATCTAGCATATATTGCCTACAATTGGATTATAGAAAGCTTTTGAATCTAACACTAAACCTTGGCAACTCAAACTTCAGGCAGTAGAGTGATCTAAAGTTTTATTGTTGGCGACGGGGGCATAATTGTTGGGATTGATAGTCAGGTTGCTCTTGTGAGGCTGGGCTGGGCATTGCACTAGGTTACTTTGCGGTTATCTATCCCGTGTGTTGAAGTGACAACTTTCTTGTATTAAGAATAAGAGGTATTCAATGATCAGATTTTGCAGCTTGCTGATACCGGTGGCATCCCTTTCTCTATCTCTGTTTGCCGTCCCTAGTATTCTAATGGCTCAGTCGAGTTTAACTGATGCTCAGATAGCGGAGAGATTTTATCCAACTAAATGCCAAACTTTCAGGGGTAGAGTGGATAACTCAAGCCCTATCAACACATCTGGACAAAGACATATCCAATTCTCAGTGAGTAGTGAACCTGGCTCGGTAATGTTTGCTGAGTTTGTAAATGTTTCTGGTGGTGTACAGATACCAGATACTATACAGTATGCATACTCAGATGGGCAATTCAACACATCGGTCATATTTGGGGGACGACATGATTTTCCAAGCCGTGCGTCTTGGCATTTTTCTAAGGATTACCCAACGGTAAGTTTCTCAATGATACCCTCTCAAGTTCCCAGTGACTATGAAGTAATGATCGTTTGGGCTACGCCTGCACCTGTATTGTCTGATTCACAAATCAAAAAGTTTGCACTTTCAAGTCCTCTTGAAGTGACATTAAGAGCACAACAGTCGATACAGCCTGATAAGTTCATCGCTGCTTTGAGGACTAGGGAGGGTTTTCTTGAATTTAGTCCAGTTCATCGAATTGATATGAAGTCTATGTGTAGTCGCGCACCTAAGAAATAGCCGCCATCAGTATTAGTCTCCATAGTGTGTGCGTAAGACTACTTTGCAGTTATCTATCCCGTGTATTGAAGTGACAACTTTCTTGTATTAGGAATAAGAGGTATTCAATGATTAGAGTTCGCAGCTTGCTGATACCGGTGGCATCCTTTTCTCTATCTCTGTTTGCCGTCCCTAGTATTCTAATAGCTCAGTCGAGTTTAACTGATGCTCAGATAGCGGAGAGATTTTATCCAACTAAATGCCAAACTTTCAGGGGTAGAGTGGATAGCTCAAGCCCTATCAATTTACCACTGA
>JBIKNH010000011.1:0-38973 GCA_044358815.1 Pseudanabaenaceae cyanobacterium | reverse complement strand
CTATGCATCCCATTCCCTAACCATTGGCTCAAAAATTGACCATAAACCGACTTTCCTTCTGCTGGTATTACCGTTTCCATATTGTCCAACACCAACAAACAAGGCTCAGCGATTAACCCTTCGACGATCTGCCCAATTAACGTCTCCTCGTTCCATTTCTCATCATAATCTCGTCCCAACTGCTCCAATAACCATCGCCCAAATTGCGCCAAGGGATAAGACTGGATAAAGCTCACCCACAACACCCGCCAATCAGGGGTTAACTGCTCTTTGAATTTCACCGCTAAAGCCGATTTTCCATAGCCTCCTGCGGCGGTCATTCCGATTAAGCGGACTTTCTCATTGCTTAGGGCGGTTTGTAGTTCCTTGATTTCATCCTGTCGTCCCTGCCATTCATCCACAGGCGGAGGTGTCGTATTCAGGGTTGCAGCGATCGCAACAGTTTGAGAAGTTTGACGAGACTTAGCAGGATTCCATTCATTGGGATCAACAATCTCCGTGACCTCTAAACCCAAAGCACCACAAATCGCTAGGACGTAATCTCGATCAATGCCTTTACCATCAAAAAATCGTCTTACCGTTCTGGGATCAACTGAAGCTTGAGAGTTCTGAGAAATGCGATCGGCAATGCCCTCAAAAGTCAAATGGGTTCCATCTTCTTTGCCAGCCGTCTTAACCTCACGAAGTTTTTGCAGTCCGGCAACCGTTGCGGCGATCCCTCTATTGCGCTGTGCAGGCATGGCTTAACTAAGTTTTGATGACTGTGCTGATTTAGTTTAACTCAATTCTAAAGAGGACAGAAAAGGCAGTTAAGAAAAGTTTGCTATCTGCCTTAACCCGTCTGGAGGTTTCAGGTCATTTCTTCAATGATGGCATTGTCAACTTTATGGAGAACTTCCCCATGACTCGTTCCCAACGCTTGATTAAATTCCTAATCACTGTCAACACATTGTTGTATCTTGTCTCTTCCATTGGTTTAAAGCTAGACTTAATCCACTCCCCTAAAGAACCTCCCCTCACACCACCCAGTCAAACTTCCACCAAGTAAGTCGAACCAGACAGTGTTGCTTAAATCAAGGATGACGGTTACTACTGAAAGTCAGAAAACTTTCTCAAAGTAAACCAGAATCATTCATTAAGCAACACTATCTATTTACACCCAAAGGGAAATCATTAATTCACTAAAATTCCCTAGGGTTTGGGCAATGGAGCAGACTGACTACTGCCCTCTTTAGGCGCTGCATGTGTATGCGGTTTAGCCCCAGCGGTTACTTTTTCCGGCATCGCAGAAGAATGATGAGTCGCAATCAGCCACTGAGTCCCATTCCAACGATAGTTATAGGTATATCGGGCTTGAACTTTACTGCCGTCTGCAAAACTGAACGTGTAAACCCCTGAATTACTAGCGGTGTTACAGTCGATGGTGATTTTTTGGAGATCAATCTTACCAACGGGCTTCTTTTGTAGGAAATGCACAAAATATTCCTTCTTCTCAGCGCTAGTAATGCGTGGCTTATTAGCTAAGGTGGCTAAGAGAATCGAGTCGGCATCATAGTTGGCTACCACCTTGTCAGGGTCCCCCGTTTGCAGTGACTGATTCCAACGATCAAATAAACCTGCAATTTCTGCGGTATTGGTGGCGCGACATTGTTGAGCTTGGGCTAAAACTGGTGCAGGCATAACCACAGGCATAGTCATCGTGAAGACCAAAGCAGCGGCTGCCATCGAAGCTGAATAAAACTGGGACATTAGATTAATTTGAAGGTTATTTTTATTTTTATTTTATGAATATTACTCTGGGGTTCCTTACCGTATCTATAGGTAAATTCCCAGTGATTCATGGCAATGTATAAAGTCTAAATTACAATGACCATTTATTTTATCAATTTATCCGTCAAAAATCATAGATTTCAGTCTATGATTATTAAGTTTGTTTGTGGGGATACCTATGATTGTGAGCAGCGGCTTTTCCATTGCCTCGTATAATTGCTTTGGGTGATTTGCTTGTGTTCAATTGTCAAAGAAAACCCTTACTGTGGTAATTTCCCTTGGCGATAATCCATTCCATTCCCCATTACCACCAGAAAAAACCTATTAAACCTGATCGATTATGTTTACCTACGCCTTGCCGAAAGGTTCCCTGCTTAAAGATTCCATTACGTTGCTCAAAAATGTCGGCTTAGATTTTAGTGCTTTTCTCGATAGCAGCAATCGTCAGTTACAAATCACTGAGCCAACGGGTCGGGCGCAGGCGATGCTAGTACGGGCACAAGATGTCCCCGTCTATGTGGAATATGGGCAAGCTCAAATGGGAATTGTGGGCGAAGATGTTTTACAAGAGAAGAAACCCAATGTAGCGCGGTTATTAGACTTGGGTTTTGGTGGTTGTCGGATGTCCATTGCCGTAGCGAAAGATAGCGGTTATCAGTCTCCTTTAGATTTGCTGCCCCATTGTCGAATCGCTTCCAAATACGTTAATTCAGCACGGACCTATTTTGACAGCATTGATTTACCCGTAGAAATCATTCCCTTATATGGTTCTGTGGAATTGGGACCAATCACGGGCATGTCTGAGGCAATTGTTGATTTAGTTTCTACGGGACGCACTCTCAAAGAAAACGGCTTGATTGAAATTGAAGTGCTTTATCACAGTACAGCGCGACTGATTGCCCATCCTTTGAGTTATCGCACTGAGTTTAGTGAGTTTGTCACTCTATTAGATAAACTGCGGTCTAATTTGCCTATATAGCAACTATAATCATAGTCTATAACTACAGTTGCAGATGTATGGGCAATGATGAGCGATACCATTGCTATACAGTTCTGTGGAAAGTTGCCACTGATGTTTCAGGCTAAAGATGATGTCCCAGAGTAAAGAAAACACAGTTTTAGTCTTGACAGTGCTGATTACCGCTGCTCTTGCTGGTGGCGGTTATTGGTTCTTTACCAATCAGGAGAAACTTTCGCTTCCTAGTATTACCAATCCATCCCCAACTAATTCCATATTGTCTGAAATTAAAACCACCAAAGCTAATCCAACGGTTTTGACTATGGATGGTACTACGGCAATGGTGGCAATGATTAAGCAATTACGGAATGCCTATGCTCAGGTAAATCCGAATATGCCCACTACTTTCGGCGTACCCGATGGGAAACCCAATGGTACAGGAAAAGGATTACAGCATCTCATAGACGACAAAGTTGTGATTGCCGCTAGCTCACGCCCTTTAAAAAAAGAAGAAGCCGAAGCACAGATTCAATTAGTTCCGGTAGCAAGGGACACGATGGCAGTTATCACAGGCATTAAAAATCCTTTTAAAGGGAATTTGACAATGGAGCAATTGCGGAATATCTACACAGGTAAAATCACCAATTGGTCAGAGGTGGGCGGTCCGAATCTGCCAATTAAAGTGATTAATCGGAATGTGGGTAGTGGCGGGCGTGATTTCTTTCAGGATGCCGTTTTATTAGGGCAAGAGTTCGCCCCAGATGGACCAAACTTTATTACATGGGAACGAAGCGAAACGACGGCTATTTTACTTGCCTTGGGGGATAGCGGCATTGCCTACGCCACCACATCCCAAGTCGCCAATCAAGAAATCGTGCGCATTGTACCGATCGATGGTGTTTTACCAACGGACCAAAACGCCGTCAAATCAGGGAAATATCCCATTAGTCGCAACTTATTTTTAGCAGTTAAAAAGAAAACTAGTCCCGCCGTCAAAGAATTTATTGAATTCGTCCTATCGTCCCAAGGGCAGGAAATTGTGAAACGGACTGGCTTTATGGCAATCAACTAACCGTAAGCAACTAACGGCAAACAACTAGAATCTTTTCACCCCTAATTCCCAATTCGTAATTTAACCTGTGGCAAAATGAATTACGCAATGAATTACGCAGCGTAACCCCAAGCTTAACCCCAACAATCTGGGACACAGGGCTGGGGCATGATTGACAAAGGAGAAAATTTGGTGTCAGAAAAATTTGATTATGATCTACTGATCATCGGTGCGGGAGTGGGTGGTCATGGTGCAGCCCTTCATGCCGTTGCCTGTGGTCTTAAAACCGCCATTGTAGAATCCGGCGATATGGGCGGTACTTGCGTTAACCGAGGTTGCATCCCTTCCAAGGCGCTGTTAGCCGCTTCGGGGCGAGTGCGGGAAATGCGCGCCACCCAACACCTCAAAGCAATGGGCATCAATGTCGGCGAAGTCTCCTTTGATCGCGCTGCTATTGCCAGTCATGCGGACAATCTCGTCGCTAAACTCAAAAGCGATCTCACCAACAGCCTCAAAAAATTAGGTGTAGACATTTTGCAAGGACGGGGCAAAGTCGCAGGGACGCAAACCGTCACCGTCGATGGGCGCAAAGTCACCGCCAAAGACATCATCATTGCCACTGGTTCTGAACCGTTTGTGCCCCCTGGCATTCAAATTGATGGTAAAACCGTTTTTACCAGTGACCAAGCCGTAAGACTCGAAACCTTGCCAGAATGGATCGCCGTCATTGGTAGCGGCTACATTGGCTTAGAATTTGCTGACGTATACACTGCCCTTGGCTCCGAAGTCACCATGATCGAAGCCCTAGACAACCTCATGCCTGGCTTTGATCCTGACATTGCCAAAATCGCCGAGCGAGTGCTGATTAAACCCAGAGATATCGAAACCCGCACCGGAGTTTTAGCGAAAAAGATCACCCCTGGTTCCCCCGTGCGGATCGAGCTAGTGGATGCCAAAACTAAGCAACCCGTTGATGTCCTCGAAGTAGATGCCTGTTTAGTCGCCACGGGACGGATTCCCCTCACCAAGGATTTAGGACTGGAAACCGTCGGCTTATCTGCCAATGCCAGAGGATTTATTGAAGTTGATGACACTATGGCTACCGCTGTCCCCCACCTCTGGGCGATCGGTGATGCCACAGGAAAAATGATGTTAGCCCATGCCGCATCAGCCCAAGGAATCGTTGCCGTAGAAAATATTTGCGGTCGCGCCAAAACCATTGACTATCGCAGTATTCCCGCCGCTGCCTTCACTCACCCTGAAGTTAGCTTTGTGGGCTTAACCGAACCCCAAGCTAAACAACAAGGGGAAGCCGAAGGATTTAAAGTCAGCACTAGCCGCACTTACTTTAAAGGCAACTCCAAAGCCCTTGCCGAACTAGAAAGCGAAGGCATCGCCAAAATTATCTACCGTGAAGATACGGGCGAACTCCTTGGCGCTCATATCATCGGTATCCATGCTTCTGACTTGATCCATGAAGCCTCTGCTGCCATTGCGGAACGGGCTAGCGTGCATCACCTTGTCAATCACGTCCATGCTCATCCCACCCTCGGTGAAGTCCTTGACGAAGCCTACAAACGGGCAGTCCACGCTTAAGTACAAATCCATCCGAATTCAATAATTGTCCCCCCTAGCCCCCCTTTTTAAGTGGGGGAAAGACTAAAAATAAAAAGAAGTCCCCCTTTCTAAGGGGGATTTAGGGGGATCGAAATTTCGGCAAGACGCTCTACAGACTTCCTCAGGTCTCAGCAATTTGGGGATACTAAGCTGAAATTCTAAACCTCAGCAAAAAATCAAAAAAAATTTCCCTAGACCCCTTGACTTATAGTTTTAGTTCTGCGACTATATAAAAGCGCAAAACGCGGTCACGAAAAAGCAACGTAAAACTTAGGTTTGAGCTGTTAATACAAGTGACAGAAAATGCGGGTGTAGCTCAGTGGTAGAGTGTCTCCTTGCCAAGGAGAATGTCGAGAGTTCGAATCTCTTCACCCGCTTACTAGATATTAGATTAGAAAGACTAACTGTAACGTTAGGGTTTCGAGTTTGTCTGTGAATAGACATTCTTGGCGGTCTTGCTGTGACTGCTGTTGATAAAAAATTCTTTAGTTACTATACTTCTATGCCCCAAGTTCTAGTTCCCCTTGCCCAAGGCTTTGAAGAAATTGAAGCAATTACGATTATTGATGTGTTGCGTCGGGGCGGAATTGATGTAATCACGGCGACTCTTAATCCCGTAACTGATACAAGGCAAGTTACAGGCTCTCACCAAATTACGATTACAGCGGATACTTGGCTGGATCAACTGGTGGGCAATTATCGTGAGCATAATCTAGACCATGATTTTGATGCCATAGTTTTACCTGGTGGACCTGGCACTTTTACCCTAAGGGATGACGGGCGGATTATTAAAATCTTGAAACAGTACGCCAGAGCAGGAAAACTTACCGCTGCGGTGTGTGCGGCTCCAGTAGTTTTGTCTGCTGCTGGGTTGCTCCAAGGGAAGCGAGGGACTTCTTACCCTTCGGTGCAGTCTCAATTAGAATTAGCTGCCTATGTCACCGATGCGGTGGTGGTGGATGGTATGGTGGTCACGAGTCGCGGTCCTGGTACGGTGATGGCTTTTGCGTTGCAACTGGTGGCGATGCTTGTAGGAGAAAATATAGCGGCGCAATTGCAAAGGGATATGATAGTTCAGTGATATTTGGTTTAGTAAACTACTGCCCATTGACATTCCCCGCGAGTAAAGCGACGGGGATTCCTGAGCTAATCACAGCACTTTCTGCTTGCACATACTTAGGTCTTACACGATTATGTCCCATCCGAGCTTACTAGAATATTCCTTGTCATCTAGCTGCCCTTTTAGTGGATGGCTCTCCAAGCTTTTCTCCATTTCAGAAGAGGTTTGGGTATGCCCTACCCTACCTGTCTTTCGACTCAAAGATTTTTCTTTTTTTCATTCGCCGCTTTGACGGTTACTGCACTATGTTTAGACAGGAATTCGTTACCCTGTTAAGTTTTCTATTTCCCAGCCTGTTAAGTGGCAACCGTAACATCTTTCCTAGTCGAGCCAAATTTGTCGGGCTTATGCTGGCGGTGTTTCAACCTGTAACTCATCTCCTAATTCTAATATAAAGCCGTGCTGGTGGTTACTGAGCTTGTCGAAGTGAAGCACGGGGTTTTAAACCCATTTTTCTGATAATCTCTCAACTAATCTCTCAACTGTCTTCTAGGAATTTCACTTTGCGCCAATGATCGAACTAGTTCAAATGGGTGGGTGGGTCATGTACCCGCTCTTATTTTTATCGGTGCTGTCGCTGACAGGCATTATTGAACGCAGTTGTTTTTGGTTTAGTATCCTGCGACGGCAGAAGGTAATCATCCAACGCCTATTAGAAATTGCCCGTCAGGATCTCACCATCGCGGCGAATTATGCTGGACAGTGTAGCGATAAACCCATTGCCCGATTTGCCTATCAAGCTTTGTCCCTGACTAAACCAGATCCGGATCTGTTTCGCCTCTGTCTAGAAGCTTCTGCTGATGATGAACTATCCGCCATGCTCAAAGGGGAAAAAGTCCTTGAGGCAGCGATTACCCTGGGTCCCCTGTTGGGACTATTAGGGACGGTAATCGGTTTGATGCAGTCTTTTGGGGCATTGAAGGTGGGGGATGTGGCAGCTAATTTGCGGTCTGGTTCCATTACCCAAGGGATTGGTGAAGCTTTGATTACTACAGCAACAGGTTTGACCATTGCTATTTTTGCCTCGGCGTTCCATCGCTTATTTTTGGCATTTCACGGCGAGCAAATGCGTTTATTCCTGAAAATAGGCAACGAGTTAGAAATTATTTACCGCCAACAGTGGGCAGACCAAAATCATCCCAAAAATCATCAATTACTGACGGCACTACCCCCCCAAGAAACCTAAACCAAACCTGCATAAAACCTAACAAAACTAGCCATCCTAGCCGTGATCCGTGAGCCAAGTAATTGCGCCTTTGAGCCAAGTTTCCAGATCATGGCTTTGACGCATTACAGGAATTTTCATCATGGCTTCGAGGGCTTGACGCACTTCCTTGGCAGTGTAGCCTAGGGCAAGCAGCGTCATTTCTAATTCTTCCTCCAGTTCCGCCGTTAGAGGGTCTTGACCTGTGGTGAGTTTGCCGTTGGTGGCGTTGACCTGTTGACCGCGCCAGTCGGCTAATTTACTACGCAATTCTAGGGCTAACCGTTCAGCGGTTTTTTGCCCCACCCCTGGAGCCATGCTTAATACTCTGGTATTTCCTGTGACGATGGCTTTGAGTAAGTCTGCCAATCCCAGACTATTGAGCAATGTCAGCGCTACTTGGGGACCCACCCCAGACACTGCGATCAGTTGTCGGAATAAATCGCGCTCTGGAGCAGTGGCAAACCCAAACAAAATCATCTGATCATCACGAATTTGCAGATGGGTAAAAAGCTGCACATCCGGTTTACCCGTAGCCAGTAAAGCCCCCTGTTGCGCGGTAATCTGCACATCGTAACCAATGCCCTGCACATCAAGGGTTAGCAGCATGGTTACCGGAGTTTTGCGGTTTGACTCTATGGGTTTAAGGGTAACCACTGCACCCCGTAAGTATCCAATCATGGGTCAGTATCTATCCCTAAAATATAAAAATATATGCCTGCCTACCTGTACCTAAATTTTCTCCTCACAAACCCAACGCCATAACCAATGTTTCGGTCCCTTGGTGGCAATGAGTTCCACTTCTCGGGTGAAGTAATAGCGTTCCTTTGCACTCATGCCCCACAAAATATGGGCACTATGCCAAATTAAGGTAGCCAAGGTCATAGAAACACACAGCGCCAATCCGAAAAACGGTCCGCGATTGTAACGCAAACTAGCCCGCACCGCTGCCCAAGTAAAATAATCTAGCCATAGCGCTATGTCTCCCCGCAGTCCCCACAGACTCACCGTACCAACGGTCAACCACAACCCCAAATTAAAGAACCAACGCAAATATAGCTGTACTGTAAATAGTCGGGTAATCCGTCGCTCTAGCAATTGATCATCTAAGGATTGATGATCTAAAGATTCATCATCGGCGGGGGGGGCTGGTGGCTCCAGTGGCGATGATTCGGCGGGGTCAAGCATAGCCATTGTCCTAAAAATTATCCACTCAATACGAAAATTTAGTATAGACTCAGTGTCAAAATTCAGCCCCAAACCTTAATTAAAACTGATCACAGTGATCCCTTAACCATTCTTTAGTGGCGGTACTAATAGCCCCATAACTGACATCATAGGGCGGAGCCTGCCCCACTCTGGTAAAAGCCATCGCCAGCCGCCAGCCTTTCGGGGTGGACACAAAAAACAACCAGTAAGCCCGCTGTTGGTTATTTGCCTCGCCACTATAACGCTCTGATACGGTGACAAATAATTGCTCTGGGGCATGGCGGGGATCTTGATCTGGTGCTAAGGCTAAAGGCTCAAACTCCGGCTGTCCTACACCCATCACCTGTAAGCCTACCCTAGCTCGACTGTAAACCCTGGTTAGGTAAGCAGGTAAGTCTTTAACTAATGTTGATCCCAAAGACCGAAAATCTGCCGGACACTTGGGATTGGTTGGCTTGGGTCTAACGGCACTTTCAGCCATAGTTTGAGCCATAGTTTCAGTCATAGTGCCAGACGTACTGGGAACACAGCCCAACCATAACCCCAAGACGAAGCTGACTAAAAACCGCCAGTGACCCTGATTCCGCTGGTGTTTTAAGGGACGGCTTATAGAGGTTTGCCATTGGGTCATTGTTTACTTACCAAGAGTTACCAAGTAGTTACCAAGACTACCTATCAGCCAAACTGTAGCCCCCCAATTATGGCTATTGCGTGTATGGCTAGTAAGTGTTTGTTAGGTTGTGTTTGCTAGATTTTTATTAGGTGGTTGATTGACCGTTATTGCTTGCGTTAAGGCAATTACTCATCAACCATCGTGTTACGAGAACGACGACGGGACGAGCTAGACCGTTGGGCTGAAAGATCAAACTCTAGGGCTGCACCCATGCCCCACAGCACGAAAGCTAAGATCCAGAAAAATTCGATCCAGTCCCCACTCTGATACTTATCGCCGCTGGAATTAAGACTGTAGTTATAACCCAAGTCAGCGATAAACATGGAGATCCCAGCACCACCGAGTAAACGCCAGGACTGAGCCGCCTTACCGCCCCAATAGGCTAAAAGCAAGATGGTAGCCACAATCAATAACCACACATCCCCAAGGGCATAAAAAGCCGCTAAAAGCTTACCAACACCCAATTCAATGGCACCATCTTTAACCCCTGCAAAGAATGTGACATAAATCCCGAATATCAAACCAAACAAGCCCACAGAACCGACGATGCCCCATTGTTTAGGAAATAGGTTCAGGCGTTTACCAATTACAGACAGTGCCATCCCCCAAGACAACAGCAGATAAGTCACCACAAAGAAGAAATCCGGTATGGCGGGTGGTTCAGGTGGTTTACCAGTGGATAAGTCCAAATAACCAAAGATTAAGTTACCAAAACCCCAAGAAACTACACCCATCCCCAACCCTAGCCAAACATTGCGTCCTCCAAGCATTTTAGGGCTTTGGCAATTGCGCCAGCAAAGCCACCCCGTGTAAGCAATGGATAGGGTTTGTAAAATGTATGTCCCAACGCGATACCACACGGGACGACGGTATTCCGGCGCAGGGGCAGATTCAGGGTTAGCAGGTGCTGCGGGTGCTGTTGCGGCAGGATCTGATGATGTAGCTGGTGTGTCCCCAGTTGGCGGTGTAGCAGCAGGATCAGTACTCACCGGTGTGGCAGGGGGTTTGGCAGGTTTAGCAGCTTTTTTGTCTGGGGTATTTGGTTTGGGCTTGCTACCATTTGTACCACTAGTGCTATTGGGTTTCGTCGTGGGTATAGCAGGGGTTGCTTTAGTGGTCGCCTCAGGCTTAGGACTGGCGGGCTTGTTTCTGCCGCTATGACTACCAGCGGCTGACTGGACCTTTTCCGGCGGGATTAACTCTGTCGGTGCACTAAAAAATAAATAAAATAGTAATGAAACAACGGCTAAACCAATGCCAAACAAAATAATGTTTTGCGTTGTAATCCCTGCGGTGGAAGATTTTGCCTTACTCATGAGTATCTTTTACCAGAATTATTGCCAGAGTTTGCCTTTAGGAGTGGACTTGAGCCAGCCTATAAATTTCGCCTGATCAGCTCCAGACATATCGTTTAACACATCAACTGCATTGGCAACAAAGCCCGTGCCGCCAAAGTAAGAGCTTGCTAGGGTGTGCAGTTCCCCAAGCAAAAACTGTACTTTATTCTCGTCCCAAGGGGGAAGTTGCATACTGCTGAGGGGGTCATCAGTCAGAAGGGAATTAACCGCTTCAGGGGTAGCCTGACTGAGGGAACCTTTTTGCAGAATCTTCACTAGGTCTTGTTTAAAAGAGGTTGCCTGTCGGTTACCCAAAAAATCCTCTACTTCAGCATAGACTGCTTGCAACATCAGCACACCGCCACAGACTAGCGCCCCATCACCGCCACCAGCCGCTGCTACGGGCATTTGGTCAAACTTGACCCTACCCCACACACTAAAACGCTGTGGTTCTTCGAGGAGTACACAGGCTTTGCCCTTGTTGTCGGTCAAATCGCGCCAGAGAGCTAAAGCCTCATCACGATTGTCACCAAACATATTCAACAGCCTAAAAGTCTGCCCTTGATATTTAAGAATCGGCACCTGCTGGTCTGGATTTTGCGGATTCTGTACGTTGATGATCTCAACATCTTGACGTTTGAGAATAAACATGGGTCTGTTGTAAACGTACCTTAGTAAACGTACCTGATGGGAGAAACGTTAGCTTTGCGTAGTTTGGCGTAGAGAGCCGCAATCTGCTGTGGCTATATTGTTTCGCAATTGTTTTGTCGCTATGACTTTAATCGAACAAGACTGAATTTAGCAAGATTTCATTTAACCAGACGTTTCATGTCGTGCGGTATGCTGTGACTTGATTTCGATTTGATTTTGATGCTCTGACAGCCCTAGGCATGATCCCCAAACCCGATGATTTAGGTGTCTGTTACAGCTTCTAATGAAAGCTGGGGATTACGAGAATTTTTTATTTAGGTTTCTGTTTCATTGCGCCTCTACCCGCAAGGAGTTTGACAGTCTTGCACCATCCGTCTTACATCATCCACAGTAAGCGTTACATTTAGTGCCACAGCATGTTACTGCAAGCTCTGCAATTCTGACATGTTGAATTCAAATTTAGGTTGGTTTGATGCAAAATTGAGGACTGTCATTACTATTGTTGCTGTCAACTAGTTACTGATTGCTTTACCATCAGGATGAGGCACAAACGCTGCGATTAGGGTTAATTTTGGCATTGTTTGGGGCTGGGCAGTAACCGTTCTCAATTCTAATGTAAAGCTGTACTAGAAGCACAAGGCTGAAAAACCAAATTACTTACCCAAGTTATTGTTTCACCCAAATCTTTTAATCAAATCTTTGAGGGACTGGTTTGGCATCTTGGGCAACTTGGCAGAACCAGAATATAGCAAAAGCAGGACAACTTGTGTGTTTTTGTGAGTCAAAAGTGGAATATCTGTAACAGAATTTGGGGCGGCTCCCTTGGGGTGGGGTAAATTTTCGGGGTAAACCGTGAGGGCAACTGTCTAGGACAAATTAGGGCAACTTAGGACAAACTAGGGCAAAATCTTCAGACCATGCTCCGAGGTAATGGCAGCACAAAAATCAACACTATTACCCATAACAGGAAAGTACTGATTTCCTGACCAACTGAAAGATCCCGCAGGTCTTCGGTGGTGGGTAGGAGAGGGCTGCTATTAGTAAAGGTGGCAATCAAGGGTAATTGCAGCCAAGGTTGGGCAGTGATCGCAAAGGCTAGGAAGAGAATCTTGATGATGGGTAACCATTGCCGTGTGCGGGCTGTGCCCAAAATGGTTTGGAGTAAATAACGACCTTCGGTGTGGCTCAGGGGCAACAGTTGCAGGGCATTGATCAGTAAGCCACTTATGGCAGCTAGGGTCAGGGGCGAGTTACGAACCAAATTGCCGATGGAGTTGGCAGAGTCTGCCGCCACTGCAAAGTTAGTCGGTAATTGCATTTTCAGTTTGTAACAGAGGTAAATTCCCCAAGATGGAAATGTAGTCCATTGTTCCCAGTCAAGGGACTGATGCAGCGACAGCCTAACAGCGGTTACATCTGGGGTAATTATATCTGGGGTGATGTTTGGGACAGCGCTGGCAGTGCCGAGGTCATTACCAGCACATAGGAATAAAATTAGGGCTAAACCACTGCTGACCAGATTAGGCAATACTGCCAACTGCCACAGGACAGCGGGGGATTTGACCGATGGTAAAAGGCTGATCTGACCTAGCCAACCTGTGCCACCAAAGCAGGGCAAAGCAAATGATCGCGGCGGTGATGACAGATGGTGATAATGGCACAAATACCTGAGGGTGATTTCTCTAGCGACCAGAATCCCACCGATGCCACCGCAATACAACCAAGCATTGGCACTAGGAAACCCAATCCCGTAACTGGTGCAAATGGTCATGAGTGTCAGACCCAGGCAAAACCAGGGTAATACTTGCGGTAATGCTTTGGGTAAGACAGATTTAAACAAGACAGATTTAAGTATGGGGGGAGTAATGACATGGGGAAACTGCAATAGAACGGGTATGCCTTCCTCGGTATCGCTATCACTGGAGCCATTACTAGAGGCATTATTGGGGAGCGCCTCTAAAAACCAAGGTTGATTAGGAAATTGCGTACTGAAAATATTCTGAAACATCCCATAGGCGCGATCCAAATTGGTCAGCCGCAGAATCCCTCGCCCATAGGTCATTTCTGCCGTCACCACTACTTGCTGAATGTGAATCAACGAGGACGGTAAACACTGCTTGAGTTGCGCTGCGGTTACCCCCAAATTTTCGTCAGTTTGCCCTTGGGTTTTAGGGTTAATCAATGGCTGATTTTGGCTCAGCAATGCCATTAACCACGCCCCCAAAGCTAAAACGATCGGATGAATGATTCCCGTTGGGTTGACACTAAGGGCAATGGCATAAAGCCCTAGGGCTAAACCCCAACCAACTAGATAAATCAGGAAGTTTTGCCCTGACAGTTCGTGATTTGGGTTGGTTTGATGAGTATTTCGATAGATCTGCCTAAATTGGGTAGTCCCTAAGCCAATTAGACCGACAGCAAAAACAGTACCCACATCTGGCAGACTGGCACTGAGATTGGCACTAAAATTTGTCATTAGTCACTACTCAAAAGTCACTACTCGAAACTTGCTGCTTACAGGGGCTTAAAGGGCATTGCCAACTTAAACCAAATGGTTCAGGCAAACTAAGCCGCTAAAACCAAACCGCTAATCTAACCTAAGCGATAACCAAAACCCCTGACCGTAACCAAATGTTTTGGTTCGCTGGGATCATCTTCCAGTTTTTCCCGTAACCAGCGGATATGCACATCAACGGTTTTACTGTCGCCAATGAAGTCTGCACCCCAGATTTTTTCGAGAAGTTGTTCCCTAGACCAAACCCGCCTGGGACGACTCATAAAAAGTTCTAAGATCCGAAATTCCTTTGGCGAAAGATTAACCTCTGTACCCCGCACCATCACACGACATTCTTGGGGGTACATTGTAATTTCGCCAAACTGAAATGTTTGCCCCTCTTCAGCATTGGGTGAAGGCTGGCGACTACGACGCAATAAGGCACGGCACCGAGCGACTAATTCCCTCATGCCAAAGGGTTTACAGAGATAATCATCCGCCCCGACCTCTAAGCCAACAATGCGATCGGACTCATTGCCTCTAGCGCTAACCATCAGGACAGGAACGCGATTACCCTCATGACGCAACACACGGCAAAGATCCAGCCCGTTGATCGCTGGCAGCATCACATCCATAATGATCAGATCTAAATTTTGCACCCGCTTGGCTAAATTTAAGGCTGACTGACCATCTTCAGCCACTAACACCTCATAGCCTTCTTCTTTGAGGGTTAGAGCCATCGTGTCTCTAATTACAAACTCGTCTTCTACTACCAAGATACAGCCTAAGGATGACTGCGGCTGTGATTTGTGATGTTCTTTTGATAGCATAAAAAATTAAAAAAACTACGCAGTAATTGACAATGCTATTGAGTTGGCGATGGCACACTGGCAACTATGGATAAAATTGACGATTGGGCTAATGCTAACAATTCATGTCAAAGGATGGGGAAAGTAAAAGCAACTCTGATGCTGTCGTAGGAAAAATAGTGACAGTAACAATCTAGGGATCTGGTTTCTAGGGATGTGGTTTATTTTATCGCGATTATGGCAATTTATGCTAGCTGGGGTTAGACTGAGGTGTATTTTAGCCAATGGGAACGGAAATTCACCCATTAATCAATCCTGATGGAAACCCTGTGACAATATTGTGATGATATTTTGTATCCTAGAAGTTGATTCTCAAACTAGCTAATTTAAGTTAGTTAATTTAAGTTGGTTATTTCCAATTACTTGTTTCCAATTACTTGTTTTGAATTACTTGTTTTAAATGGTTTATCTTAAATTAGTTAGAAAACAGTAATTAGGAAGTAGTTAAGAAGTTGTTTAGGGAATTCCTTAGGAAAGATTCATGGGCAATTCATGGGAGAATCGTTCATAAAATAATAATTCATTAGGAGAATAGTTAATCAAGGGGTAATGACAGTCTTACCGGATTTAGCACCATTATGGATTTCGTTGCGGGTCAGTTTTTTAGCGACACTGATTGTGACAATCTGTGGGACGGTGGCAGCCTATAAACTCTATAACTATCGTCATCCCTATCGTGTCGTAATTGAGAACATTTTCTTAATTCCCTTACTCTTACCACCGACGGTAATCGGCTTTATCCTGCTATTACTTCTTGGCAAAAATAGTTTAATTGGTAGAATTTTAAATCAATGGGAACTGCGATTAGTTTTTTCTTGGCATGGCGCGGTGATTGCGGCGGCAGTGGTGGCATTCCCTTTAATGTATCGTGCTGCCGTGGCGGCTTTTAGTCAAATTGAGCCTCTATTACTCGATGCAGCTAGATTAGATGGGGCTTCAGAATTAACGGTATTTCAACAGATTGCTTTACCCCTAGCCGCCCCTGGAATCATCGCGGGAATTATTTTGGCTTTTGCCCGTGCGTTAGGAGAATTTGGCGCAACTCTGATGTTAGCGGGGAATATCCCTGGCGAAACGCAAACTATTCCCATTGCCTTATATTTTGCGGTGGAAAGTGGTGATTTAAATGCAGCAATTTTCTGGGTGGGAACGGTTTTAGTTTTATCAATTTTAGGTGTTTTAGGTTTAGAATATTGGTCAAATTATCAACGATGAACGCAAACAATAAATAAAGATCTTAATCAGAATTGAACTCAGGCATCAAATCAATAAAAACCGTTAATTGTGTGATAAATTGTAGATTGCCTTATCTAAAGCTTGGGCTAAATCCTTTAAGTGAAAAGGCTTAGTGACAAAATCTTGCATTCCCACATCAAAGCAAAGATCACGATCTTCATCTCTAGTTTGAGCAGTCATGGCAATGATATAAGGTTGTGCTCCTTCATGGTTGCGAATGGCTTTAGTTGCTTCTAAGCCATTCATTTCAGGCATTTGTATGTCCATAAAGATTATATCAAATTGTTGCTGTGCTAAAGCAGTAATCACCTCCTGACCATTGTTAACCACTGTGGCAGTATAACCTAGTTTCTTTAATGACCATAAGGCTACTTTTTGATTAACTACATTATCTTCTGCTAATAAAATCTTAATTGGTTCAGGTTTAGTTATTTCGTCTATTAGTGGTGGAATTAGTGATTGTATATCTAAGGTATTTTCTTGGAGAGGCGATTCATTTAAGAGCGACTGACTTAAAAGAGACTGATCTAAAGAAGAGTCAATTACAAGCGATGGGTTTTCCGCAAAAGATGAAGTTTTAGGATCTTGGGTCAACTGATCATAGGTGTGATAAAGCACTGAAGCTTTAACAGGTTCCGTAATAATCTTAGTATATAGATCTTGCTCTAAAATTGGGGCGCTAACCATCCTTTCTTCAGAACTAGAAGCAATTAAGATGATTGGCAAATTAAGTCCAAATTCCAGATTACGCACCTGTTGCAGCCATGTCCTATAATCTGTAAACTGTTTCATGAATACAATAATTCCATCTAAAATTTCATCTAAAACGGGTTGAGATTCAGACAAACCACTTCTAGAGGAGATCTCACTAGATAATTGATCAAGATATTCCCAAGCTTCGATCAAATCAGATGCGATATAAAGATCAGCCTGCCAAAATCGTAGTTGACGTACTATAACTTGTAGTTTCAGTTCCGATTTGCCAATTAAGAGAAACCTGCGACTATTCAGTTTACTGGGAATAGCATAGATCGGTAGATCTTGCCCAAAACGGACCGCCATATCTGTGGGAATCCCATAAGCCAGAATATTAAAGGTAAAAGTGGAACCTTGATTTACGTGACTAGTTACATGAATACTTCCGCCCAGCAGCTTACATAGTTCCTTACAAATAGCCAAACCTAACCCTGTGCCGCCATAACGCCGAGAAATAGAATTATCTGCTTGGCTGAAAGGCTTGAACAGTTGCTCTAGATCTGCATCAGCAATACCAATTCCTGAATCTTGGATGCTAAAAGTGATTTGATAGTCTGTTCCATGATTGATAATTTCCTGAATTATAGAAACTGCTTCGGGATCTGACCAACCATGCCATTGACTCTTATCAGAACTGACATGTAGTTCTGGTTTTATCAGTGATAAATCGCGATTATCGCATTCTAGATCTGGCTCTACATCTGGTTCTAAAAAATGGGCACGAACCGTGATAATAATTTCTCCCTGCTGCGTAAACTTAATAGCATTGCCAATTAAATTGAGTAGAATCTGGCGTAGGCGATTACCATCGGTCAGAAACCACACTGGCATCATCGGATCGAAATCATAGATGATCGTTAAATTCTTCTCAGCAGCGGCAGGGTGCATCAGAGCTATAGCCTTCTCCACACAGTCATAAATCTGCACCGGAGTAAGTTCTATTTCTAAACGTTTGGCTTCAATTTTGGCAAAGTCTAGAATTTCATTGAGCAAAGACAAAAGATTTTGACCACTCGTATAAATTGTCTGGGCAAAATCTCGCTGCTGGGCATCTAATTCCGTATCCAACAAAGAGTTAACCATTCCTAGAACGCCATTCATGGGTGTGCGTAGTTCATGGCTCATCACAGCCAGGAAATTACTTTTAGCCTGATTCGCTTTTTCAGCAACAAGGGATGCAGCGATGGCTTCCGCTTGGGCTTGTTTTAATTCTGTGGTACGTCGTTCAACTAAACTCTCTACGGCTTCAGTGCGGCGGGAGATCGTAACTAAAAAAGCGCCAAATAAACTAGTTAGTAAAATACCGCCAAATAGCACTAACCAAGGCTGATCATTATGCAATGTCAAATAATAATTATCATCGGCATAAAAGGCTAATAACCACTGATGATTTGCCAAATTTAGGCTTATTGATTTCTTCAAATGTGGTGAACGTGCCTTTATCAAACCACTGGAAAATTCTCCTAATAAATAACGTGGATAATTTTTAGCATTCGTATCTAATACAATTGATTTGTGTGAAGAGTTAAACTTATTAGAACTATTAGAACTATTAGAACTATTGGAATTAAGCGAAGGAAACTCAGCACTATCTATGATACGTAATAACATGCCCTCAGGCAAAGATCGATTTACCACTGGATTTAGTAGCCCTGAAAATTGCAGATTAATTAACATTAAGCCAACTAAACTAGCCTGCTTTTGTCTGACACTCTGTAAATTTAGTTCAGGCTCTTCTTCGTAATAAATTGGTAGAAATACATCAATTGTATGATTGATTTTATTAGTAATAGAATCGTGAATTGGTGCAGTAGCAGTGGGTTTACCGGTATCAATTGCTTGATTAATAGCATTCAATTGGTTGGAATTTGAGGCAACATTCAAACCCAGAATTTCTGTGCCGTCTTCAATAATCAACGGCGCGATTAAAAATATGGGATAAATCGTTTTTTCTGACTTAATACCTGTAATTTTTCCATTATAATTATACTCATAGAACTTAAAATAGTTACCGTAATTTCTTTGACCAATTTCTGCTAGTTGTCCTTGTTTATGAGGATTAACTTTTGGCACCCAAGCTACAAAGTTAATCCCAGGCTTATCTTTTAATAGTTGTTGAGCAAATCTTTGAAACACTTCAGGATTTTGTTCAAAAATAAATTCTGATGACGATTTACTCCGACCTTGATCTCCTAAATATTTTCTATCACTTTTTCCATCATTAGATTTAGCCTGATATTCAGTTGGTTCTATCGAGGGTGCCATATCACTCAGGGCACGGTTAGGAAGATCAACATTAGATAAATTAGAAACATTGTTACTGTGATACAAGCCACTAAATGCATACAGTAGCTCTATGGAAACATTTAATTTGTCGTGAATTAACTGTGTAATTATCTGGGTATCTCGTTCAAAAATATCGTAAACACGTTTCCTTTCCGTTTCACGCACATTGAGGAATAAAACCAGCGTGACTAAAATAGCTAGAATCAATGGCAAGATATATGCCATAAATTGTTTTGTTGTAATGCGGCGTTCGTTCAGTAGCCACAACAAACTAACTGGTAAAACAGTTAAAACCCCTAATATATCGCCAATCCACCAAGTTAACCAAGACATAAAAATGATTGGCGGATTAATAATATGAAACATCAACAGCCAGAAATTTCCCCAGGTGGCACTAGTCAGACACACTAATGGTCCCATAAGCAGAAAGTAAATACTTAAACCTTTGGTAGTATCGATCCAAGCTGGATTTCTTAACAAACGTCGGGCAACAATATCACCTAAATACGCCTGAAGAAAAGCCCCAAATCCAATTAGGAAACTAACAGCCCATGCTTTCCATGAAGCATTATGATTCACACCTACGCTGACATAAATATTAAGGGCAAAGGAACCCAGCCAAATTCCCAGTGCAGACTGCCATTGCCAATTCAGAAAACATAATAATGCAATCCCAGAAGCCAGCCAGATTGGTGATGCATAGGACGGCGGAATTGCTAATGTGTTGGAGATAATCGCCGTAATAAAATAGAGCAGTCCACTTGATAGACTAACCCGAACCCAGAGAGTTGTATCAATGGGCAAGGCGCTGCGTGAATGCGTATGCCAATTTAAAAGATGGTTGAGAAAGTAGTTTAAAAAGCGGTTTAAAAGACGCTTTAAAAGGCGATAATTAATGGACATACCTCACCAAACATGGCAAAAACGAAAGCGTTTACTTTAAATAGTCGTCATCGAAAGTTGTAATCGAAATAGTCATCACCTGAATAGTTTTACTTTAAACGATTTTCATGAAAACAGTTTTAAGTTAAACAGTATTTAAATAATGGCAAAAAATAATCATCAAAAAATTGTAAGAAATAACAGTTTGATCGCTAATCTCAAGTTACTGACAAACAGCAGCCATTCTTTAATCAGCTACTCCTGAAGCGATGACTTTTCAAAAGAGTTCCAGATAGTTCCAAGTAGCCTAGACCCTTGATGTATTTCCGCATTTAGCACATCAATTACCTATGACAATTACTCATAACAATTAACCATGATCTGCCTAACTAAGATTGCTATAGGAGATACTTGGGCAAATATAAATTTATCGGGGGTAAACCTATCAGGGTTGGATTTGCTAGAAGGAAGAATCTTGTCAAAATTCTTGCACCATCTTTATAATCTAGAGATTTCTACTTAAAAAAGTATCTGCAAGAACAGAGCATGGTCATCTAGAAGCAACTAAGGTTCATCAAGTTATTTGGTTTATTCAAGTCAAGTCTGTATCCAACAAAGACAGCACCCAATGGTTTCTGATAGTCCATGTGGTTTCCTGTGGTTGTTTAAATACTCTGCATATAGACTCGGATATAGAGATCTTGCACTGAATAGCTCAATCATCATTATCTATACAATTAGATAACTAGGAATAATCGAGAAGTAATGATTGAACTGTTTTAGCAGCATTTTTATCGACAATCACGATGATATTTTAGGATCATGACAAGTCAAGATAATATGACATCCCCCCTAACTATGAATAATTTATTCGCATTTTATAAAAATCATCATTAGGGCAGCCAGGCAATTTAGCTTAAATTTTTATAAAATAATCTCCTCCCACCCCACTAAATCAGTAATTTTCTGCTTAATGTCTGGAAAAACTGCCAAAAAACCAGATATAGATCATGCATTTTTGCCAACAAAGGCTAAACTATTGGACTAAATTCGCGTTGACATACCCCTATCGTGTATCGTCCGCGTTGCTCGCACTATGTCCCTATCTGTGCCCCCTAGCAAAAAGAATCATGTCCCTGTACCGGATACCGAGACCGGTTCGGTGGTCATGCTCAAAGATCTCAAAGATCTCTTACGTCGCCTGAGTCAAGACCAAACTAAAATCCAAGAATTATTGAGTTTTCTGGGCTATGCCTTACGCAGTTTCAGTAACTTAAACCAGTTCCTAGAATTGATCCCCCTGATTGCCAGTCGAGTCACCGATGCCGACGGTGGGGCATTGATTTTATTTAAACCCAGTGGGCAAATGCGCCTGGAGTCCCTCCATTGCCCTGAAACTAGTGATCGGGCAGTGCAACCGCAACAGGTGCGTACCGCCATTGAACAAGCCATTCAGCAGGTATTTTCTGGGTCTACCGCTGCCCTAGATGAAATGGTCAGCCGTTACCTAGGGGCGGATATGCATTTGTTTGGTACATCGATTTTAGTTAAAAATAACGTGCGGGGGCGGCTTTATATTTTCAGCCACAAACCAGACTACGGCTGGAATGACAACAAACGGAGTCTGATGCGTCTGGTGGCAGATCAAACCTCCGTCGGCCTCGAAAACCACGAGCTAACCACAGAATTAATCAAAAAAGAACGGCAAGATCGGGAGCTAGAAATTGGGGCGGAAATTCAACGGCAATTGTTACCACGCACTTTTCCAGTAATTCAAGGGGTGAGTTTGTCTGCTGCCTGTTTGACCGCTAGCCGCGTCGGTGGTGACTACTATGATTTTATTCCGATTCAAAAAGGGGGACGCTGGAGTTTTGTTGTTGGTGATGTGATGGGGAAGGGCGTGCCAGCGGGCTTAATTATGACCATGACTAGGGGGATGTTACGGGCTGAGGTATTGAACAACCATTCTCCTCGTCAGGTCTTGGCGCACTTAAATGAAGCCATGTACGACGATCTAGAGCGCTCCCATCGATTTCTGACGATGTTTTATTCCGAATATGATCCCCACACGAAAACCCTATCTTTCAGTAATGCTGCCCATAATCCGGCGCTGTTGTGGCGTGCTAGAAACCGCACAATTCAAGCCCTCGATACCCTTGGGGCATTGATTGGACTAGATGTAGCCTCTACCTATGAAGAAAGCACCATTACTCTAGAAACTGGGGACGTAGTGATTTACTATACTGATGGGTTTACCGAAGCCGCCAATCCCAACGGCGAACGTTTTGACGAAGAAAACCTGCGTAAAGCCTTAGACTGGGCTTGTCAGACTTGTATTCCTTTAAGCGATCAGATCACCCGACCGCAAATGATTTTAGATTATCTGTTTCAGGAAGTACAGAATTTCATTGGCGAAGGGAATACTCATACTGATGATATGACCCTTGTAGTTTTAGAGGTTGATTAACTAGTGCGACTTTCTCAAATCTAAATAATCTAGATAATCTGAATCACTTTTGAACAACTTTAAACAAGTGATGTTACGTGGAACAAATATCACCCTCACCCCCAACCCCACTCTCCCATTAAGGGCGAGGGGGAATGAGACTAATTTCTTGTTCCCCTCTCACCTTTTGGGAGAGGGGCTAGGGGTGAGGGTCTTGTAACCTTCCACGTAACACCACTAAACAAGTGCAATAGCTATAAATCATGATTTAACTAATCAATAGCAAATAATCAATGGCAACTAATCAATCAGGTATCAAGCCGATAACTTTCCTTAAATATGGAACTTTAGACATTGATTTACCGTAACTGATTCCGTTATATTCGTGAGCATAATTTCTGTTTTCGCTCTGTTATCACCAAATACCACTGGATTCTAGGCAAAACTATGTTAGACACCACAACCATCAATGCCCTTTGGGATTTGAGTCAGCCCCTAGCCACCAGCCATTTAATCAGCCACTATCTAGCCAACCACCATCTAGCTAACCACTTATCCAGTGCTTCTATGGTATTGGATTTGGGTAACTTCGATTTCTCAAACTATGTAGACAGTTGGCAAACTAATTGGCAAACCCACTGGCACTATGGCTGGCAACACACCAGTGAACTAATGGCTCAGTTAACCAAAGAAGGACAGCAATTCCAAGGGGATGTACTGGGCGACATGGGCAAAGGTTGGCGGAAGTTTGTGGAATCAGGGCAAATTTGGGCAATGATCATCGGTGCTATTATGGGCTATCTCTTCCGTAGTATTACTTCTATGTAATTATAAAGTAATTACTTTTCCTGATCATTCCTGTATCATTGATTCAAGGGAAGTTCCCTAATTCTAACCCAATCATAGGAATTGCACCAGTGACTCAATCAATACCCCAAAAGATCCCCCACGAGACACCCAAGAAAATTATTATTATTGGTGGTGGCATTGGCGGCTTGACCTGTGCTAAAGCCTGTTTAAATGCGGGTTTCACCGTAGCAGTCTATGAAAAACGATCCCTTGAATTAATGTTGTCAGGACCCGGCGGGATTTTCATTCAGCGCAATGGCATGAAAGTCTATGACCGTCTGAAATTACAGAATCCTCTTTATGAGCAAGGGGGTAAAATTCTCAAAGGTGGTTTCTTTAATACCCAAGGTCACCCATTATATATCAATGATCCACAATTTATTAAAGCGAAAGATTTGGGTGTATGTCTGAGCCGAGGTGCATTACAGCATCTGCTCTATGGTGCTTTGCCAGCGGGTATCGTGCAGACTGAAACAGAATTTGCGAACTTCGATATAGAACCTGACAGCACCATAAAAGTGACATTCCGGAATGGTTATAGCGATCATTGTGATGTCTTAATTGGTGCTGATGGTTTGTATTCCCAAGTCAGAGAACAGTTACAGGCAAATTCACGACCTGCTTCAGATCATAAGCGACCCCATGATGCACCAATTTACAGTGGAATTCGTTGTTGGCGAGGCATTACACCTTCGGCGAATTTAGCGCTAAATCCTGCTTATAGTTGGGGCGAATATTGGGGAGTAGGCACACGATTTGGTTATTTTGATGTGGGTCAAGGGATGATTGGATTCTATGGTTTTATGAATGCACCACTAGATCAGCCCAAAGTACCAGTTACAGAACTTAAACCATTTCTGCTTAATCTGTTTCAGGATTATGATCCGATAATATTACAAATCATTCAGAGCCTCGATCCCCACGCTATTTATGAAGATGGCATTTTTGATCGTCCCCCTGTGGCACTGCCTTGGGGTGAGGCAGGGGTGACTTTAATCGGTGACGCAGCGCATCCGGTACAGCCGAATTTAGGACAAGGGGGCTGTATGGCGATTGAAGATGCCTATGAATTGAGTCGTTATTTGCTTCAGAATTCCTATACCAAACCTGCTGATGCCTTGCGTCAATTTGAGCAGTCCCGCAGTGAGCGCGTGAACAAAGTATTTACGGCTTCGCGACAGTTAGGGCAATTAGGGCAGCTAGACACGAAATGGGGCTGTTGGTTGCGGGATAAAGTCTATCAATTCACACCGGTTTGGTTAGGAGATTTGCAGTTTAAATGGCTCTTCGATTACGAACCAACGGAATAGAGAAAGTTTTGTTCTGCTTCTTGTCTCACATGGATGTAATCAAAAGGTTCCCAAAAGTTATCCGGCGGAATGCGTTCCCATTTGGCATAACTTTCGCATAATGTGATACAAGATTGAAAATAAGCCGCTGCACCAATCATAAAGCCCTGTTCGGCTAACCAGCGCCCCGTCAAATTGTGCATAATTGGATATTCAGGAAACCAAGCTAAACCAGCTTGACAGATAATTCTCAAACTATCAAAGTCTTGACTATCGGCACAGCCAATGCCCAAATTATAGAGCCAGTGGGGTAACCATACCGTATCAGTAGGTTTTTCCCCCGTGAGTAAATATGGTGAAACTTTCTCCCATGCCCAAGTGTAACAGCGCTGAACTCCAGCTTGATCTCCCACCTGTCCATAGGCATCAGCCAAACAATGCAACAACATCAAGCTCAAACCTTCCTCTTGATGAATCCGTTCCATTAAGGGAATATACCGCTCTTTTTGTTTAGCTAGAAAATTTCCTTCACCATAACCGTAATGTAAAACATAACATTCTGGTGGAATTGCCGTGATTTGATTCCGAAGAATTGGTCGTGGACTAATGCCATTAGTATTGCTATTAATGTGGGTGGGCTGTTCATGAAGTCTACCTATATAAGCCAGATGAGGGACACGCCTCAATAACCTAGGGTAAAAGCCATTATGGAAGTGATTCTCTTCAAAGGCATCACGCCACAAAATGGAACAAATATCGATATGCTCTGGCAGTTGTTGGAGAAACTCTCGCAAAAAGTTGGCATTACCATTAGGGGCGATATGCCATGATTCGTCAGCATCAAACATCAAAATCCATTGCCCTTGAGCCATTGCTAGGGCGTGATTCCGAGCCGCTGCGAAATCATCACACCAAGGAAATCCCCCAATTACGGCATTCCATTGTTGGGCAATCGCTAAAGAATTATCCGTTGATCCCGTATCAATAATAATTAATTCATCCACATAGGGACGCAAACTACTCAAACTGCGGGACAAATGCTTCGCTTCGTTCTTAATAATGGCACAGGCTGACAGAAATACCATACCTTATCATTCCATTGACTGGGGTTCCATTAACTTACTTTCTGTTGATATTTGCAATCAACGATGTTCCGCGCCAATCACTTCGTTAATATGACTGTAACCCTCTGCTGCCATGAGTTCGACCAGTCCTTGTAAAATATTCGCCACCATAAACGGACCTTCATAAATCCAACCAGTGTAAACCTGGACTAGACAAGCACCGGCTTTTATTTTCGCCCAAGCATCAGCAGCGGTGAAAATCCCACCCACACCAATAATCGGTAAGGTTCCATTAGTACTTTGCCATAATAACCGAATCACATCAAGGGAACGTTGACGTACTGGTAAACCACTGATTCCCCCTGGTTCATTGACTAGGGGCTGCCCAGTTTCGGGAAGAATTTTCGTTTGTAGAGATTCCTTCGCAATGGTGGTATTTGCGGCAATAATTCCCGTAATGCCGTACTCCAGAGCAGCTTGAGCAACGGCGACAATATCAGCATCATTGAGATCTGGCGCGATTTTCACGAATAAAGGTAATCTTTTATCATTCTCTTGCTGCAAAACCGCGAGAATACGACATAGAGCATCAGTGGCTTGTAAATCCCGCAAATTCGGGGTATTTGGCGAACTGACATTTACTACAAAATAATCTCCTAGATGCTTAAGCAACCGAAAACTAAAGAGATAATCGTTTTCTGCTTCATTAATGGGTGTGATTTTCGACTTTCCTAAATTAATACCAATGGGAATTCGTCTCGGATTAATCTGTAAACTGTCCTGCTGTTGGTACTGCCGTAATGTTTCTGCCACAGCCACAGCACCACGATTATTAAAACCCATCCGATTCAGAGCAGCAAGATCCTTCGGCAATCGGAATAAACGTGGCGCTGGATTACCTGGCTGAGCCTGAGCGGTGATTGTTCCCACTTCCACAAACCCAAAACCCAGACTAGACCAACCTCCCACCGCTTGCGCATTTTTATCAAATCCAGCCGCTAAACCCACGGGATTAGGGAAGGTTAAACCAAAATGTTCCTGAATTAACTGCGGTTTTTCATAGCCACATAAACCATAGGCAACGGCTTGAAGCAGGGGATTTTGCCCCACCTGCTGACACAAACTAATGCCCAATCGGCTGGCTTGTTCTAGTTCCAAGGCAAAGAACCCTGGGCGTAGAAACCGCTGATATAGTGACTGATAAATTTGTGGATTCATAGTTTTATGGGGGACATGCTTAAGCTCAGACAAGAATAAGTCAAGAAATTAGTTAAAAATTGTTTGGCTAAGAATAAACTGAAAATACAAACTAAAAATGATTTAGGAATCAATCGGTCTAAACCAGAATTAAACGTAATCAAAACGTGATTAATATGATGGCATAGCTAGAAAAAGTCAAATCTAAAAATGAGGCTTGGCAATAATTGATTTAATAAATTATCAAAAAATTGACGAAGAAATTGATTAAGAAATCATAAAAAATTACTAGGGATAAATTAATAAAACAGCTAATCTTTGGCTGATCTTTCAGGGATTTTTAGTTATCATATATCTGGCATATTTGACTTCTGGGTACGTTTGCTATGAATATGTATGTTGTTAGCCTATAATATATTCATCAACTAATTTAGTCAAGAGAATTATGCTATAAATCTTAATTTGCGTTATTAGAATAAATCAATTAGATTAATTATTTGAACCTTGGGTTTATCATCTTTAAATCTTAACTCGAAAATATTTGAGATTAAGGTTTGATTAATAAATCACCAAACGAATAACCGGAAAAAGGTAAAAATAAAATTACTCGTCAAACCACTCATTTTTAGTTATTGAGTGATACCTTAAGATTTCTTACGATCCTAATTAATCTGCCTTGAAATAATCCAGGTTTGCTGATTAAATGACAGAATACCGTTAGCATAAATTCTGATAAATCCTTGTTTACTCAAACTGTTAAAGAGGATAAAACCTCTGCCGAGACTGATCACATTTCTCCTGTCTCTGAATCAGTCAAAGACATCTATCAAGAAGATGGTTTAGATGTGGTGCGCGGACTGACTCAATCACCGAAAACTCTGCCAGCTAAATACCTTTATGATCATCAGGGTTCAGAACTATTTGAACAAATCTGTGATCTGCCGGAATATTATCCCACTCGCACCGAAGCAGGAATTTTACAGACCCATGCCCCACAAATCCCTTTGATTACTGGTCCCTGTGAACTGGTGGAACTGGGCAGCGGTAGTTCCACTAAAACTAGAACTTTGCTCGATGCGTATCAGCAATGGCAAGTCCCCAGTCGCTATGTGCCCATTGACGTTAGCGAGAGTATGCTCAAATCTAGTGTGGTGCGACTGCAAGGGGAATATCCACATCTCGATATTGAAGGTGTGGTTGGTACTTATGAACAAGCTCTAAATCAGTTGGGTACAGCTAAATTGCCGTCACGACTGATTTTCTTTTTGGGAAGTTCTATTGGTAACTTTACCCCTGAAGAATATGCTCAGTTCTTACGTCAATTGGGACAAGTCTTACAGTCGGGGGACTATTTTCTTTTGGGATTAGATTTGCAAAAACCTGTTGATGTTTTGGAAGCTGCCTATAATGACAGCCAGGGGGTTACTGCGGCTTTTAATTTGAATATATTGCAGCATTTAAATCATCGGTTCGGGGGCAATTTTTCCACTGAGTATTTTCGCCATCAAGCTATCTATAATTCTGTCGAAAATCAAATTGAAATGCATTTACACTGTCTGCAAGATCACACAGTGTATTTAACCAAACTGAATCTCACGGTTTCTTTTACGGCTGGTGAAACGATTCGCACAGAGATTTCTCGCAAATTTAACTTGCAGGAAATGCAAAGCCAACTAGCTAGTAATGGCATTAAAACTATTCGGGTTTTCACTGATCCGCAACAATGGTTTGGGATGATTTTGGGGCAAGCAGTCTAATTGTGAGTATTGTGTGCGTTGGATGTGTATTTGGGGGGATGGGGGAACAGATGTAGGATTGGATTTGATATTTTGCTTACACTAATCCATATTGTTCATCACAATTGTTCATCACAACTTTCTTGGGCATATTTCTCGCACACATTTCCATTACATATTGCAGGAGTGATCATCAATGACTCAAACCCTAGCCGAACTGCAAGCACAACTCCGCTCCGAAGACATGGGCGCAAGGATGCGAGTTCTAAATCTTGCTCGTGGCTTATCTGACAGCGAACGCTTTACCCTAGCCATCGAAGCGGTCAAAGATGGCAATGCGCGGATTCGTTACGATGCAGTGAGCCAACTTGCAAACTTGGGACAAGTGGACCCCGCCGCAAGCCTAGAAATCCTTTTGGATCGCCTGCTGCGGGATTCCGAAAACGATGTTAAAGCTGCTGCTGCTGACTCCATTGGGGCGCTCAAATTAACCACAGCCTTCGATGACCTGCTGACTGCTTTTCGTGCCAGTGACGATTGGATGTTGCAATTTAGCATCATTGCTGCCCTAGGTGAATTGGGTGATCCTAGGGGTTTTGATGTATTGCAAGAGTGTGTCAACCATCCGACGGATCTAGTGCGGATTGCGGCGGTAGGGGCATTGGGGGATCTTGGTGATGCCCGTGCTTTGCCAGTACTTTTACCCTTAGTCAATGATGAAGATTGGCAGATCCGGCATCGGGTGGCGCAGTCCCTCTGTCGGCTAGGGGGAGAGGAGGCAAAAGCTGCCATCACCACCCTGTTGGATGATCCCATTGGTCAAGTAGCCGATGCCGCTAAGGTCTTCTTGACAATGATTGTTTAGGTTGATCCCCCTCGGTCCCCCTTACCTAAGGGGGAGGTAGAAAAAAATCCCCCCCTCTTATTAAGGGGGGCTAGGGGGGATCAAACACTAATGTCCCATTTGCTCAAGCTGATAAAGACTGGCATATAAACCACCCCGTCGCATTAATTCGTCATGGTTGCCAGACTCCACTAGTTCCCCATGTTTCAGGACAAAAATCCGATCTGCCGTCCGAATCGTAGACAGACGATGGGCAATAATAATCGCTGTTCGCCCCGCCATGAGCCGTTCCAAAGCCTCTTGGATCAAAGCTTCCGTACTCACATCTAGGTTAGCCGTCGCCTCGTCTAATACCAAAACCCTCGGCTCCCGCACCGCTGCCCGTGCAAATGCCAGCAATTGTTTCTGACCACCCGATAAATTTGTCCCCCTAGAACGCACCTGAGTTTCATAACCCTCAGGCAAGGCATTAATAAACTGATCCACATTCATGCGGGTGGCGGCGGCAGTAATTTCTTCTGAGGTGTAGTTTTCCCCAAGGGCAATGTTACTGCGCACATCTCCAGAAAACAAAAACGCATCCTGCAAAATCACGCCTACATAACGCCGTAGCTCATTCTGGGTAATTTGGCTAATATCTACGCCGTCGATGCAAATCCGCCCCATCGTGGGATCATACAACCGCGATAACAACCGAATTACCGAGCTTTTGCCTGCTCCAGTGGGTCCCACAAAAGCCACTTTCTCCCCTGGACGGATCACAAAATCCAGATTTTTCAGCACCATTTCATCGGGTTTATAACCAAATGACACCTGCTCGAACCGAATTTCTCCCCGACCGTCCTGGGGTAAGCTTTGGGGCTGAGTTTGATCCTTGACTTCAATCGGCTCATTGAGAATCACAGCGATCCGTTCAATGGCAGTAAACCCCGATTGCAATGTCGTAAATTTTTCTGCCAACTGCCGCAAGGGATCAAATAACCGCTGGGAATACAACACAAAAGCCGACAGTTCTCCAAAGGTCAAACTTTTTTGCACCAATTGCCCACCCCCTAGCCATAACACACCGGCGATCGCCACGAGGGCAATCCATTCCAGGGTGGCTGACACCGCCGAATCATGAAAAATCGTATTATTTACTGCATCTACATAGCGGCGATTCACCTTGAGATGTTGCTGGGAATTGGTCTGAGTGCGCCCAAACAACTGCACCACATTCACGCCGATGATATTTTCTTGGAGTAAGCTGTTTAGTTCACTGAGGCGATCCCTAGCAATAAAGTTGGCTTTGCGGTACTCGTGCTGGAAATAAATAATTAAACCTGTAATGGGAATCACCATCGCCACCAGGAGCAGCCCCAAATCCCAGCGCAACCAAAACATAAACACTGCAATCACAGCAATGGCAGCCAAATCACTAAAAATCCCGATGGCTCCAGTGGCGAATACATCCCCCAAGGCTTCCACATCACTAGTGAGGCGGGTGATTAGTTTGCCTACGGGAGTGCGGTCAAAAAAACTTGTGGATAAACTGGTGACATGGGCAAACAAGTCTTCACGAATATCTGCGGTGATCCGTTGTCCCACCCGTTGCACCAAAAAACCCTGCCAAGCCTGAAACGCTAACCTGACAGCGATCGTCACCAAGATATAAATACAGATCCAACGTAAGCCGATCAGATCACCATTTTTGATCGGACCATCAATGCCCTGTTGTACCAGAATCGGCTGTACTGCTCCTGCCACAGACAGAGGCACAAGCAGCACAAACGATAGTACAAGGGTTGGCAAACTGCGTTTCGCATAGGGGATCAGTTGCAGCAACAAACGCCAATCACTGAGACCACGTTGCTTCTGCTGTTGACGGGCAGAGCCATTCGGACTACCACTGCTGCTGCGGATCACTGATATTTTTCCTATATAGACAACTAGTTATTACTATTCTAGGTCCTTGTTGCCAGGGTTACGGGAGGGATCGCTGTTGAGGAAGCCAAACACAAAAAGACTAACAAAGAATATTACTGTGACGTAAACCACAACCTTTAGGGTAAGCATTTATACTGTATCTCCGTTTTTTTATACTTTGTGTTAATTGAGTAGGTTAATTGTATGAACAAATCCGACTCTCATTCTATCGGAGATTCTAGTCGCAAAAGCATAAAATTCTCCCCTGATGAAAATTCCTCCTCTGTGACATTCATGCCAAACAAATCAAATCCTCTTTGTTTAGCATAGGTGGTTGGTCTAAAACTTGCCTTGGTTGAGGTTAGTTTCGGTTAGGTTTGGTGAACGAGTTTTGTTTGCTTTTTGGGGTGGGGCAGTGACAAATTCAGTTCATAGGGTTAGGAAAGACTAAACCTAACCCATCAAACAAATCAACAAAACAAATCAACACAATAAATCAGGAAAACTACTGCAAGTCAGACTCACGCATGAAGTCACTGTAAGCTTCCATACCGTGTTCACCGATGTCCAAACCTTCAAATTCTTCCTCCGGAGAAACCCGAATTCCCTCGGTGATCACACCAATAATTTTCCAAGCAATGAAGCTCACGGCTACGGTGAAAGCCCCCACCGCCACCACGCCAATTAACTGGGTCACCATTTGTTCAATGCCACCGCCAGAAAATAAACCTAGTTTTGGAGCCGGATTAGCGCCGAATTTGTTGCCTTGACTGAACAAACCAAGGGCAATGGTGCCCCAAATTCCACAAACTAAGTGTACTGACGTAGCACCTACAGGGTCATCAATTTTTATACTGTCGAATATGCCCACCGCAAACACGACTAAAATCCCCGCCACAAACCCAATAATTGCCGCACTAGGCATATTGATAAAGGCGCAGGATGCAGTCACCGAAACTAATCCCGCCAAGATACCATTGATGATCATCGACAGGTCAGGCTTACCCAAATATAACCAAGCGGTAATAGTTGCGGCTAAACCACCAGTTGCTGCACCCATATTGGTGGTTAAGGCAATGTGAGTGATTAGGCGAGGGTTGGCTTCCATCGTCGAACCTGGGTTGAAACCAAACCATCCCAACCATAAAATTAAGCACCCCAGGGTGGACAGACTAATACTGTGTCCTGGCATGGCGCGGACCCGTCCCCGATCATCATATCTGCCGTAGCGATGTCCTAACAATGCGGCTCCTACTAAGGCTGCCCACCCCCCAACAGCATGGACCACTGTAGAACCTGCAAAGTCAAAAAAGCCCATTTTGCCGAGCCAACCACCGCCCCAGATCCAGTGTCCGGTGATGCCATAGCTGATCCCCACTAGAAAAAAGCTAAACAGCAAAAACGCTGCAAATTTAATCCGCTCTGCCACTGCTCCAGACACAATGGTTGCCGCAGTACCCGCAAACATCAACTGAAATAAGAATTTGCCTTCAAGGGGAACCCCTGCCCAGTTAAGGGCTGCAAAATCCCCTTGATAGGCGGCACCGATGGCAGGGCTATTGTCCACGTAATTACTGAGGAAAAAGCCTTTAAAGCCAATAAAGTCGTTACCATTGCCGAACATCAAAGAGAATCCTATTGCCCAAAATGACACCGTAGCAATAGCAAAAACAATCAGGTTTTTAGCCAGGATGTTAACGGCATTTTTGCGCCGACAGAATCCAGATTCCACCAAAGCGAATCCAGCATTCATAAAGAAAACCAAAAATGAAGCAACTGCGACCCAAAGGGTATCGATTCCCACCTTCAGTTCGGCAGTGAGTTTTTCAGGGGTTGGGGGTGGTGGCGTAACATTACCTTGGGCAAATGCCGCATAGGACCAAAACAGTGCAATCATCGCGGTCAAGGGTAAACAAGTCCGCCAACTCATACTTAATTGGGGAAATTTCTTGGAGCGCCTCTGCCTGTTGTCAGAGGATTTATTGAAGTTATTCAAGAATTTATCAGTGGATTTGTTACTGGATCTGTCGTCAAACACTTATGTTTTCACTCCTTGTCACCAGTGGTGAATCAGTAGTCATCGAAAAACTAACGGCATAACTAGTTTCCAAACCAATCACATCCAAACCAATTACATCCAAGCTAATCACATCCAAACTAATCATAAAGTCAACTGCTGTTGATAATCACGAATTAATATTCATAAACCAGTAGTTGTAAATCAGTTATTACGAATCAGTAACTGCAAATCAAACATCACAAATTAATAATCTTCGTAGGTTAACAGGCAATAGTTCATGATTTCTAATTCATGATTTCTAATTCACGATTTATGATCAATGACTCACAACCGATGGCTTATAATTCGCAATTCGTAATCTAGTTTGGTAATCTAGTTTGGCAATTTAGTTGGAAAATTTAGTTAGAAACCACTCGCGTTCCATACTAGGTAGGTATAGGGAACTAATTTGTTAGTTTGATTACACTAGTCAAGGTTAAGTAGTAAAAAGCTTAAGTAGTAAAACAGAATGGGAGATTTCTGGAGATTTAGATTAGTGCTTTAGATTAATTCTTCGGTAACAAGATGCCGCAGAATTTTAGTAACTTCCGCTGCCATCCGTGCATCAATTTCGAGGGCTTCCCGTTTGGGCTGCTTGAGGTCTTTAAAAGCCCTGAGGCTAATGCAGACACTACGCCATTTAGGAATTGGTTGTAGATGATCTACAAATTGCACATAGGCAGTGTAGGTTAACTCGGTGCGTTTGCGCTGGTCACTGTAACCAAAACCCATTTTAGACAGGATGACCGGCTGACTGATGAAGCGTTCCAACCCCAGCGCGGAAAATGCCGCATCAAAATAGCGGGCAGTATCGAGAGACATCGCTTCAACTAGGGTAGCTAAACTGTGCCATTGCGCCCCAGGTAACCGTTGACTAGGGGTCAAGTGGCGATGCCATGCCATTTGTGTTACGACCCTAGTTAAGTCATAGGCACTGATCAGATTTTCACCGCGATGGGGTTGGGTACTAGACTCTAGGACCAGGGAATGCTCTGGTCCACCCATCAGATAGGGCAATGGTAAAAACGGAGCTTCGCCATATCTACCTTGAAATACTAATTTCTGGTTGCCTGTAATAGATTTGAGCCAGCCTTCCAAATTTTGGGGAGTGGTAAATTGTTTAAACATGGCAGAGAGACCATTGGAAGTCATGCCATTCGTTTCTTCGTAGGTGCAAATGCGGGAGGCTAAATCACCAAAGTTATAGGCAACAGTGCGGGCTTTATCCGTAATCCAACATTGATTAATCGGTAGTCTGGGAGATTTGCGATTAGCGGCGGCGATGGTGTACAGCAAAGGAATAATCTTAGTTGTACTCCAAAATTGAGCATTGCGTAAGGCATTACGTCCCATCCATCGGGTTAGTAATTGACCTTTAATAATTGTTCCTGTAACGACACAGGCTTCCGTAATATCAGGATGCAGAAATTCTAAACCAACTTCTTCTATTTGTGGTAATGCACCCACGTTTGGGAATGGACGAAACCTGACCCGCACCGATGAACCAGCAAGGATTTCAACTTCTTTGTGAGTGATCACATGAATTCCATCGGGTTGTTGACCGAGGCGCTGGGTAAACTGATTAGCTTGGGCAAAAAATGGTGATGGCGCAAAACTACGATTGGGCAAATCATGGACTGTACCGGTGGGCGTTCCCTTCGCCCCGCGATCCAAAAATCCTAAATGGGCATCACTCACCTGTCCCATATTCACTAATAATTGCTGTTCATTCCAGAATTTCTGAAACAGACGATCTCCCTGTCCATTGATTTGTAATAGTTCGCCCACCACCTCCGGCAGACTGAGGAGTTTATTCTTAACCTCTTGTGATTGAGAATCAAGATTACTGTCTAAACTGACAACATTACTAAATTGTAATAGAGCAGCCTCTGTATATTTACCGAAAATACCATCCACTTGCCCATCATAAAGTCCTATTTTTTGAAGATCATCCTGAATTTCTCTGACTAAATCTGAGGCAGTACTTTGATCAATATCTATTAAATCTTTCATGGTAATTTAAGTTATTTTAGGAAATTATTCTTAATGATAATGGTCATCAATATTGTTATTATGCCCCATCATGCTCACCAACAGAAGTTTACTCTATGGAACCCCCAAGCAAAGCTACTGCTGATACGCTCCCCCTAAATAATTTACTTTGTTTGCCCCAACCCCTACCTGTTGATGAAACCTTTACCCCAATTATCCAAACTGACCAGATTCTGATTGAGAAAATCATTTCCATTGGACATACCACCCCACCGGATCAGTGGTATGACCAAGAGCGGGATGAATGGGTCATGGTGGTCCAAGGCAATGCCACCCTCATGGTTGCAGATAACACTGAGGATGGCACGGTAATTGATTTAGTTGCTGGGGACTATTTACTAATTCCTGCCCATTGTCGTCATCGGGTGATTGCCACCAGTCAGGAGCCTGTCTGTATTTGGCTAGCAATTCATGGGGATTTAACGGGTAGTTTAATAAGAAAGAATTTAACGAATCACGAATCAAGCGATTAGTCAGGGTTAAATCTTGGTAAAGCCTTGGTAAATAACTCTTTAAGACATGGTAAAGAACTATTTAAGACATAGCCAACATTCGTTCCATTGGCTTGAGAGCGGCTAAACGAATGGACTCATCAAGGATAATTTCGGGGGATCTTTGCTCCATTGCATCATAGAGTTTTTCCAAAGTATTCAACCGCATGTAAGGACATTCATTACAGGCACAACCATTATTTGCCGGAGCCGGAATGAATTGCTTATGGGGAGCGATTTTCTGCATTTGGTGAATTACCCCTGGCTCCGTCACCACAATAAATGATTCAGCACTGGCGCGGCGCACATGGCTCAGTAATGCCGTGGTCGAACCGATGAAGTCCGCATGGTGCAACACATTGGCTTCACATTCAGGATGGGCAATCACAGCAGCGTGGGGATTTTGTAACTTCAACTCTACTAAGCGCCGTTCGGAAAAAATTTCATGGACCATACAAGCCCCTTGCCACAGCACCATGTCATGCCGTCCCGTCTGTTCCATGACATAACGCCCCAAATTACGATCAGGGGCAAAAATAATTGGCTGATCCTTGGGAATTTGCTGGACAATTTTGACGGCGTTGGCACTGGTGCAAATAATATCGCTCATGGCTTTAATCGCAGCAGAGCAGTTAATGTAGGAAATCACCAAATGTTGCGGATATTTTGCCTTGAATGCCGCAAATTCATCGGGGGGGCAACTGTCCGCCAAGGAGCAACCCGCTGCTAAATCTGGCAGTAAAACCAACTTGTCAGGATTGAGGATTTTGGCAGTTTCCGCCATAAAATGCACCCCCAAAAAGACAATTACATCAGCTTTACATTTTGCGGCTTCCTGGGACAAACCCAAGGAATCACCGATATAGTCTGCCACATCCTGTAAGTTTGGGTCCTGGTAGTAATGGGCTAAAATCACGGCATTGAGCTTGCGTTTGAGTTCGGCAATGCCCGCTAATAGGTCATGGGGACGACCGCCTAAAGCCAAAGACGCAGCAGCAACTTTAGCGGCGGAAGTATCAGGGGCATTTTTAGGCAGCGTCAATAACATAATGCGGCACTCTCTAAGGTTGGGGGCGGTGATAAAGGACTGTGGCTAGGACACCAGATAAATTAAATCTAGACATGCATCTAGAAGATCGAATGGCGCAGATGAACCGAGAAGATTAATAGTGCAATTCATCTTTTTGCTAAATCTTATTATAGTAGAAGTTACCAAAAATTAGCGCTGATCGGGGTAAATTTGGGTTATTTCTGGGGACATATTTTGGTTATGATGCAAAAATGTAGGGCAGTCACTGACCCTTTAGCAGTGAAATTAGCTGTAAATAATTACCCTAGGTTGACTTGCTAATTTCGAGTTGCCTTGAGACCCTAGCTATTGCTGCTAGGAAATCCTGCTGATCACCCGTGCGCACAATTAGTCCACAATTAGTTCAAGTCTAGATATCAGGTTTTAAACATTAGGTTTTAAACACCAAGCTTTAAACACCAGGCTTTAAAAATTAGGTTCCCAAAAACTTTGCATGAAAATCGCTTTATTTACCGAAACATTTTTGCCAAAAATTGATGGTATTGTCACCCGACTCAAATATACCGTCGAATATTTGGTTAAGTTAGGTCATGAGGTCTTGGTATTTTGTCCTGATGGTGGCTTGACGGAATATGCTGGCGCAGACATTTTTGGGGTCTCAGGTTTTCCGTTGCCGCTCTATCCTGAATTAAAATTGGCTTTGCCCCGTCCGTCCATTGGTTCCGCCCTTGAAGCATTTGCTCCCGATGTGATTCATGTAGTTAATCCGGCGGTGTTGGGTTTGGCAGGTTTGTTCTATGCCAAATTGATGAAAATTCCTTTAATTGCTTCCTATCACACCCATTTGCCGAAATATCTACACCATTACGGTTTGGGATTTTTGGAAGGAACTATGTGGGAATTAATCAAAACCGCTCATAATAATGCGGCTCTAAATCTCTGTACTTCCACCGCGATGGTTGAGGAATTGCGTTCTCATGGGGTGGAACGGTTGGATTTATGGCAGAGGGGCGTAGATACCGTACAGTTTCATCCTAAATTCCAAAATTCGGCGATGCGAGAGCGGTTGAGCCAAGGTAATCCCGATGCGCCATTGTTACTGTATGTGGGGCGTTTGTCAGCGGAGAAAGAGATTCAGCGAATTTTACCAGTTTTGGAAGCTATTCCTAATAGTCGGTTAGCTTTGGTGGGAGATGGTCCGTATCGTAGTGAATTGGAGCGGTTATTTGCTGGTTCCCATACTAATTTTGTGGGTTATTTACGCGGAGATGATTTAGCGGCGGCTTTTGCTTCTAGCGATGCTTTTCTATTTCCGTCCCGTACTGAAACCCTGGGGCTGGTCCTACTAGAAGCTATGGCGGCGGGGTGTCTAGTGGTGGCAGCTAATTCTGGTGGGATTCCAGATATTGTCACTAATGGCAGAAACGGTTTTCTATTTGAACCGGAAGATGAGCGGGGTTTAATTACGGCAACGGCGGAACTTTTAGCCCAAACTCAAGGGGGTGGGATTGAATCCTTACGCAACCAAGCCCGATTGGAAGCAGAACGCTGGAGTTGGGAAGCTGCTACTCGCCAAATTACGGATTATTATCGCCATGTAATTCAGGTTTCGGTTGGGGTTAGTGGGTAGGGTTGATCATTCTGCCATTGCCCTAAATGGGTTTGATACTATTGCATATTGCGATGGCGTGGCAAAGTCTCATAGGTAGAGATATTTCTTAATCCAGTGCACGCGGTTGTTAGATAATCCCAACTGCAACTGTCATTTACAATTGGAGCTCAGGTGCAATGTCTTGGACAAAAGTGTCTGTACGTCGGAAATGTAGATCAGTAAATGTACCTCCCGGACTAATCACCGTATTTCCTGGATGGTAATCAATATAGCCGTTGGAGCTTAG
>JBIKNH010000143.1:0-11790 GCA_044358815.1 Pseudanabaenaceae cyanobacterium | reverse complement strand
CTCTACAAGCACCAGAAACCTACATTTATACCCGCGCTGAAACTAGTATTACCAAAAATTTTACCAAGGTTTTGACTGACGATTCTAATCAGCAGTAAGTTTCGTCATAGCTTGTGTTGGTTGTGAAACAGCTAGACAGTTAAGTTGGAAATAGCCATTTAGAAGTCACTTAGTAACTCAGGGAGGCAATCACCAATGATTTCTTTACTGGGGCGTAAATTTAAATTAGCCTCCCCATCTCTGTTAATGGGTCATTCCGTTGGTCATCTTCTGGTGAAGATTACTGGTGTTTTCATCGCAAGCGGTTTGATTATGATTGATTTGACAGAGGGAAATTTTTCTGCCGTATTTGGACAAACTAGTTCCCACACTAACGGATCAGCGTTGACCAAGCAGACGTTGACCAAGCAGACATTGAAGCCATTAAATCGTAATGGTAATGAATCAAGCTCGAATAATATTGCCACTGGTAATACCTTTGCTAGTAATAACTTTCGTGGTGCAGTAACCCAACTTAAACGCAGTAATCGTCGTTGGATTGAAGTACGGATTCGCAGTCAGAAACTCTATGCTTGGCAGGGTAACAAACTAGTATTTAGGAGCAATATTTCAGCCGGTAAAAGTGATTCTCCTACGCCAACTGGACTATTCACAATTCAGACGAAACACAACACAGCCCCGATGCGCGGGGAAGGATACAATATCCCTGACGTTCCATTTGTGATGTATTACGATGGTAATTATGCAATTCATGGGGCTTATTGGCATCGCAAATTTGGTGTTCCTATAAGCCGAGGATGTGTGAATTTAGACCCCGATCAGGCGGCGCGATTGTTTCGCTGGGCAGATGTGGGAACTCCTATTGTGATCAGAGAATAGCCCAGCGGTTGCCGGTCAGGAACATTTAGGAATATCTATGATATTAGCTTCAGAACAGAGAACCAAACTAGACGAATCGGAAGATAGTTTATTTTATGCCTATCCCCGTCTAGTGACCCATGTGGATGATGGGTTTATTCAGCAGCTTACCGCACTGTATCGGGAGCGGTTACAGCCTAATACACGGATTCTCGATCTGATGAGCAGTTGGGTTTCCCATTTGCCAGAAGAAATGACATTCGCCCATGTGAGCGGTCATGGTCTCAATACTGAAGAATTAGCCCGCAATCCGCGCCTTGATGATTATGTGGTACAAAATCTCAACATACAACGGCGACTACCTTTTGCTGATGCCAGCTTCGATGCGGTTTTAATCACAGTATCGGTGCAGTATCTACAATATCCCGAAGAGATCTTCGCCGAAATTCATCGCATTCTCAAAACCGGTGGAATTACCATCGTAAGCTTCTCAAATCGGATGTTTTATCAAAAAGCAATTCAGGCATGGCGCGATGTTTCCGAAATGCAGCGGGTGCAGCTAGTGCAAAAATATTTCGCTTCAGTGCCCCAAGGTTTCAGTAAACCAGAGATTATCATGCGGACTAGTCCCGTACCCCAGTGGATGGCAATGTTTGGTGGTGGTGCAGATCCCTTTTATGCCGTGATTAGTCATCGCTGTGACCAGAAGTAAGATTCTTACCGATCCTTATGACCATCTTAGTGGGTGATAATGGTCAATTGGGTCGTGGGATGCGGCTGAATCAAGTTCACTAAAAAGTTATGGATGTTTGTATTATTGGCGGTGGTGTCATCGGTTTGGCTTTGGCTGTGGATTTAGCCCAACGGGGCGCTGCCGTCACAATTTTGGAGCGTGGACAATGTGGTAGAGGCGCAACCTGGGCAGCAGCGGGGATGTTAGCCCCTGAAGCCGAGGGATTGACCGGAGATTTGCTGAGTTTAGGTGTCCGTAGCCGCGAACTGTATGCCAGTTGGGTCAGTAACTTAATGAAATTAACGGGTATGTCCTGTGGTTACTGGTGTTGTGGCATTATTGCTCCCCTAGATCCTAACAAAGTAAATCAGCATCCTGAACTGCGTCAACACCCTAGCTACATTGACAGAAATGCCATCGAGCGAAAACAGCCTCACCTTGCCCCCCAAGTTACTGAGGCTCTATGGTTACCTGAAGATGGTCAGGTTAACAACCGTGATTTGGGCAAAATGCTCTACACTGCGGCGCGGATGTTGGGGGTGAAAATTTGCGAGGGAACCGCCGTACATTCTTTAGTCAAAGATAGTAATGATCAGCAAATTACCCATCTAGAAACCAGTGCGGGGAAAATAGTTGCCGATCGCTATATCTTGGCAACAGGGGCATGGACCAAAGATTTACTACCATTACCAATCCGTCCAATTAAAGGACAAATGGCAGCAATTTTTGATCCCCAACGCAGCTTACAGCGGGTGATCTTTGCACCAAATATCTACATCGTGCCCCGTCAGGATGGGTTAGTGGTTTTGGGAGCCACCGTTGAGGATGTGGGCTTTTTACCTGCCAATACCGCCAAGGGAGTCAACCAGCTACTAGCCAATGCCATCGCCACCTATCCCGCCATTGCAGAAATGGAACTGGTGGAAACTTGGTGGGGCTTCCGTCCCCATGCGCCAGCAGAAATGCCTTTATTAGGACCACATCCGGATTATCAAAACCTGATCTTAGCCACAGGACACTATCGCAACGGTATTTTATTGGCACCAGTTACCGCAAATCTATTGGGGGAATATATCAGCACAGGGCAAGTCGCGCCACTATTGACCAAATTCTTGCCCCGTCAATCCTAGAAGAAAACCCAGCCTAAACCAAGTTAACGAAACAACAAAAAAACAAGAACCCCCTCAGTTTTAGCCTAAGGAGGTATAGAGAAATGACTTTGAGGTGGAGGTTTAATGGAACCGGGCAGAGTCGAACTGCCGTCCGTCCTAGCGCCTAACTTTCCAATCGTTCACAGGTTTAGCCACGCTGATCCTTGCGGCGGGATAGATGAATTATTCCTCATCCAAAGAGTCCCTGATCAAATCTTAGGTAAGGCACCGATCTGGGAAGGTAACTTACAGCATCCGTTGTGGTTATCTGTGACATTTAACGGAGTCACATCACAGATCTCGAGATCAATCTATAGATCCTTAGGCAGCGATAGGGGCTGCTTTACGAGCAAAGGGTACGATGTTGTTCGCATTTACTTTTTTGTGTCTTGATTTACGAGAGGGGACACACTCTCGACCTGCATCATAGAGGAGCTTCTACTAAAACGTCGAAACCCTTACGGTCCCATGATTAGCACAGAGATTTTCTCTGATGGGTCCCATTGTAAGATGTTTCTTAGGGATGTGGCTATGTATTAGGATAGATTTTGGAAAGATGCAATGATAATTAACAATTAATGATTGAGTGTGGTGAGAGAAAGTTACCAAACGCTGGAAGGATTAAAGCCCGAATCAGAGGAAATGGAGGCAATATTTAAAGTCTAGGGAGATACTGTAGAGTCAGGGCAGCTTTGGTTATAGTGCTAATTAGGGGTGCTGATTAACTGAGTTGAAGTAACCAAGATAGTCGGATCAACAACGATCTGGTATATTCTTGTCAGTCGGTCTGAGTAGCTGCACTTCGCTGGTTGCGCTGAACTAATGCTGAACTAACAATCACGTTGCGTTAAACTGTGGTCTTTTATTTCTTTTTAAGCCTATGCGCCTAGTCCAGCCTCCTAGCCAAAAACATCCTAGCCTTAGGCAAATGTTTGCATGGTGTGATGTGTCCCCCTCAAAGATGCGGAGTTGGCTGGCTACGATGTTTTGTAGCTTTATTGTGGTCAGTTGTGGTGAAAGTCGGATTGCTCAGTGTAATAAACTGGCACAAACTGTAAATAAGCTGCCCACGGTTGAGCGAGAAATCCTAAGGGATGCCGCTGTTTTAGAGCGCACTGCCAATCAGTTGGATAGCGTCCGCAGTGAGTTACAAAGTCTCAAGCTTAAGGATGCCCGTTTGGTCACAGCCCAGTCTAATTTAGCTAGTCTCTATCGTGAGCTAAGTCAAGAACTCACTAATTTAGGTAAAGCCGTTAGTGCTAAGGATGCCGTCGCCCATGAAAAGGCGGTTAATGCTCTGAAAAAGGTATTTCCTAAGGCTGCCCCCATTGAGTCAGAGATTACCCAATATTGCAACGGTTAGATTTGTGCGTTTTGATATTTTGTGATGTTGTTTGATGTTATTTCTTAAGCCGCCCCAAGTAATTTTCTTTGACGCTGTAGGCACTATTTTCACCGTCAGAGACAGTGTTGGTGCTGCCTATGGCAAGGTAACCGCAGAATTTGGCGTGATAATTGATCCGGATCGGGTTAATCAGGCTTTTTATGGTTGTTTTAAGGCAACGGATCGGATGGCATTTCCCGATGTGCCTGAGGCTGAGATTCCGGAGCTTGAGTATCAGTGGTGGTATCGTCTCGCTCAAGAGACTTTCCGCGCTAGTGGTGACTTGGATAAATTCAGGGATTTTGGGAGTTTTTTCAAACGGCTGTATGCATATTTTCAGTCCGCCGCCCCGTGGGAAGTTTATCCCGATACGATCCCCGCATTAGAGTATTGGCGCTCTCAGGGCACTAAGTTGGCGGTGTTATCTAATTTTGATCATCGGCTGTATCCGGTACTAGCGGCATTGGGTTTAGCACCATACTTTGATGCGGTGTTTATTTCCACCAAGTTGGGGGCAGCGAAGCCTGAGCCACAGATTTTTGAATATGGTTTAAGGCACTACCATTTACACACCAATCCTGACCGAGTGTGGCACATTGGCGATAGTTTACGGGAAGACTATCAGGGAGCAAAAGCTTTGGGGATCAATGCATTATGGCTCAATCGCTCCCGTGAGGTGATAACCGATCCAACGGTGACGATGCTTCATAGTTTGGCTGAGTTACATACCTGCTAAACCTATGGTTAAACCTGGAATAATCCGTAGGTTAAGACCCATGATTTTCGTGGTTGGGTGATAAGTTATGCAAGCAGTCACGGCAAACTTGGTTTACCATAGCACTCAGATTAACAACAATCGTCTAAGCCCTATGTTTTACCGATAGTCTGTGACGAAGTAGGGGTTAATTTTTCCATGTTGAGGAGTGAATTTTATGTCTGAACAAAAAAAATCTGGCTTACCTATTGCCGCCATTGCTGGGGCAATCGTGGTGGCTGGTGGTGCAGCAGGGGCTTATTTTTACTTCAGTAAATCCGGTGGCATTCCCGGTCTGGGTAACAAGCCCGCAGCGGTAATTGGCTCCGCCAGCCTGGTTCCCAAACAAGCATTAATGGCAGTTTCTATTAGTACCGATGGCGAAGCTTATAAGCAATTACAAACCTTGCTCTCAGCCGAAAGCAAAGCCATTGTGGAAGATGGGATTAGCCAAGTCAAAAAAAGTCTGGCTACCTCTGATTTAGATTTCGATAAGGATGTACAGCCTTGGTTAGGTAAAAGCATGACCATTGCGATCCTACCCAGTGCTAAAAAAGGAGCTAACCTACCCTTTGCACCGGATAGTGGTTCATTGCGCTATGTACCCATGAGCAGCAATGGTATGATTGCCCAAGCCGAACCAGCCGACAAACCAGCAGAGGCTCCCACAACTGCCCCCAAAGCTGAAGACAAATCCGCCGCGCCTAAAGGTGACGATCCTAAAGCGACGGAAGCTACCCCCCCGGATGCTAAGCCCAAAGAAGGCAATCCACCGGCAGCCATTCCCCCAGAAGGTAATGAACCGCCTGCCGTCAGCCCTGGAGCGGCAACTGCTCCTAACTTGGTGATTGTGGTTGAAGTCAAGGACAAAGAAGCCGCCAATAAATTCATTGAGAAGGCAAAGAGCAAAGCAAAAGGCACGCCCAAAGTCTCGAAGTATAAGGATATTGAGATTACCCAGTACGGTGCTGGACGGGCTGAAACCGTGTCGGCATTGGTGGGGAACTATTGGGTAGTAGCGCCCCAAGAGAAATCAGTCCAAGATGCCATTGATACTTTCCAGGGCGGTGCATCCCTAGCCACTGAATTGGCAGCGGATGATCTGCAAATGAAAAATTCTCTGTTCCAGATTTATATTCCCAATGCAGCGGAAAATTTGCCCCAGTTGTCAGAGATTAACCCCAATGGTGTGCCTCTAACCCCTGAAGCTAAACAACAGATCCAAAAACTCAAGTCGATTAATTTTGGCGTTGGCGTGGACGATGCGGGGGTACGTTTCAAGCTGTCGGTGCGTAGTAATGGGGATGACCTGAAAAATACTGCCAAGAACGAAAATAAAATTATTGCGCAACTGCCTGCACAAACTTTCGCTGTAATTACGGGAACTAATCTCAAGGATTACTGGACGCGGTTTGCTGCTGCCCCAGAGGTGAGCCAGAATGTGGATGAAGTGCGCTCTCAGTTGAAGGGTTCACCCTTAGCCATTGATTTGGATAAAGATATTTTCGGTTGGATGGATGGGGAATTTGCCCTGGGCGCTATTGCCGCTAAACCAGAAGGAATCCTGACCCAAACCCAAGGTTTAGCCCCTGTGTTGATGATTCAAACTTCAAATCGTTCCCAAGCTGAAGCTTTATTCAAGAAGTTGGATGATTTTGTGGGCAAAAATGGCGGCAAGGTTGACAAGAAAGATAATGGCGGCGTACCAGTGGTGGAATGGAACGCTCCAGGAACCCCAGGGGCTTTGCTGTCCTACGGTTGGCATCAGAAGGATACGATGTTTATCACATTGCCTCCGGCTTCTAGTTTATTTGTGCCGAAGCCCGCTAGTGGTTTAGATGCTGATCCTAAGTTCAAGGCAGCTACGGGATCTTTACCCACAAATACCATTGGCTATTTCTATGTAGATATGGAAAAGGCGATTTCCATTGCCCAAGCGACCACGCCTCCGGATAAGAAAGTCCCGCCTCAATTGCTCACACTGTTGAAGAATGTCCAAGGTATTGGTGTAACGGCTTCTACCCCTGGACAAGGTGTTGCTAGTGTGGAAATGCTGTTAGCCCTCAAGCCTGCGGCGAAGTAGGTTTATTCTGAGAGGGTGAGATCCCCCCTAGCCCCCCTTAGGGAAGGGAGAGATATTCTTTTCCTTTCCTTCCCCCTTACTTAAGGGGGATTGAGGGGGATCTTCAGGAATTACTTTGTAACTATTTTTAGGAATGAACTTCATGACCAGTAACTTACTGCTGACCAAAGAAATTACCACAACGGATATTAGTGGATTGCAATTCGCTCCTTTTGCGGATCGCTTCGATGAGACCTGGGGCGCACCCTTAGGGATTTTAATGGGGTTAGGGCGAGCCGCTGGAGCAGATTTCGTAGAAATATTTTTAGAACGGAATCATTACATTAGCTGTCTAGCCGAAGATGATGCCATTACGACTATTTCCCCTCGGTTGGCGGTGGGGGCAGGAATTCGGATTTTCCGAGATAAGGCAGATAGTTATGTCAGCAGTAATGATTTATCGTTTTTGGGCTTAAAGGCTGCCCTAGAGCGAGGCTTGTCAATTTTAGGCTTACATTTGCCTGGTCCTACGGCTTTTATTCCAGATATTACCCTCGAACTATTTCGGGACTATGCCACAGTCAAAAACAAGGATGCTTGGCTGGGGCAATGTAGTTCCATGCAGGAAATGAGTGATGTATTACTGGCGGCTAATAGCGCTCTAGCGGCTCAGGGTAGTCATGTGCAGTCGCGACGGTCCGGGTATTTCCGTGATTGGCAAGAGGTTTTAGTGGCGGGGAGTGATGGCACGTTCGCTAGAGATATTCGTTTAACCCAGTCCGTTGGTTCGACGTTGTTGTGTGCTGATGGCAGTCATCGCGCCACGATTAACAAGCGTGTCGGTAGTACCAGTGAGCCTAATTATCTACGGACTTGGCGTTATGAAGACACTGTAGCCGAAATTGTTGAATCCGCTGGCAGAATGCTTTATGCCGACTATGTGGAATCCGGAGCCTATCCGATCATCATGGCGAATCAGTTCGGTGGGGTGATCTTCCATGAAGCCTGTGGGCATTTATTGGAAACCACTGGCATTGAAGCACGGACGACTCCTTTTGCAGAAATGAAAGGTAAGCAAATCGCCCATGAGAATCTCACAGCATGGGATGAAGGACGCACTGACCGCGCCTTCGGTACGATTGACATGGACGATGAGGGAATGCCTGCCCAGCGCACACTGTTGATCGAAAATGGCATTTTAAAGAATTTTATTTCGGATCGGGCAGGGGAAATGCGCACCGGACACCCCCGCACTGGTAGCGGTCGTCGTCAGGGTTACACCTATCCCGCTGCGAGTCGGATGCGGAATACTTACATCGGTGCAGGGCAATATAGCCTAGATGATTTGTTTGCTTCGGTGGATCGGGGCATTTATTGCAAGAAAATGGGCGGGGGCAGTGTTTTACCCACTGGACAATTCAATTTTGCAGTGGATGAAGCCTATCTCGTGGAAAATGGCAAAATCACTAAACCGTTGAAGGGTGCAACTTTAATCGGTGATGCGAAGGAAATTATGCAGCAAATTTCCATGAGTTCTCAGGATTTGGAATTGGCAGCGGGTTTCTGTGGTTCCGTCAGTGGTAGCGTGTATGTGACCGTAGGACAACCACATATTAAGGTGGATCAGATTACTGTGGGCGGTCGTTAGCGGTCGTTAGTATATTGGCAGATTACTATTGCCAAAACTATTACCAAAGATCGCCTATGCTATTCAAAAGCGTATCTAGTTATACTTCACCATATTGCAAACTAGTTACGAACTAATTGCGAACTAATTTTAGTCGGGTAATTGCCGTCAACCTGTAGCCAACCTGTAGCTTAGAAACATAAGCTTAGGGATGGGTTTGCTGTTACTTTGCTACTGCTTTACTGTTACCTAAACTGTCACGTTCTCACCACATTTTGCGCATTTTTTCACTTTCCCCCAGTCTTTGAATCTGTATTTGAACCAGTCTTTGAACCATTATGGGTAAACAAAACCGCCTCCTTGCCGTTGTTTTTTTGATTGTCCTTGCGGCAACATTTTGGAGCATCAAAACACCGCCAAAATTGGGCTTAGACCTGCGGGGTGGGGCACAACTTACCCTCCAAGCCAAAGTTAAGCCGGAAGCTGGCATCACCAGTATTACGCCCAAGGTGATGGAAACGGCTAAGTACGTGGTGGAACAACGGATCAACGGCTTGGGGGTGTCTGAGGCGACGGTGCTGCTGGTGGGTAATGATCAGCTTGTAATTCAACTGCCTGGGGTCAGTGATCCGGCTCAGGCAGAGCGGGTTATTGGTAAAACGGCACAGCTAGAGTTCCGTCAACAGAAAAAAGAAACTGAAGGGAAATTTCAGGCAGAATTAGCAGTGCAGCGGGATGCTTTGATTAACCTAGAGTTGGCTAAGACTAACCCTAACCGTGATCCTAAAGCCATTGCTGATGCTGAAGCAGCGGTAAAAAAGAGCAAAGCTGCCATTAAGGATTTATTTAGTCCCTTTGGTTTGACTGGCTCGATGCTTAAGGATGCGGTGCCTGCACCTTTAGGACAAGGAGCAGGGGATCTATGGGAAGTTGCTTTAACTTTTGATGATAAGGGCGGTGAACTATTTGCCAAAGCCACCGGAGAACTGGGCGGCACAGGACGGGCTTTGGGGATTTTCCTTGATGATGATTTGATTAGCTTCCCGTCAGTGGGGGCAGAGTTTCAGGGCAAAGGGATTACAGGTGGCCGAGCGGTGATCACAGGTAATTTCAGTTTGCAGAGTGCTAATGAGTTAGCGTTGCAGTTGCGGGCGGGGGCGCTGCCTGTACCAGTGGAAATTGTTGAAAACCGTACCGTCGGCGCAACCCTTGGGGCGGATAGTATCCAAAGCAGTGTGATCGCTGGGGCGGCTGGCTTGGGTTTGGTGCTGGTGTTTATGGTGGCGTATTACCGAATTTTGGGCGCAGTGGCGGATATTGCCCTAATTACCTATGCATTGCTAACCTATGCGCTGTTTAGCCTTTTAGGGGTGGTGTTGACATTACCTGGGATTGCTGGGTTTATCCTGAGTATCGGTATGGCTGTGGATGCTAATGTTTTGATTTTTGAGCGTACCAAGGAAGAACTCAACGCCGGACGGACTTTATATAAGTCGGTGGAAGCGGGCTTTTATCGCGCTTGGTCCAGCATTTTGGATAGTAATGTGACGACGCTGATTGCTTGCGTTGCCCTGTTCTGGTTGGGATCTGGTTTTGTGAAAGGTTTTGCAGTGACCTTGGGCGTGGGGGTGATGGTCAGTATGTTTACGGCAATCACTTTGAGTCGTTCGTTGTTGTTGGCAATGATCAGCAATCCTAATTTCCGTAAACCCAGTTATTACGGAATGAAGGCTTTCGGCAAGGCGACTTTTACCCCTGAGTCCAATGGGGGGATTGCAGTTCCGGCGATCGCGGTGGCGGAGAATGTGGTTGATCCGGCTAATGTTGATTTGGCTAATAGTGTAACTGAAGTTAGCTCTGGCAATGATCCCGCTCCGGAGACGGAAAAAGCTTAGGGTTGGCTCCCCCCTAGCCCCCCTTCCCAAGGGGGAATGATTGATAAGTATTTGAGTCCTGAATGTTAGTCCTATAGACCAGTAATCTATGAAACTTGATGTAATCAAAAATGCTCGTTTATATCTGAGCTTGTCCACCCTGACCATTGTGGCGGGGCTTATTGCAATGGTGGTTTCTTTCCAGCAGTTGGGGAGTCCCCTGCGGCTGGGGATTGACTTTACTGGAGGGACAAATATCACCCTAGGACTCAAGTGCGATAAATCTGGTGGGACGACGGTATGTGGTAAGCCGATCGATGTGGCAACAGTGCGCCAAGCGGTGACTAGTAAGGGTTATGAGAATAGCGTAATTCAGCTTGTACAAGGTCAGGATCTCGAAGGAATTTCGATTCGGACTCCTCGGCTCAAGACTGAAGAACGGACTCAACTACAAGAAACTGTTGTGACTGCTTTGAAACCCTACGGTGAAGTTGATACGAAAAAAGTCCAGATCGATGATGTGGGTCCTGCCATTGGTAACCAAACCCTGATCTATGGCTTGGCAGCATTGGGGCTTTCGTTTAGTGGGATTGCGATCTATTTAGCGTTTCGGTTCCAACTCGACTATGCCACATTTGCTGTAATTGCGTTGTTTCACGATATTTTGGTCACCGTCGGTGCGTTTGCGGTTTTAGGTTTGGTGGCTGGGGTAGAAGTGGATAGCTTGTTTATTGTGGCGATGCTGACAATTTGCGGCTTCTCGGTGAATGATACGGTGGTGATTTATGACCGGATTCGCGAGAACATCAAAAATATTGGTAATGACTATAGTTTTTATGATTTGGTCAATCTGTCGGTAAATCAAACTCTGGCGCGGTCAATTAATACCTCTATGACAGCAACTTTGCCTCTAGTGGCGATTTTCTTGTTTGGTGGGGCTACGCTGCGTTATTTTGCACTGGCGCTGATTATTGGCTTTTTGTCTGGGGCTTATTCCAGTATTTTCAATGCCAGTATTTTGTTAGCTTGGTGGCGGGGGCGCAAGTTAGGAGATAAAGTCCCAGCAGCGCAGTTGGATAGTTAGATTCGATATTGATCTTGTCATATTTTGATCGAGTCACCCCTAGATCCTTGCTTAGTAGGAAAGGACCTAGGGGCTTGGCTTGATCAAGATCCAATAATTAATAACTAAAATAATTAATAATTTGGGCGGTTAGGCTAGGTAGTCCCTAACCCATAATTTGGGGTACACGGAAGAAATCTTCTTCGCGGTCGGGGGCACATTCTAATAGGGATTCGCGATCGCCATAGGGTTGCAGGTCATCGGCGCGGGTGACGTTGAGGGTA
>JBIKNH010000296.1:0-3363 GCA_044358815.1 Pseudanabaenaceae cyanobacterium | reverse complement strand
AGAATCTTCCGTGGCTTTTTGGGCAGTGATGTCCACAATCACCCCATCCCACACCACTTCACCCCCCTCTAGGCGCTGGGGCTGGCAAATAATTCTGACCCATTTTACTTTAGGGAACAGCGGTGAAACACGATATTCATGTTCAAAGGGAGCCAGAGTAACGGCGGAATTATAGGCTAAATCATTCAATGTGTGACGATCTTCAGGATGAGCCATATCAAAGACCCATTCCAAATGTTCGAGAAATTCCTCCGGTTTGAGTCCAAAGATATCATGAATCCGAGGGCTAATATAAGGCATAGAGAGCCGCCCATCGGGGTGCAACATCGCCCGATAAACCACACCAGGCACATTTGCCGCCATTGCTTCAAACCGTTGCCGACTCTCTCGCAACCGCTGTTCGATTTGCTGTCGTTCCGATACTTCCACCTGCAACCGACGAATCATCTGCTGTAGTTGTTGAGTTCTCTGTTCCACCCGATGCTCTAACTCTTCGTTAGCATCTTTTAAGGCAGTTTGGGTTCTAATTAATTCTAATTGAGTATTCTGTAATCGTTGATTTGCTTTAATCAGTTTCGACATAGCAGCGCGGGTAATTTCTGGGGCTAGTTGATTACGTCCTTTGACATTACCGCCAGTAATTAACTGATTGATGGTGGCTTCTAATTCCTGCGCGTCCCTTTCTAACTGCCAGTTTTGCTGAATGCCATTAGTGATTTCTCCCAGCATATCCATAACCAAGGTAGATGCCCCAAAATGGAGCTTCTCAACCCCTAACCAAGGCAACGGTTCCACTTGGTCGAACTGATAACGGAGCGAAAATTGACCATTAGCGTTTGCTTCACCGATATAAATATTTGATTGCAGATGTTGATTTTGTCTGAGGGTAACCCGACCATTGGGAGCATTGAAGGATTGACCATCAGCGATTTGCTGCATCACGCGACCATCAAAGGAATGGGCAGCTTCCACTAATTGCTTCCATAAGTACACTTGCATATAAGCAGATTGAATGGGAGCCGTTGCCGGAGGACTGCCTAAGGATGCAGTATATTGTCGCCAGCGCTGCACAAAGGCTTGATTTTGGGGTAATGGCAATGACTGAAAATAGTTCCCACAGCTAAAGTGACCTACAGCCTCACCATTGGGTAATTCCTGTAATTCTTGTTCAGTTAAACGGAAGGTCATCATCGGCAAGTCTTGAGCCGTCAAACCTTGTCGGGCTAGGATACGCATCACCTCTACTACTTGCCAGTTATAGAGCAAACAAATGATCCCATCTGCTTTACTCTGAAGAATATTCGGTAGAACTTCAACAAATTCTTGGGGATCTTGGAGGATTTTTTCCCCCAAAAGTACACAGCCATGTTGCCGAATCTGGGCACGAGCCAGCTTGCTCAGGGTGCGTGAACAAATTCCATCGGCACTGAGAAGATATAAACGGGAACCCTTAAACTGCATAAACCAACTGAGGGCAGGTTGGAGATATTGATTAGCACAGGCTCCGGTATAGAACACATGGGGCAGGCATTCCAAACCTTCGTAGTGCATGGGATACCAGATCTGTCCTTGGTTACTCTCAGCCACCGCTGCCATAGCTTTACGATCCGAGGAAGCCCAACCGCCGAAAATCGTCTGGACCTTCTCTTTTGTGAATAAATACAAACTGCGGTCAGCAAACTGACTCGATTTTGAACCACCATCCATCACAATCGGTTGCACCTGACAGCCCATCACGCCGCCCGATTGATTGATTTCATTAATTGCCATGAGGGTAGCATGTTGATTCCAAACCTCATGGCGGGCTAAATGACCCGTGAGGGAGTTTAACACCCCAACCCGCACCACTGGCTGACCTGGTACCAAGACTAAGGAGGTACTAGGCTCTGAGTGATAGCTAGGGTTAGATAAGGCGGTTGCATCAGGCATAGGCAACGTACTCCACTGTTAGCTCACAAGAAGGCTCATTAAGGCTCATGAAAGGAAAGCGTAAGATTACGGTTAGATTCGGAGCGAAAATCTGGAAATGGATTGAAGGATGATGTTTGCTTATCCATAAACAGATCGAATCCTGAATAAACCAAACGATAAATCAGACCGTAACAGACCGTAAACTTAGTATGCCTCAAATATTCGAGATCGATCAATCGAGAATTTCAGCTATTTTACGGTGGACAGAATTGAATTTTTATGGCGTGTAGTTATATTAGCGGTAATCTCCAGAGTATTTCCTGAAATGTTGTGAAGATTACGCCAAATATATGATACGAATCTTGATATTAAATTCATCAAATCAATTCATTAAATCTATTTATGAATTATCTGTACCTTAAGACGGATACAGTTGGTTGGTACAGAATACCTCAAAATAGCTCACATCTAGGGACAGCCCAAACTGGCTTGGGTGCTGACTCCGGTTTCTACAATGATACCCGATGCGAGGGTACACAGAGTTTGACGGGTCTTAGGTGCAAGAAATTGTACTTCAGTAAAGTTTGCAGATTCAATACTGCCAATATTTTGCAGATTTATTTGTCTCAGATTCGCCCTTGTGAAGTTTGCTCCAGTTAATTCCACTAGAATCAAACTAGCTCCAGTTAGATTTCCGTTAGTTAAATTCGCACCGTTGAGATTAGTGTTATTTAGGGTAATGGAACGTAGATCTGCGTCGGTCAAGTCAGCATGATTCAAGTTACCGTCAATGATTTCTGCCCCTGCCAAAACTGCCCCCATTAAATTAGTTTTGATCAGCTTACTCTTACGGAAAGTACCTAAGGTGAAATTCCCCTGGCTGAGGTTGGCATTTTGCAGGTCGGCTCCGTTGAAAATTGCCCCAGTGCCATCAATGCGCTGCATATTTGTCTGCTGCAATTTGGTTTGACTGAAATTAGTCCGTAACGCAATGGTTTGGGGGAGTTGGGCATTAATCAAACTTGCTTCCGTGATTGTGGCATCGGTAATGGTGGCACTGGTGAGGTCCGCTTTGTCTAAATTACTTTGATGCAGATTTGCTCCGGTCAGATTACTTTGACTCAGATTAGTCCGCTGAAGGTTAACCCGTTCCATTTGCGCCCCTGGTAACTCAATGCCACTCAGTTGTAGATTGCTTAAATCTTCGCCCGTTAGATTCACACCGCCAAAGTTCCGTTTGCCAGCGCGATATTGTTCCACTAAGGTCATCCGATTCAGTTTGAGGGCAGTGCCATTAGAAGTGCCATTGGATTTGATATTACCAGAATCCTTCGTAACACTGGTTTTGCCGTCTCCACCTGGGGCTGAACTAGTTGATTCCGTAGATTTGCTCGGCATCAAGAAAAACATCGTAAACAATGCGCCGCCGATGATCAGAAAAATCATCCCCGC
>JBIKNH010000142.1:0-11898 GCA_044358815.1 Pseudanabaenaceae cyanobacterium | reverse complement strand
AGTTTTTGGAAGTGGACGAAGATCGCAACCGTTTAGTGTTGAGTCATCGTCGCGCCTTGGTAGAACGCAAGATGAACAAGCTCGAAGTTGGGCAAGTGGTCGTCGGCGTGGTACGGGGTATCAAGCCCTACGGTGCATTTATTGACATCGGTGGCGTAAGTGGCTTGTTGCACATCTCGGAAATTTCCCACGAACATATTGAGACTCCCCACAATGTGTTCAACGTCAATGATGAAGTCAAGGTGATGATCATTGATCTTGACGCAGAGCGCGGTCGGATTTCCTTGTCTACCAAGCAACTGGAATCTGAGCCTGGGGACATGGTACGGGATCCGCTGAAGGTTTATGCTGGTGCTGAAGAAATGGCAGCCAAGTATAGAGAGCAGATGAACGCTGCACCTCAAGCCCTCGAAGAAGAAATTCCTTCTGCTGAAGAAGAGCCAGAAATCCCTGAGGAAGAAGTCAGCGCTGAAGAGCCAGTTGAAGCTTTGGATGTAGCTGAAGTGTAGAGTTTCCTTCTACAAACAAACTAAATAAACTAGCCTCCTAAATTAAGCCAAAATGCTGAACTAGGGGGCTTTTTGCTAAGAATAAATCACTAGAAATAAACTGATAGACTGATAGAAAGTGATTGTGCTAATCAAAACCTATTGTAGATTGATGAACTTAGGTTTATGAACTATTGACATTTGACCTGCAACTAATATTTACATCACCATTTTTGGTTCACAAATTATCGAAAATCAGAGCATATTGTCGGATATTGCCAGATATTAACTGATTTAGGTTTTACCCTATCAAACCAAAGCCTAAAAAACCGAGGATTTATTTGGTTCACCCTATAGTATTTCCTGACAATGTGTGGTATCTCTTACCAGTATTCATCATCAAGGTCAGAAACTTTCTTCTCCAGCAATGGCGGACAAAGCAGGAATATTTCGTATGGGACAAAATCCATCTAACACCGATTACCGTCACAGTGGTTCACGCCCCCAAGGTCAGAAACCTTTTTATGTGACCCAAGAGGTTGAAGTCTATACCGAACAGGTGGATCACCTCATGGACGATCTATTTAGCGAAGTGGAAGGAACTTTGAAGGTTGCGCCACCGCGCCCTGCCACTGTGAGAAGAAATAGTAACTTGAATAATAATAGTGTAGGTAGTAGTCAGAGTTTGGCTTTAGCGACTCCTGGCTTAGACGGGGCGGTAATAGATAACCATGAACGATCTGTTACTTTACAAAAACTAAATACTGCGGAAATATCTTTGCCCCCCATTTCACGGCAGGATTTGCTGTGGATTGAACCCTATGTTGGCGGCGGTGGCGGTGCGGATCAACCACCTCAGCCCCCAGCTAATGGTACGGTGGAAGCTGATCCCAGCAGTGGGCAGCAGGGTAGTAACTTGCTGGAACGGCTGCTATGGATTGGGGCTTGTACTTCGGCTTTGTTGGCAGCGGTGATGTGGTCTATGAACTATGGACTATTTCAGCGTAAAGAAGTCCGGATTGTTGCTGCTGCACCGACGGGACTGAGCCAAGAACAGAAGATATTTGCAGAAGAAATTCGTAAGCTATTAAGCAACGCTACTAACCCTGAAATAAACCGCACAACCCAAGCTACATCAGCGATCCCCAATGGTTTACCGAGTCCTAACAACCTTGGTCTTGGTAACAATGGCAATCTATCAGTTATGCCCATCTCACCGTTTCCGATGGGTGCGGGAGGTTCAGGGGTAGTGCAGTATGTGCCCGTTTATCAGCCACCAATTACCCCCATTGCCTTACCGCCGGTGGAAAATAGCCCTAATGGGTTAGCCACTCCCCCCACTGCTAACCCTGTGGCTCGTCCCAGTGGTGCATCAAGTAATCGGAATACAAGCAACACTACGGCAAATCCACCAGCAGTTCAGGGAATTGCGCCTACCGCCCCCCCCAATCCCGTAGCCGCAATGCCGCAACAACCGAAGCCTGCAAGTGCCAACAGTAATAGTTTTGTGCTTGTGGGGGTTTTGGATTTAGGTGATCGCTCCACAGCTATGTTTGACATGAATGGCTCGGTGCAGTCCGTTGGCTTAGGTAAAAATATTGCCAATAGCGGATGGAAATTGGTCAAGGTAAATCAGCAGGAAATCGTATTACGTCGTGGTAAAGAATCTAAAATTGTATTTGTGGGACAGCGCTTCTAGTCTGAATCAAATCTAGACTGCTTGCTATGGATCGCTTGATAAATTGCCGCGTCAATCTATGGGATTAATTTATGGGACTAATTGAAGATATTTCCAAGTTTCTAGAGACACGCCTAGAAGAATTTATCCGTAATAATCCCCAAATGGAATTACGGCTTTTAGAGGATAAATTGCAGGAGCAAGAAGCCGAAATAGCTAAACTAATTGTGACTTCTGAAGTTGAAGAGAAAAAACTTCAGGATCAGATTTTAGCCATTGCGGAGGAAATTCGCACCTGGCACGAGCGGGTTACTAAGGCTGAGTCCTATGGTCGTCAAGATTTGGCTAATGCGGCGCGGGACCGAGAAGCAGCGCTCCTGAGGCAGGGGAATCAGGTTTGGGCACAAATGGAGCTAGTCAAGAAGCGTTTGGCAGATAGTAAGGTATTGCAAGGTCAAATCAAAGAGCGTCGCATTGCCGTCAAAGCCAAGATTGCTGAAGCCGCCAAAGCTGCCCAAGAGCAAGCCAAAGCCGCGAAAGCCAATGCCACATCTAGCACCTATGGCAGTACTAATCATTACACGGTGAATTGGGATAATCTGTACAGTCGTGGTGGGGCAGCAGGTTATGGGGAATATGATGATTTAGATGCAAAATTCCGCGAATTGGAAGCTCAGGAAGAATTAGACGCACTTAAGCGCAAGATGGGGCGGTAAATAATCGCGATCTAATACACGTTATAGTCTGTGTGGGGTACGTTAATTTGATGTACCCCGTTTTTCAGTTTCAACTACTGCGGGCTAATATCAAAGGCTAAATCTACAGTAAGTAAATTTTAGTAAGTAACTTTTCAGATAGCCAACCAAGCGACTCCGATTATGAATGAAACTACAAATTATGACCAAGACTTCTTAGCATGGACGCAGCAACAAGCTGATTACCTAAAGAAGGGTTGCTGGTCAAAATTAGATGTTAAAAATTTGATTGAGGAATTGGAAGCATTAGGACGTAGCGAACAAAAGGAACTCAGCGGTTATTTTCAGGTGCTGGTGATGGATTTGCTGAAGTGTCAGTATCAGCCTGAGAAAAGAACAGCGAGTTGGAATCATACGCTTTCTAATTGCCGCGATAAAATCCAAGACTGTTTAGAAGATACGCCTAGTTTAAAAAAATTTCTTCAAGATGGGGCATGGATAGATAAATACTATCGACGGGCGCGGCGAGATGCGGCAAAGGAAACTCAAATGTCTCTAGAAATATTTCCTGCTCAATGTCCATACATGATTGAGCAAATCCTCGATCCAGATTTTCTTGTGTAAATACAGCACTCCTGCTGAGGTTTTTTGAAGTAAAGCTAAAATATCAGCCATGGTCTATTTATTAGACGCACTCGCCTCTTCTCCTAAGATAGTTGATTCAAGCTATAACAAGCTATAAACAGTGCATTTCACAATAAATGGGACTAAGACCTAGGAGGTAAACAGTGCTTACCCCTGTGTTAAGATGAGCCTATGGCAACACATGGGGATCAATCCCGTTAAAAACCATTAAAATAAACCTAAACAGTAAAATAGCTCAGCAGCTAAATTGCTAATTACATCAACAAATTTAACTACATCAACAAATTTAACTACATCACTGAATCTATTGGCAGTTATTACTTGGCAGTTTTTCGTACTAAGTAATAACTTAAAAACTACTTAGGATTAAACAGGAAAATATTTCTCCTGAACGATTAAAACTAATCCTCAAGAATTGGTTTTTAGGAATTTACCGAGAAATACTGAGGCTATGTTCCGGCTAATGTCTAGGACAATCTTCTAGGCAAAATTCCCGACAGCGTTTTGACGACATTTTTTAGGTGTCATCTGGTTTCGTTTGTCGTGCCTTGCAGATGGCTAAAAGCAACATGAAAATTCGGAAAAGTAAAACCTAATAGATTTCGATGACATCTATCAGTATATTTACCTATTCAATTCATGATTTGCTCCCTATACATCGCCAAACCTGATTAAATCCGCAGTTCGCCCATTAGATAGGTGCTGTTTTTTAACATTTTCTTTATCTTGGAAAAGCCACAGCGCTACAGCGTCAAAGGCTCATATAGTCTGGCAAAAACGCACTTGCAATGTCTTCCCAACTAGTGAGGGAATCAAACGTAAAGATGTGTTAAGCTAAGACCAAATCTGCACAAAACTCACTTTTTAACAGAGGGATTTCAGTTATGACCATTGCTATCGGCAGATCGCAACAGGTCGAAAGAGGTTGGTTTGATGTCCTCGACGACTGGCTCAAGCGCGATCGTTTCGTCTTTGTTGGTTGGAGTGGCTTGTTGCTGTTCCCGACCGCTTTCTTGGCTATCGGTGGCTGGTTCACCGGTATCACTTTCGTAAGTTCCTGGTATACCCACGGTTTGGCAACGAGCTTCCTCGAAGGTTGCAACGTACTAACCGCAGCGGTATCCACCCCTTCTTTGAGTATGGGTCACTCCTTATTGTTCCTCTGGGGTCCTGAAGCCCAAGGTGACTTTACTCGTTGGTGCCAAATCGGTGGTCTGTGGACATTCATGGCGCTCCATGGTGGTTTGTCTTTGATTGGCTTCATGTTGCGCCAATTTGAGATTGCCCGTTTGGTGGGCTTACGTCCTTACAACGCCATCGCCTTCTCTGGTCCTATCTCCGTATTCGTATCCGTCTTCTTGCTCTATCCTTTGGGTCAAGCGGGCTGGTTCTTTGCCCCTACCTTTGGTGTAGCTGGTATTTTCCGTTTCATTCTTTTCCTGCAAGGTTTCCACAACTGGACCTTGAATCCTTTCCACATGATGGGCGTAGCTGGTATTCTTGGCGGCGCTTTGTTGTGTGCGATTCATGGTGCAACCGTAGAAAACACCTTGTACCAAGATGGTGAAGGCGCTAACACCTTCGTCGCGTTCGAGCCTACCCAAGCTGAAGAAACCTACTCCATGGTGACTGCAAACCGTTTCTGGAGCCAAATCTTCGGGATTGCGTTCTCTAACAAGCGTTGGTTGCACTTCTTCATGTTGTTCGTGCCCGTGGCTGGTCTGTGGGCAAGCAGCATCGGTATTGTTGGCTTGGCTTTGAACTTGCGTGCTTATGACTTCATCTCTCAAGAAGTCCGTGCTGCTGAAGACCCTGAATTTGAAACTTTCTATACCAAGAACTTGTTGTTGAATGAAGGGATTCGCGCTTGGATGGCTCCTCAAGATCAACCCAGCGAAACCTTTGTGTTCCCTGAAGAAGTATTACCTCGCGGTAACGCTCTGTAAAAATTTTCCTAGTCCCGCAGGTTTTGCCCTGAACTGGCGACTCAAGCTGTCAGTTGTTAGTGTGTGACTTTTTCTGCCTTGTTCTGCCTTTGGCACTTCTTAAGGCAGAATAGGTTATCTGCTAATAGCTGACAACTTCTATAAGAAAACGATAAAATTCGTAACACATCTTTAATTGGTAAGGAGAGATCCTATCGTGACGACGACGATTAATTTCAACACCTTAGGGGTTGGTGGTCGCACTCAAGACACCACTGGCTTCGCTTGGTGGTCTGGAAATGCGCGTCTCATCAACCTCTCTGGCAAGTTGCTGGGCGCTCACGTAGCCCACGCTGGCTTGATTGTGTTTTGGACCGGCGCAATGACCTTATTTGAGGTTTCTCACTTTGTCCCTGAGAAGCCCATGTATGAGCAAGGCTTAATTCTGTTACCCCACTTGGCTACCTTGGGTATCGGTGTGGGTGCTGGCGGTGAAGTAGTGGATACCTTCCCTTACTTCGTGACTGGTGTATTGCACTTGATTTCCTCTGCTGTATTGGGCTTGGGTGGTATTTATCATGCCGTCCGTGGTCCTGAAGTATTGGAAAACTATTCCACCTTCTTTGGTTACGATTGGAAAGACAAGAACAAGATGACCACCATCTTGGGGATTCACTTGGTGCTTTTAGGGCTGGGTGCGTTTCTGCTGGTAATTAAGGCAATGTTCTTGGATGGTGTATACGACACTTGGGCCCCTGGTGGCGGTGACGTGCGTATCATCACGAACCCCACGGTTAACCCTGCCATCATCTTTGGTAAGTATGTTTTGGGTTCTCCCTTCGGTGGCGAAGGTAATATCGTCGGTGTGAGCAGCCTGGAAGATGTGATCGGTGGTCACATTTGGGTTGGTTTCATCTGCGTTAGTGGTGGTATCTGGCACATCATCACCAAGCCTTTTGGTTGGGCCCGTCGCGCCTTCATTTGGTCCGGTGAAGCTTACTTGTCCTACAGCTTGGGCGCTTTGGCTTTGATGGGCTTTATCGCCGCGATTTTCGTTTGGTATAACAACACTGTTTATCCTAGCGAGTTCTTCGGTCCTACCGGTCCTGAAGCCTCTCAATCTCAAGCTTTCACCTACCTAGTACGTGACCAAAAGTTAGGGGCAAACATTGCAACTTCTCAAGGTCCTACTGGTTTGGGTAAATACCTGATGCGTTCTCCTTCTGGGGAAGTCATCTTCGGTGGTGAAACCATGCGTTTCTGGGATTTCCGTGGTCCTTGGTTGGAGCCTCTCCGTGGTCCTAATGGCTTGGACATTGACAAGTTAAAGAATGACGTACAGCCTTGGCAAGTCCGCCGCGCTGCTGAGTATATGACCCATGCTCCTTTGGGATCTTTGAACTCTGTGGGTGGTGTTATTACCGAAATCAACTCCGTGAACTTTGTGTCTCCTCGGGCTTGGTTGGCTACCTCTCACTTTGTATTGGCGTTCTTCTTGTTCGTTGGTCACCTGTGGCACGCTGGTCGTGCTCGCGCTGCGGTGGCTGGTTTCGAGAAGGGTCTCAACCGCAAGGCTGAGCCTGTATTGTCCATGGAAGTACTGGACGAGTAATTGATAGCGTTCATGGGTGGATTTACCATGTCCTGCTGATCAATTTTAGTTAAGTCACAATTATTCCAACAAAAAAGCCGTAGGCGTAAGAACCTGCGGCTTTTTTGTTTTGGTGATTAGACTTTATTTTGCTGATTAGAAGATCACAAGCAAGCTCTGGCTAAGATAAAAATTTCTTTTGCAGTAGCTTATGTTAATTACCAGTGATGCCTAACTTTTAATGGGTAGTTAATGGGTAATTATGCGAGTAGCTCTCTAGTGGCTGCTCAAGTGTAAACTGCTGTATGCCCCACGGTATCCAGTGTAATTTTACGCCAACCTGCCAAGGGAAAGACAGGATTTTAGACCCAAATTTTTGCGATCGAGTTAGATCGAGTGCAATCAAGTCGGAGAAACCGCTTAATTACTGCCAGTAAAAATTACTTCAGGGAACTTAGCTTGAGCCTCAGTCATAGGACGAGATCTGCCTTCTTCCTGCCAGTAGTTGATCACTTCTGTAGCTTTATTGAGAATCTCAATGCGATCAGCGTCGGAAATCCAAGGCTTGCCTTCCATTTCCGTTTTGAGTTGATCCCATGCGTCATTGCGGGGCCAGAAGAAATATTTTGTCAATGGACTAAAACCCTTGCCGACCACTTGATCCACTGCGAGGGCAACATTATTTTCTAACCAAAGAATTTTTAGGACAAACTGAGCCAAGCCAACCTACCTCCATCAGGAAAGTTTACAAATGGTTTACAAATCTGGCTGTGGGCCGTACAAACATTATTCGTACTGGTTGGTTAGAGAATAACCCTAACCATAAGCCTACAGGACTTTAATAGCCAATTTTAGATAGCGATCTTATAGATTATCATGCCTGAACCTTCATCAACTACTTTCACAACTATTTTTAGTTCTCAGACCGAGCAAATCATCCTTAAGCCTGAGGTGACGGCGTTTATTTTTGATATTGATGGGGTGTTGCGGGATGTTTCGGGGTCCTATCGCCGTGCTTTAGCGGATACGGTGGCACATTTCACCCAAGATCCATCCCAGCTAATGGGGACCACTGGTTATCGTCCCACGTCCCAAGACATTGATCGGCTCAAGGCTGAGGGGCTATGGAATAACGATTGGGAGGCTTCGGCGGAGTTGATTCGGCGTTATTTTGCGGCACACCCAGAGCAGGATCAGCCTCAGATCAGTTATGTCCAGATTGTGGATTTTTTCCAGCGGCGTTATCGGGGGCAGATTTTGGATGATCCACAGCAATGGGATGGCTATATTACCACTGAGCCTTTGATTGCAAGTCCAGGATACTTTGCGGCTCTGACTGCGGCGGGAATTCGTTGGGGCTTTTTTAGTGGGGCAACCCGTGGCTCGGCAGGTTATGTGTTGTCACGGTTGGGAATTAAAGATGCGGTTTTAGTGGCAATGGAAGATGCACCAGGAAAGCCCGATCCTACGGGTTTACTGGCAGCAGTGAGTCAATTAGAAGGAAATACGAACCCTGTAACAATCCCTATTGAAACAGTTATCTATGTGGGAGATACATCGGCGGATATGTTAGCGGCGGTGGCAGCGCAAAAAGCCGATCCCACAAGGCAATATCTAGGGGTGGGGGTGATTCCGCCCCATATTACGTCTGCTGAGGAAATGGATTATGGAGCTATGTTGCAAAGTAATGGGGCGGCGGTGGTTTGCCAAAGAGTTTTAATGGTTACGCTGGACGGACTGTTCAGCTAAAATCTTCAAAGACCATCAACTCCGCTGGATTACCGGAACTGGCGCAGACGAAGTAAATGATACCAGTCCCCAGCAAAGTCACCGCAAGACTAAACAAAATGACCCAGCGATCGGGTGGCTGGTATGTATCTTCATCAATATCTTGACGGACATTAAAATAGTGGCGGGTGCTCAGCAAAACAGTGATTAAACCCACGATGGCGAAGAGAAACCCCAGCTTCCAACCATAGCCGGGACGAGGTACTAGAGGAGGGTGAAAGGCTCGCATTCTCAGGATCACAACTCCAAACCCCATCAATGCAATTGCTGTGCGCATCCAAGCCAAATAGGTGCGCTCATTAGCTAAGTGATCGCGGATCCGTGATGAGTTATATTTCTTGGGCTTATCACTATTTCCCGACCCATTTTCTTTGGAGTTTGATAGTACTTGCATGATCAGTAAGGTGATTGGTGAATATTTGTTAAGTATTTAGTTGGGACAGTTTATTCCGGCATGAATTGCCTCGGATTAATTGCTTTTTACCTACTATTGAACTAGCACCTCTTTCCAATTCTAGATAAATTAATTTCGACATATTTGCAGCCTTTTAAATTACTTTTTAAATTATTTTTTAGATTGTTTTTAAGATTTCTGAATGTAAAATACTTCAGGTAACTTCAGGAATAGAGATCAGACTTTACCCCCTGTATCGTCTTACCCTGGGAATGTTTAGCCCTAAAAAATTAAAAATCCCTGCCCGTTACAGACCTGTAATGTTTTTGCTCTCCCCTTAAGTTATGCTGTAACCAGTGACTCCTGGCTTGATGAAGATAAGATTCCTACCAAAAGTCACTGCCAAAAGGGTCTCCTATCTACTCAATTACTACTACTAGTTACTATTACTAATCATCCCTATGTCCGAACCAAAGACCTACTATTTTGTTGCTGCTAGCAAACGCTTCTTGTGTGAAGAAGAGGGCGAACCTCTGAGTGAAACCCTCAAAGAACGGCAGCGGAACTATGCTGCCCGGAACAAAGAAATTGACTTCTGGTTTATTAAAGATCCTGCTTTCCTTGAAGCCCCCGAATTAGCAGATGTACGGCGGCAGATCCCCGGCGCGGCAGCAGCGATTATTTCCACTGACCCCCAATCCATTCTGTGGTTGAAACTAAGACTTGAGTTTGTGGCTACCGGTGAGTTTATTGCCCCCAGTGCAGCAATCCCCGATCCCTTTGCCTCTTTAGTGGCGGCGTAGATCTGACAAGTTAGGTTGGGTGTCAAACCCACCAATTTCCCCCAGACATCATCCGAAGTCATCTTTAAAGGAGTGCTTTTAGCGGGGTGCTTCGGGACGAGCATTAGGAGATCTCAGGGTCGGGATAGGGCGAGTTTGCAGCGTGGTAAAAAAGCTTTCCATTGCTTTAAACCCAACAAAAGCCGTCACCCCCATCACTGCTAAAAACACAAAGACACCGATAAAAGTTTCCACATCTTCGGGAATGCCATAATACGTGCGATAGGGGTCCACCTTACTGAGGTGATCCCTTTCGCGGGCAGTCACGGGACGGCGGAACCGCAATCGGCGATCGTCGAGTTTTTCCAGCAAAATCCACCCAGTATTAGCTTCCTGGGCGCAAACTTTTTGTAATACCCGACGGTCACGGAAACCACCGCTGTGGGTACGGACAATTTTAAACTCCCAGCCCTTGGGTTGATCAGGACTGGTATGGGATTCGTAACGGGTTAAATTTTCCTCTTCCACTTCTTCCTCTGGCTTATGGCGTTGTCTAGCGCGAAACAGCCGATCTACAATCAACCACTGTATGCCTGCATCGACTAATAAAGCACCGGCAATAAAAGCATTGATAGTGATCATAGTTCCTAAGGTTGCCTAGATGACTGATAGCACTGAAGTTTGCAGACTAGACCCAAACCTTTATAATTTGGGGCGTAGCATAGCATATAGCTTCTCTGTGGGTTTATGTTTGATTTGTAACTGATTTATCTCTTGTGATGGGAATTTTTTATCTATGAACTCAATTGTGTTGATGGCAGAAATCCTTACTGATCCCGAAAAACGCCTCACTGCTGACGGTCAGTATACTGTGGCATCATTCATGGCTCAATTTCCTAATCCCAGACAGGAGGATGCACCATTTCGAGTGCGGGTGACGGGTTGGAATCGCCTCGCTGATGAAATTATTGAGAAATATCATCGCGGTGATCAGGTAATTGTGGAAGGACGGTTGCGCATGGAATTGATTGATCGCGGTGCTTACAAAGAAAAAGTGGCGGAAATTACTGCCCAGCGGGTTTATTCCCTAGGGGCTAGTGGGTCTAAGAGCAACACTCCTACGGACAGTTATAGCTATGCTAACAGTGCGGTGGGGGGATCATGGAGTGATCACAGTTATCAGAATAGCCCCACTGGTGCAAGTGTCCCTCGGGCTACGGTGCCAGTGGCAACCTCGGCTCCCGTGGTTAATAGTCAACCTGTTACGTCATATCCGGCTGGGAATATGGCGGGGACGAGTCAGGATTACGACTCAGGAGCCAGCGATGATGATATTCCTTTCTAGATCTAGGTCTGGGCATCACCTCCAAGTATCATTAATTGGGGAATCGTAATTTTATGGGCATGAGTAGGTGATGTTGCTAGGATTTAGCTTGGGTATGGCATGGGCGCAGTTAAGCCTGAATAATTTAGTCAGTGATCTTGGCACAAGTCCGGTTATGAGTTGGACCGTGAATTTGGTCGTAATTCTGCTGTTGTTGTGGCAAGTGCCCAGTTTACTGGTTTTATTACAGCGGTTACGCACCGCCCCCCAGCGCGTTTTACCCCTTGTGCCCTTGAGTGAATCTGAGGAACAGGCAGCACGACAAAATCCCCAGGTGTCGGTGATCATTCCTACCCTCAATGAAATTGAGCGGTTACCCACTTGTTTAGAGGGATTGCGGGATCAAGCGGTGCGAGAAATTATTGTGATTGACAGCCGCTCCCAAGATGGCACTGCCCAATATGTTCAAAAAATGCAGGAAACTTTTCCGATTCCTTTGCGGTTGATTACCGATGATCCCTTACCTGTAGGTTGGGTGGGGCGACCTTGGGCTTTACATACGGGATTTATGAATGTTGATCCAGCCAG
>JBIKNH010000295.1:0-3400 GCA_044358815.1 Pseudanabaenaceae cyanobacterium | reverse complement strand
GAGTGAGGTATTTCCTGCTGTGTAGGCTTGCACCATTTTCTCCCTCAGGTCTAGGGAGTATGCTGTCATATTTTTATTTTATTCCTTCTCTCTATTATTGTCCCACTTAGTTGCGCACTGTGCTGTAAGTATGCTCCGTCCCGTTACCCCTTTGATAAATCTGCGTCACTTCCTGCAAATAAACTTGAATTGGCTGAGTCATAATGATTTGCTTTGCTCGATTTATAAGCACTGTTTTCGATTATAAATGACTAGTGAATCAACAGATTTCCGACTTTTGAGTGAGTTTGTCAGTTATGTTTATAAGTCACCTTTGTTTAGGGAGAAAAAGCCCCAAATTCTAACTTATTTAGGCAAAATCAGCTATAAATTTATTATATTCAATCCTGCCAAACCCCAGACCATACAAGCAAATATGCAGCGAGTTTACGCTTCTCATCAGGAATTAGTCACAGTAATTGAACCCCTAGTCAGGCTTAAGGGCTGGCAGCGTCAATCTTATCTATGGGCAAGGGAAGCCAGAGTTTCTTTATTGACTCTGAAACGCTTTTGGCGGGGGATGCCATTGCCTTTAGAAAATTTTGCCAACATCTGTAAATCTGTCGGATTTGAGGAATATGACACCATCGCCAAGCCCGTCAGTGGTGATCCTTTCGATGGGTTGGCGGTGGATGACAGCGGCGGTTTTAAGGATTGGTTAGTGTTTGACTCCGGCTGTGTGGGGCGCAATCTTTTGGTTGCCAAGTTGCAGAATAAGTTACAGCGGGCGCGGCTGCTGGGCTTGATGGGGTTAACGGGCATTGGTAAAACTGCCGTCGCGGAACGTCTTGCCCATGAAAGCCGCGATCGTTGGCAAAAAATTCTCCGAATTAATTTCGATGACTTAGAAAAATGTCAAAGTTTTGGCGTGGCGGTGCTGGACTTGCTAAATGGAATTGGGGCAACGGTCAGTGTCGAACAGCGTCAAAATGCCAATGAGTTAATTAATTGGTTGTTTACGCTTTTGGCAACTCAGCCCTATTTAGTAATTCTAGATTCGGTAGAAAATATTTTAGAGGGAAATATCGAAGAGGGTTGGAGTGCTTTTAAAGATCCTGATTGGTTGAAGTTCTTTAAGCGAATTTTAACCGCTAGTAGTTTCGCTAGTTGTGTAATTTTGACTTCTCAAGATTTACCGCAACAATTGGAAGAGACAGGCGGACGCTATCCTCATCATTATTTTTGTCAGGCTCTCCAGGGTTTAGATGGGGCGGAATGTTTGGATTTGTTTTATAGAGCGGGATTTGAAATGCCCCGTGATTCCCTTGCTGAGCATTACATCCGCCGGATTGCTACGGTATATGAGGGGCATCCTCTAGCCTTGCGCACTATTGCCGGAGAAATGGGCGACGCGCCTTTTTATGGTGATGTGGTAAGCTTTTGGGAACGATATGGTACAGAAATTGAGAGAATTGAGCGCATTTTAGAAGATGTCAAATTAGAAATCAATGTCATAGGGAAGAATGACTATTTTCCTGTCGCTCGGCTGACTAAGGCGCTATACCATCGGGTGCGCTCACGGCTGAATCACACTCTAGATCGCCTAAAAACAGAGGTTCCCTTCGCCTATCGTTTATTGTGTGAAGTTTCTATTTATCGTTGTGCTGTCCCAGGTAATTGGTGGCTGAGCCATTTTGACGAATGGGATGATCTGCCTGAGGACTGGCATGAAAGTAATAGTTCTGCAATTCTCAATGTTTTGCAAGATCGGTTTTTAGTGGAGGAAGATCCAGGGCGTAATTTGTCATTACATAATCTAGTGCGTAGTGTTGCTTTAGAGCGGTTCAAAAAAGAATTTGATACAGGAGAACAAGATGTCCGACCTTTTGATTTCACCTGAAGTAATTAAAGAGAATTTGCACCTAGATTCCCAAAAATTAAAGCAATCCTCTCTCTCGATATTTAAGCGTCGTCAATATGAGGCTGTGCTACGACATCTGACGCAATCTCGAATTGCTCTAAATGCATCGGATGATCAGAAAATTCAAAACTATGTTCATGCATTATTGATGCTCTGTGATTTGGGCGATTTACCTCGCGCTAAAGCATTACTTCAATTACCTGTAACCAAAACAAAAACACTCCATGAATACTTTGGTCATTTGGGTTGTTACCTAGAGCAATGCCAAGTTTATGAAGCAGTTATGGATAAGTTTGCGGCACAGATTGACTTAGAATTTAAAGCTGTTTTACTTGATGGTTTAGGTTGGGCTAATGGTCGTTTAGGCAAAACAGATAAAGCCATTCTTTTGCATGAAGAGGCATTAGAAATTGCTAGAGATTTGTATGATCAACATATTGAAGTTAAGGCTTATTATGGATTGGCAGAAATTTATTGGAATAGTCTGGATAATACTATTAAATCCGAACATTTTTATAACAAAATGCTCAAGATTGCCACAGAAATTAACGATCTAAAATATCAAGCACTGGCTATACTAGGCAAGGGATTTCATGAGTACATTAATCACCGATATAAACAAGCAATCAATTTATATAACCAAGCTTTACAAATAGGTGAAGCCATAAATGATGAAGAATTAAATATTAAAATAATGTCTGAACTAGCTATATCATATATGCAATTAGACAAGAAAAAGATATCCTTAGAAATCCTTGACTTACAACTAGAAAAAGCCCGTTTTATGAATGATAAACGCCAAGAAGCAGTTATCTTAAGTCATTATGCTCAATCATATATATTATTGCAAAATCTTGATAAAGCAAGAGAATATAATCGAAAATGTTATCAAATTGCTCAGGGAATTAATGATGTGTCATTGAAGATTTCCTTTCTCAATGATATTAGTGCTAGTTATTTGCGCAATAAAGATTTTGAGCGAGCTTTAGAAAGTCTCTTAGCTACCCATCAATTGATGGTAGTTCACAAGCAAATCTCAGTAAGTTATGTATATCTATTATCAAATTTAAGCTATTGCTATGGCTGTCTTAAAGACTTTAATCAAGCAATTACCTATGCTCATAAAACTTTAACATTAGCTAAGACTATTAATAATAAATATTTAAGAAGTTTTGCAATGGCAATGATTGCTAATGCCCACTGGCAGCAAAATCGTTACCTGCATGGCATTATATTCATTATCTATAGCTTTTGGATTTACCCACCTTGGAAGGATCAAAATATGCGCTATGTCTTCCTTGAAGCAGTGAGAAGTATCCGTAATTTACTGCGTGAGAAACTTGGGTGGTTTGGGTCTGTGACTAGGAAATTCCATCACTATTAGAGGGTATTTGGGAAGTCTGCATATTCTCTAAAAACAATGATTGATCCCCCCTAGCCCCCCTTAAAAAGGTGGGAAAAGACTAAAAAAGTCCCCCTTTTTAAGGGGGATTTAGGGGG
>JBIKNH010000141.1:0-11939 GCA_044358815.1 Pseudanabaenaceae cyanobacterium | reverse complement strand
CTCCTCCTCTGACATACTCCACTACTCTTTCTCTTAAGTCCATACTGTATGTCATTTCTCTCTCCTGCACTAACCTCTACTTCTTATTTGATTCTACTATATTTCTGCATATATTCGTTAACTGTTTGTTAACTATTTTTGAACTGCTTGTGAAATCATTTTGTTAAAACCATTAATTAACAACTAATTAACAACCGTGACCCACCCACGATTCACAGTTCCTGGGGCATAGTTATATTCGAGGGTAGATTTACCTCAAACTAGCGGCAACTGGGCTGAGTGCGGTTAACTGCCACCCACCCTACTAATGGTTCCCTAATTTTGAGCCAACCCTTCACCTGAGTTTCAATTGTAATCACCACACCATTGTTCAAACGCCCCAGTATCGGAAATTGAGTTCCGGCTCCGGCTCTGACATTCAACGGTGGATCGGGATCAGCCACAATCCGCTTTGATAAATCACATACGCCTTTGTCGGGTTGTTCCTTGGTATTGGCGGTAATAGTAGGTAATGCGTTACCCTCATTACTCGTTTTGCCTTGGGGTTCCACCTGCTGTAAAACCATGCCCCCTTGGGGTAACCGCCACACTAAAACCCCCACACCTACAGCAATCACCGTTAATGCCGTTACCGCAGACGTACCTAACCACAGAGAGATCGGCAGACGACGGGGATTAGCTGCCTCTGTGACAGGGGCTACGGCGTTAGTTTCGTAAGGGACGGTAATCGGTGACGGGATTGGGGATGGGTTGGTTTGGGGGACTGACGAACTGATATTAGTCGAGTTAGGATTCGTGACGGTTTGAGAATTAGTCACCACTGTGGGTAAGTCACTGACAGAACCAAACTGTGAGGCAGAGCTACCCAGTAAAGGATTTTCTAGGGAACCAGTATCGGCAGCAGTGGCGGCATCATACCCTGACCAACCACTGGGATGATTTTGAGGATAATTGGGGTTAGCGGGTCTAACATAGGTGGGGGGGACATAATTGGGGCGAAGGGCTTGTAATGCTGCCAGAGCATCCGCTGCGGAGAGAAATCTTTGGCGAAAGTCGTAGCGCACCATGTGATCCAAAAAAGCCGCAAACTCTTCACTAACATGGCATTCATAGGGTACTTTGGCGTACTTAGGAGACTTGCGCCACGCCAATTCCCCCGTCATTGGGTCTTCCCCTAATTCATGGGCAGGCATTCCTGTGAGTCCCTGAATCGCAATCACTCCCAACGCATACAAATCACTACAGGGTTTGGGCTTACCGGAGGCTTGTTCATTGGGCATATAGCCAGCCGTACCCACCGCAACGGTTAAAGCCGAGTGTTTGCCTTGGGATGAAATCTGCGAACACACTTCTTTCACTGCACCAAAGTCAATTAAAACTAATTTGCCATCACTGCGGCGACGAATTAAATTTGCTGGTTTAATATCGCGATGGATCACCCCCTGCTGATGCACATACACCAGAGTTTGTAAAACATCTTCTAAAAAATTGAGGGCTTGGGTTTCATTCATCCGTCCTACGGGCATACCGTCAGGCATTTTGGCAAAGGGCACAATATCATCGGTAAAATCAGTGCCATCGATGAACTCTTGCACCAGATAAAACTCTTCGTTTTCGGTGAAGTGGGCTAAAAGCTGGGGAATCCGATCATGTTTGCCTAGGTGATGCAAAACCTTTGCTTCTCGATCAAACAAGCGTCGAGCAGTTTGCAGGGTAAACTCGTCGTCAGTGACGGGTTTCAATTGTTTAACCACACACAGGGCATAGTCCGGTAACTGAATATCCTGAGCCAGATAGGTTTGCCCAAAACCGCCACCGCCCAAGAGACGCAAAATTTTATACCGACCACCCAGGACAGTATCAATCATGATCGTCGTCTCCTGATTCAGTCTGGAATGCGTCAGTCGGGAATAAGTCAGTTTGGAAGTTGGGTTGTTTGTAATCTTCGATGGGATCTTCGGTAGATCTTTCTATGATGAGGTTGCCATAGTTGGCTGTCATCGTGGACCGTTGGCGCAAGATTCCGAAAACTGAGGTGTAGCCGTGTAAGAAAGTTGTGCCGCTGACGGGACCAATTTCACCGGAGCAGAAAAAGCCGCTAATGGGCAAGTCACCGATTTTCTGAGTAAACATCTGAGAGTCAAAGTCTGGCTGGTTGTATAGCCTTTCTCCCCGTCCTAGGCAAGAAAACAATAAGACCGCTTCTGGTTGGTGATCCGTGGGATTTTGTTGCAGATGTTGGTCATATTTTTCGAGGACGGCGGCTAAGTCTGTCGCCGAAGCCGACGCATCCCGTAGGTGTAACTGTAACCGTTGCCCTGGACGCAGGCGATCGCCAATGGCAATAGCTCCCGACCGAGGATCAACCCCAATGATATTGCGAATTAAGAAATCTCCTTGGGTGGGGTTAGCCTTAAATTCATTCATCACCATGCCCACAAACAGAGATGACTGGGCTAATTCCCGATCAGACTCGCTCAGCTCATTCACAATGTCCTGAAGCAACGACAGCGGGCGTTTACCGTCTAGTCCCAGAATTAAATTGCGATCACATTCCGACACCTGCAACGTTGGACCAATGGGACGACAACCCTGCGCCACCACCGCATCAATCATCACATCACCCCACAGAGCCAAACCCAGCAGACCATTACGATGCAGGCGATACTGACCTGGCTCATAGATGGCAAACATGGCATTAGCTCCTAACCCGCCACTACTTGCCAAGCCCCCCACCTTCACGGAACCCCCATAGGCAAAGTCCATACCCTGTAACAAATCATTAACCCGAAATGAAAACGGGTCTGCCAACAGGACAAAACTTGGCTCAAGGGCTGCCTGAACCCCCGTCATGTCCTGCCAAGGCTGAGGTCCCGCATCAAGATCCGGTATCTCGCCCTCTTGTACATGAAATACTTTAAACTTGCCCTTGGGAACATGCCCCACCATCAACGCAATGGCAGGAGTTTCTCCTAATTCTTGACCACCGCCAATGATGCCCCCACCAGAACACCCCACTAATTGTTTAATGGGTAACTTGTCGTGGAGGAGGGGCAACAGGCGCGGATAGTCACTAGCAAAAGCATTAGAAACAAACAAAAAACCCAAATCCAAACAGTCCGCAGACATAACCGCCAAGACCTGATCTGCCAGTTCCTGCAATGCTGCTTCTAGAGAGACCTTGGTCGAAAGTCTACTTACCCATTTCATACTCATGACACTCGCAATGATTTTCGCTAGGATTTGGGGGATATTGTGCTTAATGATTTGTCATAATCGATTTGGCAAATATTTAGTAATTATTTAGCAATTATTTGATGAATTTTGATAAATATTTAGTAAATATTCAGTGAATATCGCCACGACCGGCACAATGAGAACCACAATCAAGACGCTAGACGACCCAGATCATTCCGGACAAACCAAAAATGTAAATCACAATTAATCACAATGTAAATGAAGTCTTGTATCTTAGAAGAATACTCTTAGACTAAGTTATACATAAAGACCGAGTTACACAAAACACCTTTCATACCTTAGCAAAACGTTACAAAATCTTTTTCATTAAAACAAACAAAGGGAGCAATATTTTATGCAAGATGCAATTTCTAGTTTAATTGGCGTTTATGATGCCACGGGGCGCTATTTGGATCGGGATGCCATTGATTCTTTGAAGTCTTATTTTGCCACTGGTTCAGCGCGGTTGAAGGCAGCAGCGACGATCACAGCTAATGCATCGAGCATTGTCCGTCAAGCTGGTTCCCAGTTGTTTGAAGAAGTCCCGGATCTGATTCGTCCCGGTGGCAATGCTTACACCACCCGTCGGTTTGCCGCTTGCTTGCGTGATATGGACTATTACCTCCGTTATGCTACCTATGCTTTAGTCGCCGGTAATAACGATGTGCTAGACGAGCGGGTTTTACAAGGTTTGCGTGATACCTATAGCTCCTTGGGCGTGCCTGCGGGTCCTACAGTGCGCGGGATTCAAATCATGAAAGAGTCAGTAATGGCTTTACTCAATGAGTCCGCTGATTGGTTGGCTTCTCCTTTTGACCACATGAGCCGCGAGTTGGGCGAAAAGAATATCTAGGATCGTGCCATAGATTCGCCATTGGTTTGCCATAGATATTTGCATAATTTCATTTCAGTCAAGCAATTTCATTAATAAAAGTTACTCCATAGCGCGGTTAGAGTGCCCCATCATCGGGAGCAACACCCTAGCCGCGTTGTCTTTTGAGTGTCTCATTGGGGTGTCTCATTTAACGCGAGTTCGATAGGATAAGACCCTGACCCTCTCCCAAAACGGGAGAAGGCATAAGAGACAATTATCTAACTTCTCTTCATCCTACTTGGGAGAAAGGGCTGGGGGGATGAGGGTGATCTCTTCAGTCAAAATAACGTTCATTTGGGGGACGGCTAGGAGTCGGCATTTTCGAGTATTGTATTTTGAGGGTGAAATATACCCTGCCCCAACACAAGTTGAACCATTGCTAATTCATCATTCTTGATTGTCAATTATGATTCCCCCTAATCTGAAATCAAACTCAAATCCACCGTCATCTGGGGCAATCCTGCAAATTTGGCAAAAAATTTGGCAAAGGTGGCGCAGTTGTCAGAGTTTGGCACTAATTCCTCTGCACAAACGCAGTCTAGGGCGATATGGTCGGCGACTCTTGGCGTTGGTTTTGGGATTTGTCATTGCACTGGTGAGTAATTTCCCCTTGGCGGCGGTGGGTAATCCTAATTTGATTTTCGGTAATAATTCTGCCACTTTAAATGGGGAATTGCGGGGAGTATGGCTCACGGATGTTGATAGCGATGTGCTGTTTTCTCGATCTAATCTGTGGTATGGCATTTACCGCATGAAGCGCCTCAATATCAACACCATGTATCCCACGGTGTGGCATGAGGGCTATACGTTGTACCCCAGCGCTGTAGCAGAAAGGAGTTTTGGTGCCAAAGTTGATCCAATTCCCGAACTGCAAAACCGCGATATGTTGGCTGAAGCGGTGGAAATGGGACATAAACGGGGCTTGGCGGTGATTCCTTGGTTTGAGTTTGGCTTAATGTCTGAGGAGCGTTCAGATTTGACCTATCGCCATCCTGATTGGCTGACCCAGCGCCAAGATGGTACTCAGGTTTATGTCAGTGGGGATCGCAATCAACACCGTTTTGTGTGGATGAATCCGTTACGTCCCGAAGTCCAACAGCTATTAGTGGACTTAATTACCGAAGCTGTGACTAAGTATGATGTGGACGGCGTGCAACTGGACGATCATTTTGGGTTGCCTGTGGAGTTAGGCTATGACAGTTACACCATTGCGCTCTATCAGAGTACCCACAACGGCAAAATGCCCCCCACAGATATTAATGATCCGGAATGGGTGCGGTGGCGTGCGGATTATGTGACTCAGTTAATGGGCAAGATCGCCAGCGCCGTTAAAGCAGTGAAACCAAAATGTATTATTTCTTTATCGCCAAATCCCCGCAAATTTTCTTATGCTAAATATATGCAAGACTGGGGCGACTGGGTAAATCGCGGTTGGCTCGATGAGGTGATTGTTCAGGTATACCGCAGTGATTTAGCTAATTTTGAACAAGAGTTAGATAGTCCTGATCTAGTGGAATTACGCCCCAAAGTACCTATCAGTATTGGCATTTTGACGGGGTTACGGATTCAGAATGTGGATATGTCTGTTATTAAAGCCCAGGTGGAAGCAACGCGCCGCCGGAACTTTGCCGGATTCTCATTTTTCTTCTATGAGACCCTTGGCAATCGTAATGCTGGATTTTTGAGCTTTATGCCTTCTGCGGTAAGTCGCCCCAGAATCTAAACCTTAGACTCTTAACTGGTATTCCCTTGGTAATTGAGAACCTTCTTTTTAGAACTTCTTTTTGCTGCCTATCTGTTAGAGTTTTTTTAAGAAAAGATCTTAGAAAACACCTGAGAACAGATCTTCAGTATTTCAGCGGTTTTCACTATAAGAAACTCATGGAAAACTGGATGTGATCTACAGAGTAGCAGTTTACAGGAATTGCCAAGGAATTAATTACGACCTGGGTGAGGGAATTGATGGCAAGGATTTTGATTTTAATAGGAGCACATCTGTCCACAGCGCCCCGCCCTCAAAAAGAAGCCGCTGCCCTAGCCGCTGCGGGGCATGATGTGACGGTGGGTGGTTTTTGGTTTAATTCGGTGCAAGTGGCACGAGATCGGCTGATTTTGGCAACAGCACCATATCAGTTTCAGCCGATTGTGGACTTTCAGCCTGATGCTCCAAAAGGTGTACCGTTGCAGCGGCGTTGGATTAATCGCTGGACTAATCTCAGTGTCCGACTTCGCACCCGTTTGGCGCGGGAACTATTTAAGCGGTTCGGTATATGCACACCAAATTTGATGGGGATTTTACCCCAGGCGATGTTGAAATACGCCCGTCAATTTAAAGCAGACTTGACGATTGTTCATTCCGAAGCTGGCTTGTGGGTAGGTAGTAAATTATTAGCCGAAGGATTTCGAGTCGGAGTAGATTTTGAGGATTGGTTTTCGGAAGATCTCCTACCAGAAGCACAGCGTGAGCGTCCCATTAATGTGATTAAGTCCCTTGAAAAAGAATTAGCTCAACGTTGCACCTATTCCATTACTACTTCAGAATCAATGGCAGCAGGTTTAGCCACAGCTTACCAAATTCCAAAACCAACGGTAATTTATAATGTATTTCCTTGGGAAGAACGCCAGCAACTGGATGGGCAGATCCGTGATCGTCAGAATCTCGCTGTGCCCTCTCTCCATTGGTTTTCTCAAACTATTGGACAGGGGCGGGGTTTAGAGATATTGTTTGTGGCTCTGTCGGAAATTAGTGAACCTCTGGAAATACACTTGCGCGGTCATTATCCCGAATCTTCGCAACAATGGCTAGAACCACAAATTCCAGAATTATGGCGTGACCGGATTTTCATTCATCCTACTGTCGCAAATCATGAGCTATTGTCACGAATTGCTGAGCATAATATTGGTCTGGCTTTAGAGATTCCTTACTGCTTGAATAAACAATTCACCACAAGCAATAAATTATTCCAATACTTACAAGCTGGCTTGGCTGTGATTGCCACAGAAACGGCAGGACAAAAGGAAGTACTATCTAATTATCCTGATGTAGGCATCTTAGTGCCAAGTGGTGATGCCCACGCCTTAGCCGCAGCGATTAGAGAACTAGTGCATGATCCCCAGCGTTTAGCACAACGGAAACAGACGGCTCTGAAATCAGCACAGCAAGAATATAATTGGGAATGTCAAGCGCCGAAATTAGTGGCATTAGCGGATCGGGCTTTACGAGATTGAAAAATAGAGATTAATCATGAATTAATTATCAATTTCTACCAGTTTTTGCTTGCTGCTATGACCTGATTTGATGGTAATAGCAGCTTTAGGAACATTGAAATACTGGGCGAGAATTGTGATTAATTCTGTATTAGCTTTACCGTCTATTGGTGGTGATTTCAACCACACGATTAGGCTGCCATCATCCGCCAGCATGACTTTCTGCTGTGTGGAATTGGGCTTAACTTTAATCGCTTTTTTCATGTTTTATGTGGCTTATAGTTGTTTAAAATGATTTATAGAGGGGCTTCGACTCCGCTCAGCCCTTGGTCTAAATTAACTGAGCAGAGTTGAAGCTATATTTTTTTATTTGAATTATCTATATCTTTATTCTGTTTCGTTTCTTTTGGTTTAGTTACGATGAGTAATTTTCTACATTGATTAAACCTAAGGCTTTTAACTGAGCTTGGGCTTTCTGTAATGACTCAAACCATTCTTTAGTAGGTACGCTATCCGCTACAATTCCTGCGCCCACTTGTCCACAAATATAACTCACATCATCTTGATTATATTTGACCATAGTACGAATTAGAATGTTTAAATCCAAATGACCACGGGCATCAAGGTAACCACAGGAACCATAAAATAGACTACGGCGCTGGGGTTCTAATTTCTCAATGATTTCCATACAACGGACTTTCGGACAACCAGTAATTGTTCCCCCTGGGAATAGCGCTCTGATTAAATCAATCTCATCATGATTAGGAGCTAAGTTTCCAATTACATTACTAACTAAATGCATGACGTGACTATAACGTTCAATTATTAATAACTCATCTACTCTCACTGTGCCCCATTCACAGACTTTACCCAGATCATTCCGTTCCAAATCTACCAGCATAATATGTTCGGCTTGGTCTTTAGTGGAATTAATTAACTCGTCAGCATATACCAAATCTCCTGCCGCTGTTTGACCTCTAGGGCGAGTTCCAGCAATAGGACGACTAGCTGCCACTTGATTCTGCAATTTTACTAAACGCTCCGGTGACACACTAATCACTTCTCCCCAAGGGGTACGCCAATAACTTGCAAATGGAGAAGGATTCATTTGGTGCAGCCGCTGATAGAGCGCCCAGCCGTCACCATTCCAAGGCATTTGATACCGTAAAGAGAGATTCGCTTGAAAAATATCTCCCATATAAATATGATTCTGGGCAGTGATAACCATCGCTTCATAATCCGTTTGATTAGGAATGAAAGTCACCTGCTGATGTAAACCTGTTTCTGATGTTAAATGATCTAATTTAGAAGTTGCTCTGATTAGGTTAGCATCCCATTGGTCTAAGCGGTTGACTGCTTCTGTAATCCAGTCTATGGCACCAAAAAGCCACACTATATTTTGTTGATGATCCACAACGACAAATGATGCGGGTTCATACCAGAAGGCTACGGGAAAAGGTAAATTATCAGGTTTTGTATAGGGTAGTCGCTCAATTTCCCATGCTAAGTCATAACCCAGCCATCCCAAATAACCGCCAATAAATGGCAAGTGTTGTATTTCAGAAATATCCTGATCAGAGTTCCTTAATTGTTGAGCCAAATTAAATTTACTTTGCTCCTGAAGTTGCTTTAAACAGGGCAAAATTTCACCCACTGGCGGAGTCCACAATTGATTGGTTTGATGATTAGTTTGAGGTGATCCCGCCGCTATGGAATACCGTGCTAATTTTGACTGCAAGCCAAATTCAGGATGATTCTGAGGTAATACCGGACTTTCCAATAAAACCGTGATTAAATCCTGATGGAATAGTGCTTCCCATATTGCCGCACCTGATAATCCATCTTGAAGGCGATATTTATGCCACATTTTGCCCCAGCGAATTCTTTTTGTAGTGTTTTACAGTCAAATCTTAAATTAGTTTATTTATCTGATTTATCCTCGATCATATCAAGAGTATTATATCAAGCATGGAAAATCTGAAGCTAGGTATATTGTTCATCGTAATAATACACTGATTATATTTCTACTAAGTCAATCTATAAGTCAATCTTTGAACCAAATATGGTCTAATTAAAGACCAGTCCCTAATTAATCTAGTCACCAATTAATTGTGTTATTCAATTATGTCATTTAAATCCATATCCACAACTGATTTTGCCATTAAACAAGCTTCTGCTCCTGCTGACACGTTACAATTAATTGATGTTCGTGAACCCGCAGAAATTGACATCGCGGCTCTACCAGGATTTGCGGTCTTGCCTTTGAGTGCCTATGGCGATTGGAGTACGAATATTAAGGAACGCTTCGATCCACAACAGGAAACCTATGTACTCTGTCATCATGGAATGCGTTCGGCGCAGATGTGTGGCTGGTTAGTCGAACAAGGTTTTACCAATGTGTACAATATCTCCGGCGGAATTGATGCCTATGCGGTAATGGTTGATACCACTATACCGCGCTATTAGGCAACACAATTTAAGGAATCATTTACTGAACGTTTGTATAACGTTATTTTTGTGATTCCATCAGGATTACCAACGGCTGCAACCATCGCAAAACTCATTCCCCAATGGCTCAATCAGGGACAAGATTTAGCCTTACAGGGGCAGTTACCGACGTATATTCCCCAATTAGCTGGAGTGAATCCTGATTTAATTGCCTTAGCTGTAGGCTTCAAGGATCAGTCAATGATCGGGGGCTGGCAAGATGCAAATTCAAGTGCAAATTCAAACAGTAATTCTATAACTAGTTCTATAACTAATTTAGGAACTACTGTAAATCTATCACAATCAGATCTTGCCATGCCCCAATTCCCCCTGATGAGTCTCATCAAGCCGTTTTTATTGCTCTATTTATTACAAATCTATGGAATGGAGCGGGTTCTCGACTTAGTTAATACTAATGCTTCTGATTTACCATTTAATGTCATTCCCACCACAAAGCCACCAAATCCCATGCTCAACTGTGGCGCAATTGCTCTATGTAGTTTACTGGTAGACACTGACAACTTCCAAGATTCTCACCATAAAATACATCGAGGTAGCCAGAAGTTTCAAAGTTGGCTTCAGCAAATTATGGATCAGTCCATCACGCCAAGTAAGCCGCTGTTTATTAATCCCGAAATGGTTAACTCCGTGCGATCTGTGCCCCAGCGCCGTAATTTAGCCATTACCTCTGCCCTGGAATCCCTTGATATTATTAAACAGGGAGCTTCAGCCCTCCAAATTTACGAAGAGATTTGCTGCCTCACTACGGATGTCATCGGTTTAGCAAAATTAGGTCAGGCTCTGTTAAATTCAGACCCCATCAGCAAATTAGTTCTATCGGTCATGACTGACTGTGGAATGTATGCCCACTCAGCAAAATTTGCCGAAGATGTGGGAATTCCCGCAAAATCGGCAGTCAGTGGTGCAATATTAGGAATTATGCCTGAAAAAGCAGCAATTGCCTCCTATAGCCCGCCCCTTGACCAAATTGGGAATTCAGTGGGGGGCTTATTTCTGTTAGCCCAGGTTAAAGCCTTCATCCCTAGGGAATAAAACTCCAATGGGAATTTAGACATGGGGAACTTTAGACATAAATTTAGACACAGACTAAGCCGCATTTTCCCATAGGGACTGCAAAGCGATTTCACGCCCTTCGGTTTGTAAATAAGCTAAAAAGGCTTGAGATACCACCGACAACTGCTTTCCAGCCAGATGAATCACATACCAAGTACAAGGAATTGGGAAATGTTCCACATCTAAAACCGTAAGCTGACCGGATTCTCCTTCTAGGGCAATGGTATGGCGCGATAAAATTGAAATACCTAAACCGCCCGCAATGGCTTGTTTAATTGCCTCATTACTAGCAAGTTCCATTTTGACCTTCGCCGTAACTTTGTGCTGTTCAAATAGATTTTGCACATAGCGACGGGTTCCGGAGCCAGTTTCCCGCATAATAAATGCTTCCTCCGACAGCCGTTGAATGGGAATTTGTTTCTCGTGGGCGAGGGGGTGATGATGATTTGCTAAAACCACCAAAGGATTTTCGAGGAAAGGATAAGACTTTACATCGGGTTCGTCGGGGACTTGACTCAGAATATAGAGATCGTCTTTGTTGTCTGCCAGACGCTCCATAATGCCACTATGGTTAGTTACATTGAGGGCAATTTCGATCCCTGGATACCGCTGGCAAAAAGGACCCAACAAACGGGGGATCACATATTTAGCCGTAGTGACAACGGAAATTTTGAGATACCCTTGCTTTAGTCCTTTCATATCGGCAATACTCATCTCAAATTGAGAAATCCGATTAAAAATTTCTTGGCAAGTGGTAAATAGTTCCTTACCCGCATAAGTCAAGTAAAGCCGTTTACCCACCTGCTCAAACAGGGGCATTCCAATGGCTTTAGTCAAATGCTTGATCTGCATCGACACCGTAGGCTGAGTCAGAAATAGCTCTTCAGCCGCACGGGTATAACTACCATGACGCGCCGCCACCTCAAAAACCTGAAGTTGGTGCAGGGTAATCTGGCTAGCTAGTTGAGAGTCGGAGAGGCGGTTACCCATAAATCACAAGGTATAGAGTTTTATCTATGCCCATATTACCAAATAATAGGATTTAGTCTATGGGTTTTTG
>JBIKNH010000010.1:0-39862 GCA_044358815.1 Pseudanabaenaceae cyanobacterium | reverse complement strand
CACGCTCTTAGAGGGGAAATCACCCAGAGGTAAAACTAGCGCTGAGGTGAAGTTGGGGCTGGGGTTGTTGCTGCTGGTGGTGGCGCAATCTCCGGTTGTACTGGTAATGGTGGCGCATCAACAGGGTTTGTAGGGGTGGGTGGTTCCGTTGTGGCTGTGTTACTAGGGGGGGCTTGGGTGGGCGTTGATGATGGGGCGTTATTGTCGGTGGCGCTAACATTAGCTGGGGTTTGAACGGGTTCAGAGTCTCGTCTGGTTTCTGCTGGTCCTGGACCGGATGCCCCATAGTCCCGCTGTGGTTCTGGTGCGGCAGCATTGTTACTGTCGGTGCTGCCCCGCCCGCTATCCCGTCCATCACGGGCACTATCCCGATTACTAACCGCCTCGCTGTTATCACGGGAATTCTGCCGTTCTCTGCGCTCTGGCTTTTCTTCGTAGCGGGTTGTGGTGGCGCTCTTACTCGCACTGGGATCAGGCTTGAAGTTGGGTATATCCGCCCGACGGAATTTAATTGTATTAGCCTCTCGCATAGCTACGGTGATCCCAAAGTCTGCCTCGATCTTGGACTGGCTGGCTAAGGGTGAGCTAAAGCCAAATAGCAGCACATTACCCGCAATCCGTTTATCAATGGTTTCTTTGTCTACGTCCTTGACAGCACCCACAGTGCCATTATTTTGAACCACGACCTCCTGACCTTTTTTGAGGGTGATGGTTTCCTTCCCAGATTTAGGTTTTAGGGTAACTGAACCATTCAACGCCATGAGCCTGCTGCTTTCAGTCGGCTTAGTGGGGATTTCTAGGTAGAACGTGCTGTCTTCGGTGGTAATTTCGCCAAAATTAGTATTAATCTGTAACGGCTGTTTTTGTTCAGGATTTTTCCAGACTACGAGTTTACCTTGCTCCACCACTGCCACATTCTTGGGCTGTAGGGTCAAGCCCCCCTGTCCCCCCAGACGCAATAAGCTCCCATCTTTGAGCGTTACCTGAGCCACAGAATTTTCATCGGTACTAATCCGCTCACCAGGTCTGATCACTGCGCCTACATTGACCGGACGATCAGTCTTGCCATTGAGATAGCGCACCCGCACCGGAAAATTCCGAATCTCGCTGATCTCTGCAATTGAGTCTGTGGGCACAACCTCACTGCTGAAAGGTTTGGGGGGTAGATTCGTGACACACCCCGCGATACCAATCAGAGGTATGGAGCAGCAGATGCACAAAGCAAATAAAGTTTTTTTGGGGCGGGGAAACTGACGCATGGCAGGGAAACTGGGATGGGTGGAACCGAAGGAATCGTGCAACGCGGGATCTGGGCAAACCTAAGACTGACAGTGAAAAAGCAAGCAGCCCAAAACTTAAGCTAGTAATTAGGTTTTTTCGGTATAATAGTAAGTCTGCAAAAATAAAGACAAACCTGCCGAACTTCTATTCATCTATATTAATAGCATTCGGACTCTGATAGAGAAAGTTGATTCACGATTCAAGAACGGTTCAAGTAATTTATGGCTAAGAATAATGTGCAGGTTATGCTCACCAAAGGTGTAACCAAGCTAGGTAAGTTGGGTGATTTGGTAACCGTAGCCCCCGGATATGCGCAAAATTATTTGTTGCCTAAGGGTTTCGCAGTGCGGGCAACCCCAGGTGTGATCAAAGAAGTGGAGCGGCGTAAGGCAGTAGAGCGGCAACGGCTCCTAGATATTCGTAAGGAAGCAGAGGATCGCAAGGTGGCTTTGGCAGCGATCGGCGGATTCATCATCAAGAAGAAAGTTGGCGAAGGCAATGCTATTTTTGGTGCGGTCACCGAGCGGGAAGTAGGTCAGTTGATCACCGCTAAGTCCATGTTGGAAATTGATCACCGCGACATTACCTTGCCGGAAATCAAAAAACTGGGCACTTTCGATGTGGCGATCAAGCTTCATGCTGAAGTCAGCGCCACGATTAAGTTACAAGTGATTGCTGAGTAATTACCCCCAGTTCGCCGACGACACATCAGGGTCAAATCAGGGTCAAAAATCCTGCTACAGCTACAAGACCAAAATCCCGCCACATTTGCTGCAAGAGCGCAAAAAAGTGTGACGGGATTTTAGTTTTTAGTTTAGCTTTTAGTTAAGTTGTCGTTTTTAGCTAGGTTTCGGTGTGGTATGGGATCACCGCATCAAAATAACCATCAAAATATAGTTGTTTGAAATAATTTGTAGAGGTGGCTTTGACTGCGCTCAGCCCTCGGTGTAAGGTAGCTGAGCGTAGTCGAAGCTGTGTTTTTCATTTGAATTGTCTATAATAGCCGTTAAAACAACAGCGTGAGAATTTGGGTACTTAAGGTATGGGTTACAGGCAAGCTATCTACCCCCATCGCCACACACAAACAACCTAGATAAACAATGGAATATTTAAAGACTTGTCTAGCTAATGGCAGGTCAGCGGGTTGTTGCAGGAGTTGCCATGCCTTGTAAATGAAAGCACCACCTAGATAAATTGCGGCAACGGCATAAACTGCACCCATCACATGGAGCGGGAATACCAGTAACAACGTAATTGGCAGCAACAAAATTGCATAGATCAGAATTTGTTTCGCAGTGACCGCTTCGCCTTTGACCACAGGTAACATGGGCACTTTAGCCTTAGCGTATTCCGTGCGGATCATCAATGCCAAAGCCCAAAAATGGGGCGGTGTCCAAAAGAAAATAATCGCAAACAAAACCCAAGGGGCATAACTGAGATCCCCTGTGACCGCCGCCCAACCAACTAAGGGTGGAATTGCTCCTGCTGCCCCACCGATCACAATGTTTTGGGTACTGGAACGCTTGAGCCACATGGTATAGACCCCAACATAGGTCACAATCCCTGACATCGCCAACACAGCGGCTAAGAGATTGGCATAGTAAGCCAGCAGACCAAAGGAGGCGATCGCCAGCACTGCGGCAAAAATCATCGCGTCCCTAGGTTTGATCCGTCCTGAGGGGATCGGTCGCCACTGGGTGCGTTCCATAAGCTGATCGATGTCGCTGTCATAAAGGCAATTAATGGTATTCGCCGAAGCAGAGGCTAAAGTCCCCCCTACAACCGTAACCAACAACAGCAGGGGATCAACCTTGCCATCAGCAGCGATCCACATTGCGCCAACGGTGGTAATCAGCAGTAGCAGAATAATTCTTGGTTTGGTGAGTTGAATATAACTCTGTGCTACTTCCCATAGGTTTTGATGGTGACGACCCATCGCTGGCTTGAAGTGGGTTACTGAATTTGCTGTCTGTGATGTTTCCATAATCCCTAACCTCCCCGGAAAGTACGTGCAGAAATGAGCAAAAGAAAAAAGCAAATGTTAGGCAATCTATAAACCTAAACCTTAAACCCTAGGAAAGGCTCTGGGGCGTGGTTTGATTAGCTACCCGACGCATTTGCCAAGTGATCACGGTATAACAAACCAAAACCCCTAACAAAGCGGCACCAGTGGCTTGATGGGCGACGGTCAGAGGTTCGACCTGCAACCGGAGGCGATAGGTGCTGTAACCGATAATCAATTGGCAGACCAATAAAATTCCCGATGAGTGTGCCAACCGCTTTAACCAAGGGGAAACTCCGGCGGTGCGCTTGGTAACAAAGATCATGGCAACAATACTGAGGGTCACTGGGGCAATGCCTAGGAGATGACTATTCATCACAGTGCAAAGCTCACCACCAGCAAAACATTGATGTAATGCCCAACGGGAAGCTACCAAAGCTCCCAAAATACTCTGTCCAAACAGAAGCGCTGTGGCTGTAGTCCCCCAGATGGCTAAATTGTGAACGGCTAAATTCTGAGTGCCATTAGTGCCATTGATCAGAGTCGGACTAGGGTTAGCACTAGCAGAGGACTGGAGCGCAACGGGTTGCAGAGAGAGCGCCAAAGTAAGCAACGTAGCAAAGAAAAACAAGCCTGTCCCCAAGTGAGCCGTCACAATTTCAAATTGCAAGAGTTGGGTTACGGTTAAACCGCCCAAAACCCCTTGGGCAATCACCAACAGCAAAGCGCCACTCATACCCCAGGGCAACCATTGCGGCACTTGGCGTTTTTGCCACCAGCAGCCGATGGTCAGGGACAGGGTAATAAAACCCACAGACGAAGCCACGAGGCGATGAAACCATTCCAAGAACACCTGTAGGTTCATCTGTGCCGCTGGGATCACCTCGCCATAGCAGAGGGGCCAGTCTGGACAGGACAACCCAGCATTCATGACGCGGGTGGCACTGCCCAAAGCCATCAAAAAGAAAGTCACACCAGCCAAAGTCCACAGAGCGCGTCTGATCCAGATGGTGGCTGGGGTTTGGTAGGAATTGGGGGATGGGTTAGAGGGGGTAAAGTCAGTAATTGAATCTGTAATGGAATAGGGCAGATGCTGTGTCATAGCTTTCCCGAACGTCGATTAGGTTTGGTCGTCACTGATCGCAACTGAATCGCAAATATGGCAAATTCAAAATCTTCCAGATTAAAAGTTCCAAGTTAAGGGGATTTGCGAAAGCGTTACAAACTGTCATGTGACGACACAGAATGATACTCGTCTTGAGGTAACTAGTTCAGCTAATCTTAAGAGACGTTAACCAGATCTCCAGGGGATCATAATAATGTCTTTAGGCTCAGGGGCTATGGATGCGCCTTAGGAAAACATAGATGCTAATAATTGCCGCAACGAATTTGCTAAAATATCTTAGACTTTAGCCTTAACAAATATCTCTGAAAATGAATTTATTTTTTAAAAGTAAATAGAGTTAATTCTTCTCTTAGTAAGACTTTAACGGTTTAATTTCACTTCTAATAAATTAATTAAACTATTAGTAATTTATAGAAGTATAAGAAATTAATCGTAATAGCTTTAATCTCGAATATTCCGACATTGACAAACAACTGGCTATGTCACCAACCTATGACTTATGCCATTGGAGGCAACATATAAAATATTTAGCAAAACATTTAGGAAATCTTGGCGATTAGTGAGTATTTTGGGCGCGGATATGTGAATTAAGCAAATTATTTTTTTAATTGTTAATTTTCTCTAAAGTTTTCGAGTCACCTGCACTATTCCAGTTAGACAGACTCAGCATATAAAGGCAATACGCTAGACCAATGAGATTCTATTTGTGTCTCTGCTGAATCCCCCTCACGGGTCCGATATTTTGCCTCAGCCAAAACCAACAATGCAGCGGCTTGGTTGACCATCCCCTGAGTTTGAGCATATTCACTAATCTGCTCACAGTCAAAACCATACAGGGGAATTTCTAACTGTTGGGCTAAAGTGCGCGCTACTACTACCCCCATCCGCGTTCCTGCATAACTACCAATCCCCTGGGCGACAGCAATAAACCGACAATCCTGCCAGTTTCGCCCCACCATAAATTCCTGTAAGCAACTATGTAATCTCAGCGACATTTCTCGCCCCAATAACCATGATTCACTGTGGGTTACCATCGAGCCATCATCACCACAGGATAAATCACCTAGGGCAAGCTCTAAGTTATTTGTGGCAGTGTGCAGGGCGAGGGCAAATGCTGACGACATAAATCCGCAGGGCGTAAAAGTAAAAAGTAAAAGCTAAAAAGTAAAAAAGAGTAAGTATCAAAAACCTGTCTAAAACCTAATCTAAAATTTGCCACAAAAACACAGCACCACTAAAGCCAGTCGATAATCTAGGCTGCTGGGCAAAGCATAGAACTATCGTGCCTTAATGGTGCTGTCGGAGTAAGCAAATTGAAAACAAGTTGATATTTTGCGAAATGAAATATCAAACAGGAAGCTAAGAAGTAAAAATCTAATGACTTAGGGTGAAATTTCTTAGCTAGTAGCCACGGCTTCGCTGCTTTCGGCATCGGATTCAGCTTCATCAGACTCACCGAAGCTGCTACCCATTGGGCGGCGGCGACCAAAGCGCGAAGTGGTGCGCTTACGAAACTTGCGTGCATAGGCGAGGTTACGCAAGGCTTTTTCTTTTTTCTGGTTGCGGCGTTTAGCCATCTTAAACGTTTATACCCCTTAAAGTTTGCATCAAAACAATGTAACACACAATTAACACCCCAATTACACACATTACATACTTTTCCCAGTAAACTACCAACTAACTCCCATATCAACAGTTGTTCCCTGCACCCGTTTGAGTTGCTTCTAAGAAGCCTTCTAATAACCTCTAACTCTGTGATAATGCGGCTTTTTCGGTTATGGGTTAAAATAACTGCTAGTGGTACCGGCTGGCGTAGAGCAACCAGTTTACTGCGGATTTATTGCAGAGAATCTCATAAGGATCTACCTGTAAAGTATATTCCTGTAAAATTTCTCAACATTTTTTGACAATTTTGTAACAAACAACTCTTTTATTAATAACTTCTCTATATAAATGGACTTGTAGACTGAAACTTATAGGCTGCGTAAATAAGTGAAGTAGGCTAATGAACAGGCTAGTAAATACGCTTTTAAGTAGTCTCTCTGTCAAGTCTTGCCATCAAGCTTTCTGTCGATCTAACGCTGGAATCCCTCTGTAAACTTCTTCTCATAATCCTTTCCCCCGTCCTGTACTACCCCGTGTGCCAATATGATGTCTAACTTTCCGGCTGTAGGCAGCACCATCCGCCCCCTGCAATACCGCGACTTGCAAGCGGTGGATCATTTTGCGGCATTTACCAAACTAGGTTGTTGGCATGGCTTAGGCGGCGAAACTGCGGCTTGGGGGCAGCGTTTAGGGGCGCGGACTCCCTTGGTGTCGATGTTGAGTTGGTTGCCCTCATCGCTGCATCCTATGCTCAAGCGCTATGTGCGGGCTTATGTTTTGGAGTGTAATGGCATCATCCAAGGGTTTATTCAGGTGTCGCCGTTTAATCACAGTCGCAGTACTTGGCAAATTGATCGGATGGCGATCGCCAATGCTGGTTCTGGTTTGGGCTGTGCTTCTCCCCATGCCATTGGCACCCAGTTGATCCGCCACTGCCTCGAAGCTTGCTGGGAAGCGCGAATGTGGCTCTTGATGGTGGATGTCAATCAGAATGACGGGATCGCGTTATATCGACAAAATGGATTTCAGCCCCTCGCCCAGTTTACCGAGTGGGAAATTAACGGTTCGGTTCTAGAGGAACTAGCTGCCAATAAGCCTGATTTGCCTAATTTAATGGCGGTGAGTAATGCCGATGCCGGATTGTTGTATCAGTTAGATACCGCCGCAATGCCCCCGCAAATTCGTCAGGTGTATGACTTGGGCATTAGTGATTTTCGGTGCAGTCCTATGGAGCGACTGGTCAACTATGGCACTTTGTTGTTAGAGCATAACTCTGAAGTTTCAGGATATGTGTTTGAGCCGCAACGCAAAGCCGCCATCGGTTACTTTAATTTGCTATTACATCGTTCCGGACAAAGTGAATCCCATCAAGCATCCCATCACCATCGCTGTCAGTTGACGGTCCATCCAGCTTACACATGGCTCTATCCTGATCTCATGGGGCAGATCGCCAGCATTGTGATGCAAGTTCATCCCAAGCGCCATGATCAGACCAATGCCACAACGCCCAAATTAATGGTCAGTTCTACGGACTATCAACCGGAGCGAGAAGCCTATCTAGAACAAATCCAAGCCCATCGCCATAGCCATCATTTGCTGATGGGGCGCTCGGTGTGGCATAAGGTCAGAGAAACCAAACCGGTACTGGATGCGTTGCAGCTATCACGGATGTTGTCTGGTTTACAGCCTGCCCACCGTCCTGTCCCTGGTCGCATCGAAACTCCACCCCAGCCCCCTACGCCCCATATCTATCCCAATCCCTGGCAGTTCCCCGATGAAATGCCCTAAACCTTACCTGAGTGATAATCCTGAGGAATAGTTTAGGCAATTTATAGTTTAGGTAATAATTTAGGCAATAATTCGGTAACGTCTTCCGTACCAAGCCAACCCTAGGCAATCGAAGTTGGTTTGGTAATATAACCATGATCATGTTGTTAGAAATTGAAATCATTGACAGTGCCAGCAAATCAGCCTATTCCATAGACCAAGTACACAGAAAATGTGAAACAAGGTGTACGCTCTTGATACACCCTTAGGTGCAACATGCCGCACACCGTTAAGTATTCTGTTCAACATAACTATTTCAGTAAATCATGGATATACAGGGGCAACCAACCACCTACCTTTGGGCGACAAATTTAGATGCCGGAATCTACAAGCCGGGATCGATGGTTAATGATCGGTACCAAGTGGTCCACTCCCAAGTGGTAATTGATACCCACGACCATGAATTGCCTGAATTACCCGATGAGTTTCCCTCTTTGGTGATTGCTTATCTGAAGTTGTCGCGGTTGCTGTTGCACCTGCCCCGTCCCTATGGTTTGTTGCGCATCGGGGATGATGGTCTTAATGGCACTGACATCTTGCTCCTAGAACAGGCAGCCTTGCATAAAGATGGGCAGCTTTTACCGACTATGGCGAGTCAGTGGCAAAATGCCTCTGCCATGCGGCAACTCAAGATGATTAGCCAAATATTAAGCCTTTGGCAACCCCTCGCCGAACAGCAGGTCTGCCGTACCCTCTTAGATGAAAACTGTGTGCGGATTGATGGAGGCTGGGTGCGTATTTTGGAACTGCGGGAGGATTTACCACCGCCGGAGTTGACGGATCTGGGGGACTATTGGCGTGACCATTTTGTAGATTACATCCGTACCGAAGTTAGAGAACCCCTGTCCGAATTTTTCTATGCTTTAGGGCGTGGCGAATATAAACTACCGGAGGCAATTAATCAAATTGATCTGATTACTGCCAAATATTCCGAAGCTCAACCCCTCAGCATCAGAATCAGAAGTGCTACAGACATTGGCACACGACGGGATCATAACGAAGATGCTTGTTATCCTCACCAAAAGCGGCAAAAACGCTCTCAACAGAAAGAGATTCTGCGGGATCGGGTGGCGATTATTTGCGATGGTTTAGGGGGGCATGAGGGCGGCGAAGTAGCAAGTTCTTTGGCGATCCAGACCCTTGAAGATCAAATCCGCATTCTGTTGGCTAATGTGGAACAAGATCCCGACTTTTCACCAGCGGGTTTTACTAAGCAGTTAGAACACATTGTCTACATGGTGAATAACCTGCTAGTTGCTCAAAATGATAAGCAACAGCGGCAAGCCCAGCAACGCATGGGTACAACCTTGGTAATGGCAGTGGCACCCCGTCCCCAAGGGGTAAAACGCCATGAAATCTATCTAGTGCATGTGGGGGACAGCCGCGCTTATTACATTGGTTCCGAACACCTCTATCAGATGACCCTTGATGATGATGTTTCTACCCGTGAAACCATTTTGGGTTACAACTTCTACAGCTATTCTTCCCAACGGATGGACGGCGGGGCGTTAATTCAGGCTTTGGGAACCCGCAGTTCCGATATGCTTTATCCGAGGGTACAAAGGTTTTGGCTAGATGAAGATTGTTTGCTGTTGCTGTGTTCCGACGGTTTGAGTGACTTTGATCGGGTAACGGAAATCTATGAAAGTCATTTGCGCCCCATTTTGACGGAAAACCATCCCCTAGGGCAGGGTTGCACCCAACTTATTCAAGAAGCTAATGCCCGTAATGGTCACGACAATATCACCGTCGCTTTGATGCGTTGTAAGTTTGCCCCTGATGACCCTAAAGAAGATGCTGAAACCGATGATGATGTGACGGTACCAACCATTTTTGACGAGGAACCCACTGAAGACACTGAGCCACAAAAGGATGATCAAGACGCACCAGAGCAAACCGACGAACCCGCTGGAGCTTTGGTATATGCCCCTGAACACAGTCCCGAACCTCCGGTAACTTTATCCGTTAAGCCTAAGACTTCAATTTGGGTTTGGTTGATTTTGATCTTGATTTTGTTGGGCGGTGGCGCTTGGACAGCAACGCAATTCCAAATGGTACAAAACTGGCTCAAGCAGCATATTCCAGAGCAGTATCACCAATATATTCCCCCTAAGGTTCTGAATCTCTAAAACTCAGTGTAAAAGTCTAGTTGTGAAATCTAGTTGCAAAAGCTGGGGTGAAATCTGGGGTGAAAGTGACCACTGGCGGGAGTACAGTAAATTATCCCAGAGAATATAAAGAAACATTACGAAAATAGCAAATAAAACCTAAAACTATTTTGGGTCAAGATGATGATTGCACAAGGCTTTAACTTGAGGCTAGTCAAGTCTGTCACTGCATTTGCCCTTGATTTCATCCGTTACCTGAATCACGGTAAAATGCAACCTGACAGCAAGTACTAACATCAAGTAGTTTGCCCGCAATTTGCCCACAGTTTGCTGGTTGTGCCACACAATAGAGCAAGCAATCCGTTCTCTCGTAGATTTTCTGAGAATTTTTGACCCATGGAAGATAAGTTAATGTTGATGATTCCAGGACCAACCCCTGTTCCCGAACAGGCGTTATTGGCTCTGGCAAAAGCACCGATTGGTCACCGCAGCGGCGATTTCAGCAAGATTATGGCTGATGTGACCGAAAAGCTCAAATGGCTCCACCAAACCACCAACGACACCCTAGTTCTCACCGCCAGTGGTACGGGAGCGATGGAAGCCGGTATCATCAACTTTTTGAGCAAGGGTGATCGCGTTCTTGTCGGTGACAATGGCAAATTTGGAGAACGGTGGGGCGATGTCTGTGATGCCTATGGGATCAATGCAGAACGGGTCAAAGCGGAATGGGGTCAACCCCTCGATCCAGAAGTATTTCGCGCCAAATTAGAAGCTGATACTGAAAAAGAAATCAAAGCGGTCATTATTACCCACAGCGAAACCTCTACAGGGGTAGTCAATGATCTCGAAGCAATTAACCGCCACGTCAAAGCCCACGGCAAAGCCTTAATCATCGTTGATGCGGTGACCAGTCTTGGGGCAATGAATGTGCCTGTGGATGAGTGGGGCTTAGATGTAGTTGGTTCTGGTTCCCAAAAGGGTTACATGATTCCCCCTGGTTTGGCATTTGTTTCCGTCAGTCCCAAGGCTTGGGAAGCTTACAAAACTGCTAATCTGCCGAAATACTATCTAGATTTAGGCAAAGCCCGCAAAGATGCCCTGAAAAACACCACACCTTTTACCACTTCGGTAAACATGGTCATGGCGTTACAAGCTTCATTGCAAATCATGCACCGCGAAGGTTTGGATAAGATTTTTGCCCGTCATTTGCGCCATCGCAACGCCACCCGCGCTGCTATGAAAGCATTAAATTTACCTTTGCTGGCAGCGGATGATTGTGCCAGTGCTTCGATTACCGCTGTATTGCCTCCCGAAGGTGTAGATGCCGAGAAAGTGCGCTCTGTGATCAAGAAGCATTTCGATATTGTCATGGCAGGAGGTCAAGATCACCTGTCAGGGAAGATCTTCCGCATTGGTCACCTGGGTTTTGTCAGCGATCGCGACGTACTCACAGCGGTTAGTGCTTTAGAAGGCGCTTTGACCGTGATGGGTTACAGCAACTTTACCGCTGGGGCTGGGGTGCAAGCCGCCGTAGCTCATTTGATCAAATAATTTTGATCTGGTAATCCAGTTAGCCTGCACTGATCCCCCTCAGTCCCCTTAAAAAGGCGGAAGAGTAGGAACAATGAAATCCTTACCCACCTTAATAAGGGGGGCTAGGGGGGATCCCAACAACACCTAAAATTCTCCTCGTCATCTTTCGTCATACACCATGAGCTATCGCCGCCAAATCAAACTTTCCGAACTGGCTGATCTTTTGCCGGACTGCCAATTAGACGCTCAGGGACAGGACCCTTTGATTGACAGTGTAGCCGCCATCGATCAAGCTACCACTGGCGCGATTAGTTTTGTGAATGCAGCTAAATTTGTCAAATACTTGGCAACAACGGCAGCTAGTGCGGTGGTTATTGATCCCCAAACCCCTTGCGCTCTGCCATGTTTACGCACCACTAATCCTCGACTTTTATTCGCCAAAATATTAGAGATTTTTGAACAAAAACCCATCTTAGCGGGGGGGATTCATCCGACGGTCATTATAGGGGAAGGGGGCAGCATCGGCGCAAATGTAAATATCGGTGCTGGTGTAGTGATCGGTGATCGGGTACGTTTGGGGGACGGCGTGCAGATTTTTCCCAATACAACGATTTACGAAGATGTCACCATTGGCAATCACACGATCATTCACAGTAACTGTGTGCTACGGGAAGGTACACAGGTGGGGCAGTATTGCTTGTTACATCCCAGTGTGGTGCTAGGAGCCGATGGTTTCGGATTTGAGCCGCAGCGGGATGGTACTTGGTACAAAATGCCTCAAACCGGTTATGTGGTGCTTGAAGACCATGTGGAGCTAGGCTGTTTGACAGCGGTAGATCGTCCAGCGGTAGGAATTACGTTAATCAGTCGTGGCTGTAAGTTTGACAATCAAGTGCAAATTGGTCACGGCGTGAAAGTCGGTCCTCATACCGTGATTGCGGCACAGTCGGGATTGGCGGGTGGCGCGGTTCTGGGGCATCACGTAGTTTTGGCGGGACAGGTGGGAGTTGCCGGACATATTAGTGTGGGGGACGGTACGGTGGTGGGTCCTAAATCCGGTGTACCCAAGAGTTTAGATGCAGGTGTAACCGTGATGGGCTATCCCCCTGTGCCCGAAAAAACCTGGAAGCGCATCGCCATTGCCGAACGTCAACTGCCGGAATTGCTGCATACGGTGCGTAAGTTAACAGCACGGATTGAACAGCTAGAACAAAATGCAGCGGCAAACGAAACAGCCTAAACCAGAAAAATTACTTAAATTCGATTCCTGCTACCCGTCAAGGCATAAGTTAAAGTAATAGGATCAATCAGCCAAAACCGTTACTAGGTGAGAAATTCTCTCTCTTTGGCGGTATGTCAATACTGGGATCGTAAATTATTATTAAATCAATCGCAATAATTCTTAACCTTCATCCCTAAAGGACAAGACCATGGAAACCAACGAACCTAAATTTGGCTTTAATATTTTCGCAGAAACTTGGAATGGTCGTCTGGCTATGTTGGGCTTTGTGATCGGTATCGCTACCGAATTGCTGACTGGTCGCGGCATTCTTTCTCAAATCGGCTTGCTGTAATCCTGCACTCTTTCAAGTAATCTAGCTAAGGCTAATCTCTTGGCTTGAGTTAGAGGAAAAGCAAACCCAACAGTCCCCTAAGTAATTTCTAAGTAATTCCTAAAATCAAATAGCTCCCACAGAAAAGCATGGTGATACACAAACGCCATGCTTTTCTCTTTTGGAGTCAAAACAAATAAACCTAAGGAATCTCAAGTAGCAGAGTTGATTTTCTCTAGCTGCCTGAGGCTCCTCTGATATTAATTGAGGTGATATTAATTGAGGCGGGATCCCACTCTGATTATGTTGGACTACTTGCGGCGAGGCACGATGAAATGCGCCCAAACATCTCCATCAGTGCCACACATCTCTCGCATATAAGTATACGGATAGACAAGGTTTGCGCCTTCGGTTTGGGCATAGCCTGTGAGAGCATCGCCGTAGGGATCGTTCACAATAAAGCCTTCTTCGTCATAGCCAATAATGCAAACAATGTGACCACCGTGAGTAAAATAGCCACCAATCACTACAGGACGGTTGGCGGATATTTCCTGCCTGATCTGTGCCCAAGTGCGGCTCGTACTAAACCCACCATCAAAACCATAGGCATTGTATAGCTGGTTCAGGACTGAGTTGTCGGTACGGCTGGATGCGCCATACCGGTCAATAATCCACTGATATAACTCGTCTTCTAGTTGTTGGTTAGGATTGCGGGGGCGCACACCATGAAACCAGAGCGCCATTGCTGTAGAAGTCACATTACAGGTCACAAAGGGATCGCGAGGGTTGTCCCGTTGGGAAAAGTAAGGCACACCCAAAACTTTCTTTTTAGGGTTAATGTCAACAACTTTGTTACCTTGTTTTAGGGTGACATGACCCGCAAAGACGAATCCTGTTTTACCCACACCGCCGATGCTTTCGTTGAGGGCAACCTGGAAGTGCGTGTCACTCAAACTAAAGCTATCTAAGCCATAGACCTGACCAGCGCCTAAGGGGGCTTGCTCGTTGGCGGCTAATTGTTTTGATTCCACAGGGCGCTTTTTCAAGATCGTGGCTTGCTTGACCGTCATAGTGCGCATTTCTGGGTCATAGGACATGACCTTACCGTCTTTGGTAATGGTGACGTGTTGCCAGAAGAAAAAGCCCACATTACCCACGGGAGCCAGTGGTGAGGCAAATCTAACCCGAAAATGTCCATCCACTGCGGCATAGCCAGCAATGGGAATCTTTGTCCCTGCCTTGAGTAAAATTTTCTTGTCTTCTGGTAGTTCCCGCGAACTAGCGGAGGAAGCTTTGCAAAAAGTATCGGTCTTGATGGTGACCACTGCGCCAACGGACGTAATGGTTTCGACAGTTGGGGGCGCACCCAAGGGCACGATTTGCCCTAATTTTTCTAGGGTAATGTGGGGAATAAACAAATAGCCCACTTTACCGAAGGGGGATTTCATTTCGTTCAGGGTCACCTTAACGTGATGATTTTCAACAAAGTAATCACCGTCAAGGGTGAACTTAGTCCCTGCTTTGACATCAAATTTTTGGTTCGGCGCAAGACTGCTGGAGGGAGCTGCCGAGATTTTGAAAAGGGTGTCTTGCTTGATCGTGAGTGTAACTGGGGCGATCAGATCCACATGGGGGATATAGAAATAACCAAAACTGCCCACCGGATCAATGGAATCGGTTAACCAAACTTTATAATGACCATCCACCGTGCCGAACCGTTGCAGTTCTACGGTTTCGTCGGGACCGAGGAGGACTTTTTGGTTTTCATCTAAAGTCATGGAATCGGCTGGGGAAGCCTTAAACAGGGTGCTTTGTTTGGTTACCAGTCGCAAGGCTTCGGGCTTAACCGCAATGCTAACAACCTTTTCACTGACTATCACACCGGTTAAATCCATGCCCTGGACCCGAATAAATGGCGTACCAGGACTATTAAAACCATCGGGCAGATCAATCGTCCACTCTCCCGCCCCGATATTCATTGCCACTGCCAAAGTAGCATTATCAAAGGTGGTGGCCATGATTTGCGTCACATCTCCTACGGGAAATGAGCCAACAATCGTTACTGGTTGGCGCACAACTACTTCAGTGGGGGCATCGATCACCGTGAGCAGTTGATTATCTAAGGATCTAGTTTCTCCAGCCATCACACTTAATGTAGGTAATTGGTGTAGGTCACATTCTCTAGTGTTACACGATACGCCTAAATCAGCACCCCTCAGCCAAATCTTATGCAAATATTTATGGTGATTTATGGTGATTTGTGCCAATTTATTCGCACTATTTCCAAGGGACTTCCCCTCAGATCAAGATTGTGGGAATGATTTTCGTTAGACTGAGGATGGTTAGCGGTTTGATAGAGGCGGTAATACATGAGAAAATAGCACAAACATCTCTAGAATTAATAAACAAACGTTTTGGCTATGGGCTTCGCCGATTATTCGATCACCGACATTGCGACGGACTATAAGCTCTCCCTTGAGGCTGTGTTTGCCCTGTGCGATCGGTTGGGGATTCGTTATCAAGATGCCCACACTAAACTAGCCCTAGAAGATGCTAAAGCCGTGATTATGGCTGCGCAATCTCAAGATAAAATCCCATAATTTGTCAAAATCTTCTTATCCTGCTTCTTAGATACCCCCCATTAATTGATTAACTATGATCAAAAACAATTTAAGAACCATCTGGTTGAAACCCCTCTTGGCGGCAGTGTTCGCGATGGTGATGGTGTTACAGTTTGCGGTGCAAAGTGTGCAGGCTTCTGGCATCCCCGTGCAAAATCGGACTTTTCCTTTTGACGAGTCTAACAATATTGTGTTGAGTGAAAAGGATTTGGCTAAGGGCAAAAAGTTATTTAGTAATACCTGTGCTACTTGCCACTTGGGCGGGACAACTTTCACCAATCCTAGTGTCAACTTGTCGCCTGAGTCCCTAGGTGGCGCTAATCCAGTGCGGAATAACATCGTGGGTCTGATCGACTACATGAAGAACCCCACCACCTATGACGGCGAAACTGAAATCTACGAAACCCATCCCAGCCTGCGCAGTAGCGATATTTTCCCGACGATGCGCGGTTTGACTGACAATGATTTGAAGTTGATTGCTGGTTACATTCTTTATTCACCCAAGGCTAAAGGTATTGGCTGGGGTGGTGGCAAGATATACTACTAAACGAGAATTCTTGTTTTAGAGAATTTTTGCCTGTTTTAATGGCGTTTTGATTCCTCTGGGGCAGCTATTCGTCGGATATGCTGAGGATTTACCCTAATCGGGTTACCTGATTGGGTTACTTGATTAGATTAATATTGCCCCTAATGTCAACCTAACGAGTCGATCGTTTTTTAAGTTATGAAAAAATCTCTTTTGCAAAGCTTGGGCCTTTTGTTGGCTAGCTTGGTTGTGGTAATCGGTGCTGTTTTTGGTTATGGCAGTGCTGCATCGGCAGATACTGTGACGGTCAAGATGGGTGGTGATGGTGGTCAATTGGCGTTTGTGCCTAACGTTGTTGAGATCAGTGCTGGCGATACCGTTAAGTGGGTCAATAACAAGGCTTTCCCTCACAACATCGTGATTGATGGTCATCCTGAGTTGTCGCACAAGAAATTAGCCCAGAAGCCTAAGGCTGAGTTAGAAAGCACTTTCACCGAGCCTGGTGAATACAGCTACTATTGCTCTCCCCACCGTGGCGCTGGGATGAAAGGTAAGGTAGTCGTGAAGTAATTGAGTAGTTCTGTAATGGAATGAAAGATTATGGAATGATTTCGGTACTCAATTAAAAACTTTGAAATGCAAGGGTTGTTATGGCTCTTGTATTTTTTTGTTGTGTTTTTAGGTAAATTTTCCTGTGGTGACTCAATGCTACTTCGAAAATCTATCAAATAAAATTTAGGATATTAGTATCATGAAAACCACCAAAACCTAGTTTTCTACATGTAATATATAAGGGTAAACGTTTTATATATAAAGCTTGATTTAATATCTTGGGACGCAAGAAAAATGAGTTTTCCTAGTAATCGTTCAGAATCATATCGTTCTCAAATTCTTGATTTTTATCTTGAGACTATTAGAGAAAGTTTTCAAGAAAATTCCTCTCGTCTGAAGCTAATCAATTACGGTACAGGCTCAGGGAAGACCCACCAGTTGTTTCAAGCAATCTGTGAAACAATCAAAGCAAACCCTAGTACGCAAATCATTGGTATATATGTTGCGCCATTACGGGAGCATTTACAGGTTCCAGAATCAGTTCGGGCAGCCTATAAAAATGTGCCTATTTATACGATAAATTCAATAGAAATGAAAATGGCAGATCAAAACGTCAAATTATACAAACAGTGGATTGATTCAATAATTGAGGATAAAAATATTTGGGTTGCCAGAACCTCATATACCCAAGATAAAGTAAATGAAACCAAACAAAGACTTATACAAGTAAAAAGTGTTATAAACCGACTTGAATATATTAAAAATACTGGCTTTGGCAGTCAAGATTTTAATGATTCTGAGATTAAAAAAGCAACACAAGAGTTGAATAATTTAATCGAAAGTTTTTTGGATTTTCTGATCAAATGCCATCCAGATGAAACTATCTGGTCAAAAGAGTCACTCGAACTAGTGAAGATATTTTATCCTCTCCATCTTCTGCGGGAAAAGTCCGGTATTTTAATGCTGACATACGATAAATTTGAGACTAGTATTCCGTATTTCACACACAATGGAAAAGACTGGATCAAGAAGAGTAGTTATTTAGATCAGTTTGTTCAGCAATCTTCAAATGAATCAAGAAAATTCATTATTGCGTTTGACGAGCAGGAAAGTGGCTATGAAATTATTCTAGATAAAAAAATAGATATTATTTCTCCCGAAAGATTGGCAATCAATAATGTTCTGTCTTCGATTAACAGAGAGTTTTCTATGTTATTTTCTAATCTTGGAGATGAAAATCGAAAATTCTTAGATTTCCTTGATGGGAATAAAGGTGCTTTTGATATTTTTCGGGAGCATCTTGAACAAGGAAAAACTCTTGATTCAAAATTCCAAAATCAAGCCGACTTATATCAGCGTCTAACTTATGGTGAAGGAAATTCAATTAATTTTATTCAACATGTAATAAAACTATATAAAGGGCTTAGCCAAGCGATAGTAGACATTGATGATATTACAAAACTCTTTAATTCTAGTGATAATCAACAATCTACTGAATCAGATTTCAAATTAGATTTCCAAATAATATCTAGAGTTTTATCAAAATTTGAAAATAACAGAAGTTTGTTGATTCCCCAATCGCTTTATAGCGAAATTAGTAACGACTTAATGAATATTTTTGCGTACAACAATTTGTATGTTTATAACATTGAAGTTTTACAGAGGCTTTTTTTGGCTCAAAAAGCAGGGGGGCATGTATATATAACTGAAGAAGAGACTTCGGATAAGACTTCTTTAGCAGAATTAATCTATGTCATATTAGCCATCCGTACACAAGTTGGACACATCAGAACTACTTTGGCAAATGTGCTAAAAGCTGATGATTCCCAGTCTCGCTCTTTAAATATTTGGTCAGAGCAAATCAATAAAGCTAAAACTAAATTATCTGAAAATGAGTCAGACAGTAATAGTAAAGCATCACAGTATTTAAACCGAAATTATGTTTATGAAAGTTATAAATCTATTATTAATATCAAAGAAATTTCACGTTATCAAAGCCCTGAAAATAATTTGATTGATCATCAGTTAAGAGAAGTTTCAATTGGTAGCACAGCTATATTTACTTCCCCTGAACACAAAATTGTTTCCATGCTAAGGAACAATAGCAATGTTATTTTCCTGATTTCAGCTACTGGTGGTATCAATGGAGATCTAACCACAAGCTATGATATGTGTTATTTAGAAGATACTTTGAGTGGTGATTCACAACATAGTACTTTTCAAAAAATGACATCAAAAGAAGTTAACCTTTGCGAAGAAATCAGAAATTATCGTAGTAATAATCGCAGGATTTTAGTAAATTTCTTTGATAAGGATTTGTTATCTTTCCCTAATCAAGATACTCAAAAATTTATTCGCCAAATTGAAAAAAATACTCTTAATCAAATTATTAGTAATTTTAAAAGTGATAAGGGTTGGTTTAGCAAATATAAGCAGCAAGAAATAACTGGTTTTGTAAGATTCCTGTTGTATTTATTTGAAGACGAGGAAATTCAAGAAATAATTGCATTTACTCAAACATTACGCTGGATTAAAGAAACAATTTGTCAATATCAGATAAAGAGGGATGGCAACTTTATATTTGAGCCTTCACCAGAGCATCCAAATATATATCGAGCCAAGATAAATCATCCTAAATATCGCAGTGATGTTTCCATTAAATTAATATTTTATGAATCCAAATTTAATGACTCGTATTCTGGGGGCGCACAAGGAAAAACATATCTAGATGAGTTACAGGAAAAAGAAGGAGAAAAAATATTTTTTATCTCAGCCTATCAGTCAGCCTCTAAGGGATTAAATCCCATTATTAGAGATAGAAACGGGGTGGAAAAAGATTTCGATTGCCTAGTTTTGTTAATGGATCGTTACTACACAGTGATGAATCCAAAATCAAGGGAAGCATCAAAATCTACAATTCAGTATCACTTTGCACTGATGAAGAGTATTGTGAATATCGGAGATTCCCGCATTGAAATTAAAGATTTTAATGAGTATGTGAATAAACCAGAAGCTACTACATTTAGAAGGAATCAACATCAAATTTTATTAGGCAAAGATATTTTACAAACCATTGGCAGATCTGAACGGCGGGATATAGATAACCAAGTCATTAAAATATTCATCAATGAAGAAACTCGCAAAAATCTAGTGAGCTTCTATAGATACTTGAAAGAGCAAGAAGAAAGCGAAATTCGCAAGCTTTCAGTTAATAACTATAGCGTGTATTTGAAAGTCCAGGAAGAAGAACAGAGAAGAGCAATTGCGGACTATGAAGATCATGTCTATGATGAAATTAACGCTTGTCGAGTTTTTCATGAATTTAGAAATGAAATGTTAGATAGAATTGAAGAATTTCATCAAGATAAGCATCATATTGAAATTACTAAAATATGGGATATGCTCCGCAATCTAGTTGTTTTTAAAGCGCCAGATCAATACTTAAATAAGTTAAGGCAATCAGGTTTATTTGATCCTGAATTTATTGAATCGTTGTTTTATTGCAATGGAAAACAAACTGATTTTGTACCATATTTAGCTGAGGAGGAAGAAAATGGTAAAAAATACATTGTGATCAGCGACGGCATTCATGGAAGAAATGTATATGCATACTTGGAACAGTTATATCCTGACCGTCTCAAAATGGCTATTGAAGATGATGAACTAAAAGATCATGATATTCAAGTAGTTAATTTTTCTACTAGCTCAATTTATCAAATCTATAACCAGTTGATCCCTGACTTTGAGGTTTTTAACACTTATATTCCCCGCCCGTCATTTTTCTATGATGTTTTAAAACCATCTCTAGCAGAAAACTTTGTAGATTGTTGGATTACAAAGGTCATATTCAAAAATGATAACTGGAAAAAGATTAAAGATGGTTATGGATTTGAGAAGCTGCTAGATTTTAAAAAATACAACAAACTCTATGAACTTTTTGATTTATATTACACTAAGGAAAATACACTGTTTTGCATTGATGTTAAGTCATGGAGTGAGCCTTCAGGTGACAGACTGTCTAGTGAAGCATTGAAAAAGGCTAAGACTAAACTAGAGAAAATTGCTGAAAGCTATCAAGAGTTTACTACTGTAAAAGGATTGCTTCTAAATTTACACGCGCCCCAGGAGAAAACTGAAAAATACTCACCTAGCTTGTCTTCTGGAAACTTGATTTATTTTGACGATTACAACTGCCCAATTGAATCTAATATTCTCAGAGATTTTTTATTTTGTAAGGAGAAATAAAATGAAAGACATCATGATTAACAAAAAATCCGATGAATCCAGAACAAATCAAGTAAAAATCACTAGTACAGTGAATGAAGTTGCTGATAAACTTTATGATTATCTAACTAATACGCTTCATATAGGCATTGAGTCATTCAGTACTAAAGACTTGGATTTGAGTCAATATGAGGGAGCGTCTCTTAACTCTTTTCAAAAACAACATAGAGCAATTAAACGGGAAATCAAGAAGATACTTGATACATATAACAAAGATTTTAACTATAAAGATATACAGTACTTCTTATCATCTACTGGAGATCGTTCTGCTTTCTTTATTTCACCAAATACTAGGCATTCTGGTTGGAAAAAGCTATTTCCTGAAAACAAGGAAAAAATTTTAAATCTGGTTTTTAAATTCTATCTTATTTCCCAAGGTTTGGATATTGATAACATTCATGGGCTTGAAGAACTTTTTTTGATCCATTCTATTAAACCCAACAAATCAAAAAATGGGATTGAAATTTGGGGGCAAAATGTATTAGTTAAATACAACCGGTTTAATGTGGTAACATTAACTTTAACACGTAAACATTTATCTCTTTTGATTACAGATAGTTACATGACTTTTGACGGTGATGATTTAGGCGAGTTACTTCTTTATGAAGATAGAGAAAATGGAAAGTACTATTTTGATCGCTTCAAAGATGCACGGCAGTCCAATAAAATTAAGTTTATGACTTTTGAAAAGCAAAGTGATGACTTTAAAGAATTTAAACAGACTCAAGTGTATCATTATCAAATTCTGATGTCGAAATTTGAAAACTTCTTAACAGAATGTGATATTAGTTTTGAAAAGCTAGACTTTCAGGCTGACTGTTATCTGGATGATCCATTTATTAAAAACAGACCAATAATAGAATCACTCGAAATCATTAATAATACTGGAGTTGATTTAACTGAATCTGAGCAAAAAATCCTAGAAAATCTTCTATGCAATCAGGAATATGTTGCCACGGTGAAATTCTATCAATCCGGCAAATCTATCAGTAATTATAAAAAGATTGATAACGACGACGAAGATGATTCTTGCTGGAATATCACTGAGGTAATTGATTGGTCAAGTATTAAACTACGTGATACTGAAAACTATCTAGTGCTTAATAAGCTACTGGACGAAGAAACTGGTTCAATGGCATACCAAACAAAAGATGGACTTTGGTATCGAACCTCTAAAATAGATCAACATGAGGGTAAAGTTGATTTCTACTCACAATTAAAAAGAGATTATAGCTATTTGAAAACGGGTAAATTTTTTAGTACTCAAGGATTAAATTTAAATAAGTTTGGTGTTTTTAAAAGTAGTGACACTACCGTGCCAGTGATTCTAAAGTATCAGATTGGTCAAGATAAATATGATGAGACTAACACTAAGAAAAAAAATAACAGTCTCAAAAATACTATTGATGATCTAAGAGAGGATACTCAAACTTTTGCTGATGGTAAATTATTAGATGATGAAGAATTAATGATGTGCTATCTAGAGAAACAAACTAATAAAAAAGAATGGCAGGATTTCTATAAAAAATACAAACTTAAACTTAGTCCGAAATATGAGAAATCTCTAATTGAGATTGCCATCAAAAACTGGATGAAGAAGAGTATTAAAAACGGTGAACATGGGTTTCCTATTCACTCAGATTTTCTTCCCAAAGAACTATCTGAAAAACAATTTTCTGTTATATCTGTTCGTTCTCCTAGAGGTAAGGAAGGTAAAGCGGTTGTAGTTAATTTCTTGTATAGAGACGGATATATTTATATTAAGAGTATAATTCATGATCTCAAGGAGATTAAGAACAAATTTAAATTCTTAAGAAGACGAGGAAGTAGTTTAGAAAATTTAATTGATGATCAACAGTACTTTGTAGATGAAGAGGCAGAAATCCATATTAGCTGCTATACCGATGATTTTTATACACCTACCTTAATTGGTAGAGATAGGATTCTTGAAGAACTTGAAGCAGGATCTCTACAAATTAATCGAAGTGCTAAAAAGGAAGATGATAGTAAGTTGTTTCCGCTGATTACTTACTACAGCAGTGATTTAAAACCTGCTAATAAGATCCGTAATATGATATGCCTTGATTTGAAGAATCATAACTTTGTTCAATACTTTGTCCCACCTGCTCAAGCTCTGGGTAAATCTATTAGCAATGGTTTTAAGGTTTACCATATGATTGGGAACAGATACTCTGGAGAAAAAGTTCCCACCTCTGAACTAATCGAACATCCCATCATAGCTTTACACTTTGGGACATTAACCCAAGATATTTTGAAAATTAGCGAGAACAGCAAATTATCCCTACTTCAAAAAGTCGCTAAAGTACTAATTGAAAACTAATACAAAACCACAATACCTACTCAATCCATTACTCAATCAATTCACCTGATTTTTAAACGAATCTTGACACAGCCCAACTGACACCCCTTAATCCCAAGATATAATGTAGATCCAACCTAATACCTATTCGCAATCTCGGCTCGTGGTTTATCATCGATCTACCAGTGCATTTCCCTATTGAAAACTATGTCTACAGAAACCATTGAACGTCAGTCTACAGTACGCAAAATTGCCCCTCGCTATCGGGTTTTACTGCACAATGACGATTACAACTCTATGGAACACGTGGTCGAAAGTTTATTACAGGTAGTCAATAGCTTAACCCAACCCCAAGCGGTCGATATCATGATGGAAGCCCACATGAACGGCTGCGCCCTAGTGATTACCTGCGTCCAAGAACACGCCGAATTTTATTGTGAAGGCTTACAGTCCAAAGGTTTGACTAGTACCATCGAACCAGCGGAATAACTGGAAAAGTATTAGATAGACCTTTATGCCATGATTTTTGGTGTGCGGTCTCTACATCACAGATTAACTATGGGATTAACTATGGGTTGATATTGTGGGTGAATGAGAGACATTTAACTAAAGCTCATAACCAAAGCTAAAAATCATGACAGATCTAGCTAAATTCGCTAAATTTTTAAGTCAACTACTCAGTAAATTTTTGCGTGGCATTGCTCTAGCACCGGTGCGGCTAGGGCTATTTTTTGTGGTTTTACTGGTGTTGTGGCTACCCGTGGCGGCTCCTTTATATCTGTGGTTAGGGGAAACCGTTGGTGTATTTTTAGTGATTTTGCTATATAGCGAATTTCTTTGGCTGGTGGGTTGGTGGGGGCGCAATGTCTCCGGTCATAGCCAACCCTATCGCACCTATGGGCTATTAGTGACTCGCAACGAACGCCCCAAGGCATGGCGGGAATTAGCCATCGGCTTATTTTTGGGGTGTATGTCCAATGTCATCTTATTTGGCTTGCAATGGGGACTAGGTTGGCGGGCATTGCGGGGGGATGCTTGGCTCAGTCCGGTTTTAATGGCATTGGCGGCGGGTTTGCCCACGGGGTTAGGGGTCGGGCTAGCGGAAGAAATCTTATTTCGGGGCTTTTTGCTCACGGAACTAGAATCTAGTTACAGTCCCTTAGTGGCTTTGTGGGCAAGCAGTTTGGTCTACAGTATTTTGCACTTCATCAAACCTTTGGCGGTAATCTTGGAAATTTGGCCGCAGTTTTTGGGGTTAGTTTTACTGGGGATCGCCTTTGTTTTGGGGCGGCGGCAATGTCAGGGGCGGTTAAGTTTAGCCGTGGGGTTGCATGGCGGTCTGGTGTGGTCCTATTACGTGATTAACACCACCAATTTATTTATCCCAACCAAGGCTGTGCCAGACTGGGTAACGGGTTTAGGTAATAATCCCCTAGCCGGACTTTTGGGAGTAATCTGTTTACTGGGTTTGGTTGTGACGGTGCGACAGGGTTGGGGCTGGTCAAAGTGGCGCTAGGAAATAGAGTGCAAAAATAAAGTTCAGAAATGACGTTAGGGGAATAATTACCACTGGTCAAACTACACTGACTATCACATTGATCAAATTACATAAATCAAATCTTCTGACTAGATACGATTAATCAGAATTAAATTCGTCATTAAATCCGTCAAAAATTGCTTCTAAGTTGTGTTAATTGACCAAAACAAAGGTAAACACAATGGCATAATCAATCTCAAGTATTTCAAGCTTAGGTACTCTAATCTAAAAAAATTCATCATGAGCAAAGTTACATTACAGGAACGATGGCGCTATCTTTTCGATAATTTCATGGCGAGGGGAGCAATCTCTCTCATTTCTGGATTGGGATTAGTTTCCGCTTTATTCATTGTTTTTGCGGCCATCTTAGTCAGTACCATTGGCGTATTTCCCGATGATGAGCCTTGGAGTTTCTTAGATACCCTATGGGAAACTTTAACACGCACCTTAGGCGCAGATGTTGCCGACCGTGATACCAGTTGGTTATTCCGATTTGAGATGCTATTTGTGGCTTTCGGCGGCATCTTCATCATCAGTACTTTAATCGGGTTATTGGGCAGTGGTATTGAAGAGAAATTACAAGAACTCCGTAAGGGACGCTCTAAAGTCATTGAAACCAACCATGTTGTGATTTTAGGATGGTCTTTACAGATTTTTACCCTTGTTCCCGAATTGATTGCCGCCAAGGATGATCATCCCCAAAACTGCATTGTAATCCTCAGCGATGTGGACAAAGTGGAAATGGATGACACAATTCAAGAACGGATTGGTAGAAATAGACAAACCCGCATCGTTTGCCGCACTGGTAATACTAGCGATATTGATGATCTGCGCATGGTGGGAGTGCAGTCGGCTCGGTCAGTGATTGTGTTGAATCCACGCAGCGATTCTAGTGATGTGGAATTGATTAAGACTCTTCTGGCTCTAACTAGCATTCCGCGAGAAGTAGATTCGGAGTATCACATCGTGGCACAGGTAGATCACGCCAAAACCTTGGATATAGTTCATCTCATTGGTGGCGATCGAGTAGAAACTTTGCTCACTAATGATTTGATTTCTAGATTGATGGTGCAGACTTGTCGCCAATCCGGTTTATCAGCGGTTTATATGGAACTGGTTAGCTTTGAAGGCAATGAAATTTATTTCAAATCAGAACCAGAGCTAACGGGTAAAACCTATGGTGATGCAGTTTTAGCCTATGCTCAGGCTTCTATAATTGGCGTAATTCAGCAAGATAACACCATTGACCTCAATCCAGAACACAATAGAGTTCTACAGCCAGGGGATCAAGTAATTGTTGTTGCCCAAGACAGTACATCGGCAAAGTTAAACAACGGTGATAACGTAGTAATTGATGCATCGGCAATTCTGGCAACAGAACCAACCCCGCCCCATCCCGAAAAGACCTTGATTTTAGGCTGGAACTATAATACTCCCAGTACGATTTGTGAACTAGATGCCTATGTAGCACCGGATTCAGCGGTAACCGTCATGGCGGATTATCCAGAAGGGGAAACGGTTTTAGCTGCTCAATGTGCTAATTTGACCAATCAAACGGTGGAATATATTCGGGGGGATATTACAGAACGCTCTGTTTTGGAAACCTTAGACATTGCAAAATATAACCAGTTAATGGTGGTGTCTAATTCCTCTCTAACTCCAGAGATGGCAGATTCCCAAACCCTAGTTACGCTGTTACAAGTGCGGGATATTGCAAATCGGCGGCAGAGCAACGGGGCAATTGTGGCGGAAATTCTCGATGTGCGCAATCAAGTATTAGCGCAGGTAGCAAAACCAGATGATTTCGTCATTAGTGAACAGATTATCAGCCGTCTTTTGGCTCAGGTAGCGGAACAGAAATATTTGAATCAGGTATTCAAGTATCTATTTAGTCCCGAACAAGCGGAAGTTTATCTCAAACCAATGGGCAACTACGTCAAATTGGGACAACCTGTGAACTTCTATACCGTTGCTGCTGCTGCCAGTGGTCAGGGGGAATCGGCGATTGGTTATCGGATTCAAGCCCACGGGAAGGATGCATCACAAAACTATGGTGTAGTGATTAACCCTGAGAAATCCGAGTTGGTGACGTTTCAACCTGGGGATAAGCTGGTGGTTGTAGCCAATGGTTAGGTAGACTATAGGCGGATTACTGGGGAATGATTATGTCTTTCAGTCCTACATATCTGCCTAAATTTAACATCAAACCTTGGTTGGCTCTTGATCAAGCCACTGTTATCGAACCACTATTGAATGGATTAAATTGAATGGATTAAATCGCTACGGTTGGATCAGGTAATTGAGGCGATAACTGCCACAGTTAGCCGATTGATTACCTTGATCCAACCCCAATCAAGCTTCAATTTGGCTTTAGATTCTGTGGCTAGAGGGGGGGGCTTAGCTACAGATCAAAGCCTGATATTGACTCGCGCTCATCAAGTTAGAGAAGGCAGATTCAGGATTGCTAAGTTGTACCTTAATCAACCAACCATCACCATAACTATCCTCAGAAACTAGCTCCGGTGAACTATCCACCTCTGAGTTAACCTCAACCACCGTCCCATCCACAGGCGCATAAATCTCAGCTACGGCTTTGACTGACTCAACGGTGCTAAAGGGATCGCCTTTGGTGACGCTCTCCCCCACTTCCGGCAGGGAAATAAACACAATGTCGCCTAACTGTTCCACAGCAAATAAGGTAATACCGATGGTGACAATATCGCCCTCTTGCCTCACATACTCATGGGAATCTGTATAAAGTAGAGAATCGGGGTAGCTCATGGTTTAAATATTGGTGTAGTGGTTAGTAGATCAAAATATGAGATTTTGCTTAGTGATGCCCTGAATATGTTAACTCAACAGTGTTTAAGGCATCCCATTAATTGCTCAACTGATCACTTAACTGAGTTGTTTAACAGCTTATAGCTAAACTCGAACTGGATAAACCCCGTTTGAGTAAGTTTCTGATCCCGCGCGATCGATTCCCCTTAGCCGCTATAATTGGGGATCGACACAGTTAACAAAAATTTGGATATGGCAGAGGTTACTCTTTTTAATGCCCTCCGTGAGGCAATCGACGAAGAAATGCAGCGAGACCCCACGGTCTATGTGATGGGTGAAGATGTAGGTCACTATGGCGGTTCCTACAAAGTAACCAAAGACCTATACAAAAAGTATGGCGACTTGCGTTTGCTCGATACCCCCATTTGCGAAAACAGTTTTACTGGCATGGCGATCGGCTCGGCAATGACTGGTTTACGCCCGATTATTGAAGGCATGAACATGGGCTTTTTGCTGCTGGCGTTCAACCAAATTTCCAACAATGCTGGGATGTTGCGGTACACCTCCGGCGGTAACTTCAAGACTCCTATTGTGGTCCGTGGTCCCGGTGGTGTGGGGCGGAACCTTGGGGCAGAACATTCCCAACGGTTAGAAACATATTTCCAAGCTGTACCAGGCATTAAAATGGTGGCTTGCTCGACCCCTTACAATGCCAAAGGTTTGCTCAAGTCAGCGATCCGCGACGACAACCCGATTTTATTCTTTGAGCATGTTTTGCTATACAACCTCAAGGAAAATTTACCCGATGAAGAATATTTACTGCCCTTAGACAAGGCGGAGATTGTGCGTGAAGGTAAAGATATTACAATTCTGACCTATTCACGGATGCGTTACCACGTTCTGAAAGCTGTGGAAACCTTGACCGCTAAGGGTTACGATCCAGAGGTGATTGATTTGATTTCTCTGAAACCTTTGGATTTAGATACAATTCATACCTCAGTGCGTAAGACTCACCGCGTTATGATCGTTGAAGAAGGGATGCGTTGTGGCAGCTTGGGAGCAGAAATTATTGCTTCGATTAATGATAACTTCTTTGATGAGTTGGACGCACCAGTGAAGCGTTTAGCGGCGCTCGATGTACCTACACCCTACAATGGAACCCTCGAAAATCTGACTATTCCCCAACCTGCTGACATTATCGCCGCAGTAGAAGAGATGATGGCTTAGTCAAGACATTGATTTGAGGGAATTAATTCAAGCAAATTACATAAATTCCTTTCACTAATTCTTTTAGTCCCCAACTTCTGTAATGAGGCTGGGGATTTTTTTGAGCAAATTAGGCTCCATGTCAAATATGATATAAGACAATATGGGAAATCAAAGTAAATCTTTGGTTTGGCTGCATGGTGAGGTTAAAACTCCACCCTTTAGCCGAGAAACACGAGTGGAAACTGGCGTTTTGCTTAGGCAGTTGCAACAGGGTGTATTGATTGGATTACCCCACTCCCGTCCAATGCCAAGTATAGGAGAGCGTTGTCATGAGTTGCGAATCCGCGACGCAGAGAAAAACTGGAGAATCATTTATCGGATTGATGATGATGCAATTCTAATCGTAGAGGTTTTTACCAAATCAACCAGAACTACACCTAAAAATGTGATTGATATTTGTAAAAAGCGCCTTAGTAGATATGATGCTGATTAAGTAGGAGAATATGATGGATCAAGCTAAAAGAGAGCGTTTAGAGGCTAAAGGTTGGAAGTTTGGTTCAGTTTCAGAGTTTTTAGATCTAACTCCTGAGGAGTCTATTTTAGTAGAAATTAAACTAGCACTCAGTCAAAATCTAAAGGAACGTCGGCAAAAGATCATGACCCAAAGTGAACTCGCTGCCAAGATGGGTTCTAGTCAGGCTCGAATTGCTAAGGCGGAAAATGGCGATGCTTCTGTTTCTATTGAGTTATTGATTAGGGCTATGTTGGCAACTGGTGCTACGCCCCAAGATATAGGTCAGGTTATTGCCGAAGTAAAGTAAGGCGATTCCCTAATTATTCACCTGTCCCAAAGCATCTAAGGCACGTTGGAAACCTTGACGATCCCGCAGCCGACGGAACAGCGTTGCCGCTTGACGGAAATCACTGGCGGCTTCGATGCGTTTTCCTAAAACCACGTAACTATTACCCCGATTGTAATAGGCAAAAGGATCACTATTGTTGATGGTGATAGCTTGGTTATAGTCATTGAGGGCAGCGACATGATTACCCTGCTGAGCTAAGAGAATGCCCCGATTGACATAGGGTTTGCCATAGGTGGGATCAAGGCTGATGGCAGTGGTATAGTCGGCGATCGCCCCTTGGTTGTCAGTAAGGTCAGAGCGGACAATGCCCCGATTATAAAAAGCACGGACAAATTTAGGATCAAGTTTCAGGGTCTGTTCGTAGTCGGCTAAGGCTCCTTGTTTGTCACCGAGGCGATAGCGCACAATGGCACGGTTATTGTAGGTGGTGGGACTGTTGGGATATTGTTTGATGGCTTGGTCAAGGACTGTCAGCGCTTCCGTGAATTTGCCTTGGCGATAAAGCTGCTGGGCTTGGGCATCTAAACCTTGTAGGGTAGTGGTTTCGGGTTTAGCCTCTGGTTTAATTTCGGGTTTGGTTTCGGGTTTAGGGTCAGGCGTTGGGGTTGGGGGTTTATCAGTAGGTTTATCAGTGGGCTTGTCTGTAGATGGGGGATTTGTGGGCGTGGGACTAGAGGCTGGGGGAGTAACTGAAGGAGTATTGGATTGGGCTATGGCAGCTAATGGGTGATCCGTTGCCGGATTTGACCTATGGCTAAAGGGCACTAAAGGCAATTCAAGGGGCAAAATCAGGGGCGCAACAGTACCGATACCTATGGTTAAAATGGTGCTAAGTATGTTTAGAGAGCCAAGGCGTAAAGTCTTTCTGGGTTGGTTTCTAGATTGGTTGCTAGATTGGTTTTTGGAGCTATGGGGGGCTAATTGTGGGTTTATGGGGTGAGATTTCATGATTTGCCTGTGGAGGTGAAACTGCATATTGAAACTACATATCAAAGGATACACATCAAACAACAATATCAATTACTCGCAAAGATCTACAGAAAAACTCAAGGAAAACCCCAAAACCATCCACCTTATCCCATCAGATCGGCGGACGGGTGAAAGTGTTGATAAATTTGTTGGGCTAGTTTCGGACCAATGCCAGGGGTTTCTGCTAATTGATTAACGGAAGCCTGAATAATGTGATCAATGGAATGGAATTTTTCGAGTAAGAGTTTTTGGCGGTGATGTCCTAAACCATTAATCTGATCTAAATGGGAACGCTGCATTCGTTGGCTACGTTTTTGACGATGGAAGGAAATCGCAAATCGATGGGCTTCGTCCCGCAGTCGCCGCAGGAGTTGTACCCCAGGCTGATCGGGCTTGGTGGGCAAAGGATGGGATTGATCAGGTAGAAAAATCTCTTCCCGTTTTTTGGCAAGGCTCACCACATACAAATCATCAGCGATGTCTAATTCCCGTAGGGCATTCATCACGGCAGAAAGTTGTCCTTTGCCACCGTCAATCATCACTAAATCGGGTAACTCGGCTCTGAGGGTATTTAGTTCAGTCTCTTGATTAGGAATAGATTTTAGTTTAGTGGCTTTCTGATCGGCATATTTCCGGAAGCGGCGGGTAATTACTTCTGCTAAACTGGCGAAGTCGTCAGAATGTCCAGGTCTAACTTCTGGATTCCGGATTTTGTAATGGCGATAGTGTTGTTTAGCGGGAATGCCATCAATAAAAACTACTTGACTCGCAACGGCATCACTGCCTTGAATATGGGAAATATCATAGCCTTCGATGCGGTGGGGTAAGTTATCAAGATCGAGAATTTCCGCTAGATCTTCCAATCCAGACAGATTCCGTTGGCTTTGTTTCTGAATCCGACTTAGTTCGTATTGGGCGTTCCGTTCCACCATTTCTACTAGTTCGGCTTTTTGTTGTCGTTGGGGATGGCTGATGGTGACTTTGCGCCCTTTCTTTTCGCTGAGCCATGCTTGGAGTAGTTCCATTTCTGGGAGTTCCCATTGAGTATGAATTTCGTTGGGAATTTCCACGCTGTCACAGGTTTGATAATGGGCTTCGAGGGTGCGCTGCAAAATCATAGACGGGCTATCCCCTTGGCTGTCGGCAATAAAACCGAGTCTACCCACCAGTCGTCCCGCACGAATTTGGAATAGTTGCACACAGGCATGATCTTTGTCGTGGGCTAGGGCGATGGCATCGCGGGAAATAGTGTCATCGGGTAGGGTAACCTTCTGATCAGAGTTTAAATTACGGAGGGTATTGATCTGATCCCGTAATTGCGCGGCTTTCTCAAATTCGAGATCTTCAGCAGCTTGGAGCATTTTCTGTTCTAGATTCGTCAGCAGTTCACTGGTGCGACCTTGGAAGATCATCGCTACTTTTTGCATGGTGCGGTGATAGTCGGTAGTACTAATCAATTCTTGACAAACTCCAGGGCACAAGCCGAGGTTATAGTTCAAACAGGGGCGATTTTTGAACAATGGCACGGGGCGCTGGCGTAAGGGAAAGATGCGTTTAATCATCCAGAGGGTTTGTTTGAGATTATGCACATCCACATAGGGTCCGTAATAGCGGTCTTGGGGTTGTCCCATGCGGCGTTTGCGGGTGATGAAAATGCGGGGATAGTCTTCTGACCAAGTGATACAGACGTAGGGATATTTTTTGTCGTCTTTGAGGAGAACGTTATAGTAAGGCTGATGTTTTTTGATTAAGTTCGCTTCGAGGGCGAGGGCTTCGACTTCCGTATGGGTGACGATAAATTCGATTTCGGCGACAAGTTGCACCATGGTGGCGATGCGAGGCGATAGTTCCCCCAAGTTCCGAAAATATGATCGGACGCGCTGCCGTAGACTTTTGGATTTGCCGATGTAGAGGATTTGGTCTTGGCGATCGCGCATGAAGTAAACCCCTGGCTCTAAAGGAATTTCTTTGAGCCGTTCTTGCAGTTGATCGGGGTGGTTTAGGAGTAGTTCGGGCATGGGCGGTCTGTGATGGGCAAAAGGTGAGGATCGCGGTTTTTTTGTAGCCTAGCAAATCACGTCTGGGTCTATCATAACTTGTTTCCATTGTTAGTTAGGTGATAGATCTGTTAACATCCTAGTAGTCACTAATCATGAAACGTTATGACAAAAGTAGAGCTAATAGAACAGCAAATCGCAGACTTAGACTATCAATCATTTGCTGAATTGCGTGAATGGTTTATAGAATTTGATCAGACTATTTGGGACACAAAACTTGAATTAGACTCTAATAGTGGGAAACTCGATTTCTTAATTGATGCGGCACTTGGTGAACATCAACTAGGTAAGACAGTAGACCTGTGAGACACAAAACTGCATCTAGTTTTTGGAAGTATTATGATGATCTACCATTAGACATTCGTGAACTTGCCGATAAAAACTTTCAGCTATTGAAGGATAACCCTTCCCATCCATCCTTGCAGTTTAAGAAGGCTGGAAGAGTTTGGTCGGTTCGGATTGGGTCTAATTATCGAGCCATTGCAACCCAAGTTGAAGATGGATATATCTGGTTCTGGATTGGTACTCACAGCCAATATGACAGATTACTTAGATAGCATGACTTAGGAAGACGCTCTAGACTATGCAACAATCTTGCCAAAGTGAGAGGGGGACTAACAAGATAAAGTAGTGGTTTGATGCGGGTAATAACTTGTTTAGGTTATTTATATGGCATTTCCTGACATTTGTCGTTTTTTAGGGGCGCAAACCCTTACTGGTTATGGGTTTGTTGCGTTTTGTATCATCGATGTTGCGACCGTGATCAAAAAATGCCTCAAATGACCATTTTGCGTCGGGAGGTCCGACGGTATGCTGGGTAAAGGTTTGAGGCGCTTTACATTTATGAAATCACTTATTTGTCACATGAAAAAAACCTCACGGTCGCAAACAGAGTCTAGACACCTTGCCCAGAGCGGTGTTAAATTGAGGCTGTCCCTGCTAGTCGGGGACTTTGATCGAATGGAAACTTACTCTTATTATGTCTTACATCTAGTGTTCTATTTGTAGTCCCTGCTAGTCGGGGACTTTGATCGAATGGAAACTGGGTTATTCTTAGACACACAGCCTCTTTACTAGAGTGTCCCTGCTAGTCGGGGACTTTGATCGAATGGAAACAGTAATTTTTACTCCACCAGCAAACTGGGAAGATTGTCCCTGCTAGTCGGGGACTTTGATCGAATGGAAACGGCTATAGGAATTAATCTTTTGTCAGCATACCAACGAGTCCCTGCTAGTCGGGGACTTTGATCGAATGGAAACTCAACTTCAGCACGGTTTAATATGTCTTGTAGTCTTTTGTCCCTGCTAGTCGGGGACTTTGATCGAATGGAAACAATCACAAAAGACAGCATCTAGCTTTTGCTTATTTAGGGTCCCTGCTAGTCGGGGACTTTGATCGAATGGAAACAGTCTCTATAGACTCTATAGTCTTATTAGCATCTCCTCGTCCCTGCTAGTCGGGGACTTTGATCGAATGGAAACTAACGACAATGCCACCCACACTAGAGGCAAAGTCTAGTCCCTGCTAGTCGGGGACTTTGATCGAATGGAAACTCTAACAAATGGCTGCATAGGAGCTTACTATCCAATGCACAGTCCCTGCTAGTCGGGGACTTTGATCGAATGGAAACTGTAGTTGGAGTAGAGACAGATCCTACTTTCTTTATGTCCCTGCTAGTCGGGGACTTTGATCGAATGGAAACCATGTTAGGGGTAAAAGACCCGATAACTTCACCTTTATGTCCCTGCTAGTCGGGGACTTTGATCGAATGGAAACCATGTTAGGGGTAAAAGACCCGATAACTTCACCTTTATGTCCCTGCTAGTCGGGGACTTTGATCGAATGGAAACTCAAGGCTGAGAGCTTTGATATGCAGCAACTGGAGCTGTCCCTGCTAGTCGGGGACTTTGATCGAATGGAAACATCCTTGATTTGTGCATAGTTAAAGGTTTTCACATTGTCCCTGCTAGTCGGGGACTTTGATCGAATGGAAACGATGAAGGTGAAACCGTATATCAGCAATCTGAAACTAAGTCCCTGCTAGTCGGGGACTTTGATCGAATGGAAACACTCCCTGGCATGATGCCACGCCGCAAACAACAAACTGGTCCCTGCTAGTCGGGGACTTTGATCGAATGGAAACATCAGAAACTCTAATTTATCCTTCCCCTTTCTCCCCTCTTGTCCCTGCTAGTCGGGGACTTTGATCGAATGGAAACAGGACCTACATATGCATATGTACACAGTTAAGGTACAAGTCCCTGCTAGTCGGGGACTTTGATCGAATGGAAACCTGCTTCTAATCAGCAGACGCAGGGTGCAGGAAGCTGGTGTCCCTGCTAGTCGGGGACTTTGATCGAATGGAAACTTGTCTATTATGGCAACAAGTGTTTAGGAACTAGCAGCTTATTGTCCCTGCTAGTCGGGGACTTTGATCGAATGGAAACAACAGATGGCTGTGGGTAGAAGAAAGCAATTCAAAGTCCCTGCTAGTCGGGGACTTTGATCGAATGGAAACTATCCAAGTCTCAACGGGAAATAAGAATTTGACATTTGTCCCTGCTAGTCGGGGACTTTGATCGAATGGAAACACCCCAAACATTATATTTAGCTTTTGGGTTAAACCCTAGTCCCTGCTAGTCGGGGACTTTGATCGAATGGAAACTTCACCCAAGAATGGACAATGGCGGCGCTAACGGTTTTTTTGTGTCCCTGCTAGTCGGGGACTTTGATCGAATGGAAACTAAATTGAGGAGTTTTGCACACACCAAACCTCAACTACCTTGTCCCTGCTAGTCGGGGACTTTGATCGAATGGAAACGGAACAAACTGTGCACCCTTCGTGTTGACATTGTAGTCCCTGCTAGTCGGGGACTTTGATCGAATGGAAACTTATTGTGAAAGAAGAAGCGCTTCTTATTGTTTCGTCCCTGCTAGTCGGGGACTTTGATCGAATGGAAACCCTTGATAGTCTTAAGAACTGTATTCTCATTATGAGTCCCTGCTAGTCGGGGACTTTGATCGAATGGAAACTCGTTGAGGGTAGCTGGGAGACTGGCTACGTCTACAACGAGTCCCTGCTAGTCGGGGACTTTGATCGAATGGAAACCATTCTCAAAGAAAGCCTTAACTTCTACAGAGCTTGCAGTCCCTGCTAGTCGGGGACTTTGATCGAATGGAAACAGCCGTTCATCTCAGACAAAATCCGGTCAATTTCCCGTCCCTGCTAGTCGGGGACTTTGATCGAATGGAAACAACCCAAGCGACCTTACTATTCTTCTCGGCATTGAAGTCCCTGCTAGTCGGGGACTTTGATCGAATGGAAACACTCGGAAAGCCCACTGCAATTTGGGTCTTTCGGAGTCCCTGCTAGTCGGGGACTTTGATCGAATGGAAACTTTACTCCACCTACAAACTGGGAAGATTGGGTTGTAGTCCCTGCTAGTCGGGGACTTTGATCGAATGGAAACCGACAACAAGGAAAAAGGTAAAAGTAGAAAGTAAAAATTTTTGTTAGCTGAAGATATCCGGCTAATGGAAATCAAAACCTACACTTTTGCCTTTTTCCTTTTTAATTTTTACTTTTTTAGTTGGTAATTACGACAAATCCTCAGACAGAAAAAACCAGCGCTTTTGTTTTTTATTAGGTTTAAGCGATTCAGTTTAAAAATCTTTTTAGAACTTAATGCACGGTTGTTTTTGGTGCATGGTACTCTATCCATTGAAACTTATAGAGAGGGAGTGACAACATGTCAGAAAACGGACCCAAAGAAGGACAGTTTTTCACTGATGAGGCAATTAGACAAGCGCAAAACAGTTACCTGATTCCTCAGGGAGCGACCATCCAAAAAGTTCAAGAAGGTGTGGAAATTGCCGCAGTAGAGTCTATTCCTGGAGATCAAAGAATTAATCTGTTTGAAGTTTTGGAGGCGGCGAACGTACCGCCAGAAGTAGTTAATAATTTGCAGGCGCAAGTGGATAAATTAGGGAAACATTAGTTAGAGGGTGTTTGAGAAGTCTGCATATTCGCTAAAAATAATGATTGATCCCCCCTAGCCCCCCTTAGCAATGCGGAAAAAAACTAAAAAAGTCTCCTTTTCTAACGGGAATTTAGGGGGATTAAAACTTCTCAAACACGCTCTGAAATAATATTTTCTTGATGAGATGGATAATTGTTATAAAGCAGCAAGGAAACTCTCCGCCATTGAGACAAATATGAATATTGACACTTTTCCGATCACAGCGACTTTTACACCATCCTAGGTTTTAGATGAAGATTACTTACCAGATTAAAACAGGCAGCTAGGATCTAGACAACTTGACTAAGGCAGTGTTAGATTGAAGACATTCCTACCAGTTGAGAATGTTGGCGATTTAAAAACTTAGAATTAACCGAAGACATAGTTGATGTGTTGCTCATCAATGGTTAGGAAGTAAAGGGGAGACGGGAAAGTATTGATTAAGGTATTGATTATTTAAGAGGTATCAGATCCCTTCTATACGGGGATTTTGTTGTGTTGGCAGTTTAGGATTAGCCTAAGCCATAGTTAGTATGTTGCTTAACGATAGATGGGGAACAGCGAGAGCGGGGGAGTATTGATTATTGAAGAATCATCAAATTTCTGCCAGTCAGGAATCTTGATGAACTAGAAATATTCTCGAAAAATTTTGTTGTAATTCCTTTGTCATATCCCTATCAGTCAGGGATCTCAATAGGCTCACTCATGGATGTTAACAATTTACTAATTCAGATAGACAATGCTGACTTTCTGACCGCTGAAGAGTTGGCACAATGCAAAGATATTGATTTAACTAATGCTAACCCACAGATTTTTATCGCTGGATTGTCTCACGATAAATCAGTAATCCGTTTTGTTTCAACTAAGATTCTTGGGGAATTGAAATCCACTGATGCCATCACGAAACTCTGTCATATATTGGTTCATGACGAGGATGATGATGTGCGGTGGTCTGCTGCCAAGTCATTAGGTATAATCGGTGCTCAATCCGCTATTGATGCCATGATTACTGCCATAAATGACGATTGCTATATTGTCCGCAATTACGCCATCAAAGGATTAATTGCCATCGGTGGTCATAAAGCTGTCAATGCCATAATTCATGCAACTCATTCTGATGACTATGACACCCAAATTCTGTCTCAATCAGCGCTTAAGCAGTTGATTAAGGCTTAATGGTTTGTTGGATGTATTTATTTGTTTAAATAATTGTTTAAACATTTATTTAAATAGTTTGAATATGGGAATCTATCCCTGCTAGTCGGGGACTTTGATCGAATGGAAACCGACAACAACTAAAAAGGTAAAAGTAGAAAGTCAAGAATTTCTATTAGATGGAAGTAGTTTCTGTGGTACAGAGGGCTGTTAAATTGAGATCACTTGGGTACAAAAAGCTGGAGCATACCCAGTTTTTTCATTGCTGTCATTCAACATCCAGATTGTCTGCATGACTCATTGAAAACTAGACTGATTTAGCTCTAGGCAACCGTATCCAAGGCATGACTGTTCCTGATTGGTTGCCTTTTTCATAACCATTCGTGGTTTTCTCACTCCGTGAAACTTTTAATCTTCATCGCTTTAAACTCATGGTTTTGTCCCACATGCTGCATCCTCTCATTGGAGGGATAGCTGCTCTCGTAGCTCCGATACCATTCTTGGCAACCGTTGTTGCTGAGGATTCACCTATTATTCTGTCTAGCGTATTACTGACGCTGGTGGTGATTTATCTCGCGAGTAAGTTCGGCGCAGAGATTGCTAGGCGCTTGGATTTTCCGCCCGTCCTGGGGGAACTGGTCGCCGGTGTGATTGTCGGCGTTTCGGCATTGCACTTGGTGATCTTTCCCGAAGGCGGTTTGTCTGCTGCCGACTCGGTAATTATGTCAGCCTTGCAGGGTTTGAATCACCTTGCGCCCGAAGCACTGAACCGGATCTTTGAGTCGCAAAGTGAAGTGATTTCGGTGCTGGCGGAAATCGGCGTGATTATCCTGCTGTTTGAAATTGGTTTGGAGTCCGATCTGCGGCAACTCAAGGAGGTGGGCATTCAAGCAACCGTAGTCGCTTGTGTTGGGGTGGCAGCACCGTTTGCGGCGGGCACGGCAGGATTGATGTTGCTATTTCATGTGGCAGCAATTCCGGCGATTTTTGCAGGGGCAGCGCTGACAGCAACCAGTATTGGCATTACCTCTAAGGTGCTGTCAGAGTTGGGTCAGCTTAAATCCAAAGAAGGGCAAATCATCGTTGGGGCGGCAGTGATTGATGATGTTCTCGGCATCATTGTCTTGGCTGTAGTCGCCAGCTTAGCCAAAACCGGTGAGATTGATGTTGCTAATGTCATTTACTTGATTGTCAGTGCAACAGCATTTTTGATTGGCTCCATTTTGTTAGGTGGTGTGTTTAACAAAAGCTTCGTGGCGATCGTGGATCAACTCAAAACCCGTGGCAACATTGTGATTCCGGCATTCATCTTCGCTTTCTTTATGGCATTTTTAGGGAATGCCATTCATCTTGAAGCGATTTTGGGTGCCTTTGCAGCGGGTTTGGTACTTGATGAAACCGATGCCCGGAAGGAGTTGGACGAATTAATCAAACCGATCGCTGATTTGCTCGTCCCGATTTTCTTTGTGACCGTCGGTGCAAGGGCTGATTTGGGTGTTTTGAACCCAGCAGTACCAGAGAATCGGGCAGGACTGTTGATTGCTGTCTTTTTGGTACTGGTGGCGATCGTTGGCAAACTGGTGACGGGCTGGGCAGTGTTTGGACTACCTGGAGTCAATCGAGTGGCGATCGGGGTTGGCATGATCCCTCGAGGTGAGGTAGGTCTAGTGTTTGCTGGCATCGGTTCAGCTAGCGGCATTTTGGATAAGCCGTTGGAGGTGTCGATTATTATCATGGTCATTCTGACTACTTTTCTGGCTCCACCTTTTTTACGGGTTGCCTTTGGTTCATCTACGAATCCCATTCCAGAATCTACCACGGATGTAGAAACAGCCAGTGAGTAGCGGTTTCAGAAGATTATGGCTGTTTAAGCATCAATCAATGGATGATTGTGGTGTGAGGTTGGGTGAACTGCATATTTTTGAGCGCCAAG